>NZ_KB913028.1:1079965-1450581 GCF_000384135.1 Succinispira mobilis DSM 6222
ACCTAAAAGGAATATTTAATTGCACAAAATCAACCTTAAAATATATGATGAAACAAAAATATGGTAGAATAGTTAATGTTAGCTCGGTGGTTGGCGTTATGGGAAATGCAGGGCAAGCAAATTATGCAGCTTCTAAAGCAGGGGCTATTGGTTTTACAAAATCTATAGCGAAAGAAGTTGCTAGCCGCAATATTACTGTAAATGCGGTTGCACCTGGATTTATTGAAACAGATATGACTGCTAAATTACCAGAAAAGGTAAAAGAAGAAATGAGCAATAGCATTCCAGCGAAAAAATTCGGTTTACCAGCTGATGTTGCTAAAGCAATTATTTTCTTAGCTTCTGATAATGCAAGTTATATTACAGGACAAACTTTACATATTGATGGCGGTATGGTAATGTAATATAGTGCTTTATTATAGCTCTTTTTATTGAAAGGAGGTGAACGGGATGGACGTTTTTGAAAAGGTACAAGAAATTACGGTTGAGCAATTAGGCGTTGATGCAGCAGAAGTTACTATAGACTCTACATTCGTAGATGATTTAGGTGCTGATTCACTAGATATCGTAGAATTAATCATGGCTTTTGAAGAAGAGTTTGAGATTGAGATTCCAGATGAACTTGCTGAAAAAATTCGTACTGTTAAAGATGCAGTGGATTTAATCAAAGAAAAAAAAGGCTAGTTGTAATTTTAATGGGAAGTTAGGCAAATGATTGAGCTATATGCTTGGTCATTTGCCTAAAATGAATGGAGGAGTGTTTGTTGAAACTGCCAGCGCTTAAAATAGGCCATTTAGTAGCTGAAGTACCAATTGTACAAGGTGGTATGGCCATTCGCCTTTCTACTGCTCGTTTAGCGGCTGCAGTTGCTCTGGAAGGTGGAATAGGGATAATTGCTGCATCCGGCATGACTTTTGATGAATTGAGAAGAGAAATACGTTTAGCTCGAGAATTAACAAATAATAAAGGCATTATAGGAATTAATGCTATGGTAGCAGCAAGGGAGTTCTTAGGATTAGTTAAGACTGCAATTGATGAGGGTATAGATTTGGTTATTGCTGGAGCAGGGTTTTCAAGGGATATTTTTGCTTTAGGTAAAGAAGCGAATGTTCCAATTGTGCCAATTGTATCTTCTGTAAAATTAGCTAAAATATCTCAATCTTTAGGAGCTTCAGCGATAGTGGTTGAAGGTAAGGAAGCAGGGGGACATCTTGGAACAGATTTACCAATGCTTGAGATATTTCCAGATATAAAAAAAGCTGTAAATATTCCTGTAATTGTTGCAGGAGGAATTGTAGATGGGAAAGATGTTGCACGGGCGATTTCTTTAGGTGCAGATGGTGTACAAATGGGTAGCAGATTTGCAGCTAGCGTGGAATCAAATGGAGCACCAAATTTGAAGGCAATGTATCTTAATGTAAAAGAAGAAGATATTGTATTAATAGATAGTCCTGTAGGGTATAAAGGCAGAGCGGTAAGAAATCCGTTTGCACAATTATCTCTAGAGGGAAATACCCCGAGACCAACAGAATGCAGATCCTGTTTGAAACATTGCGAACAGAATTTTTGTATTATTAATGCTCTGATTAGAGCGCAACAAGGTGATGTAGAAACAGGTTTAGTATTTAGTGGCGAAAGTATGACACGTATAAATGAAATTTTATCTGTAAAAGAAATTTTTGCCAGAATTAAAAAAGAAGCCGAAGAATACAATAGGGAGTGATATAAGTGAGCAAGCGCGTAGTTATAACTGGAGTTGGAGCGGTAACTCCAATCGGAATAGGTAAAGATGAGTTTTGGAATAATTTAATAGCAGGAAAATCCGGTATTGGATTGATTACTCGTTTCGATACGACTGATTTTACCAGTAAAATAGCTGGTGAAGTTAAAGATTTTGATTACACTCAATATGTAGATAAAAAAGAAGGCAAGAGAATGGATCGCTTTGTTCATTATGCAATAGCTGCTAGTAAAATGGCCATTGCAGATGCTGAGTTAGACTTAGACAAAGTAGATAGAGACCGCATTGGTACTTGTATAGGCACAGGTATTGGTGGTGTGGAAACTTTACATGATCAATATAAGGCATTATTCGATAAAGGTCCTAATCGTGTTAGTCCGTTTTTTGTGCCAATGATGATTGCTAATATGGCTGCTGGACAAGCTTCTATAACATTAGGTTTGAATGGACCAAGTACATCTATTGTCACAGCTTGTGCAAGTGGTACAAATTGCATTGGTGATGCTTTTAAAACAATTCAAAGAGGGGATGCGGAAGTAATGCTTGCTGGAGGAACAGAAGCAGCTATTTCTCCGATTGCAGTTGCTGGATTTTGCTCTATGAAAGCTCTTTCTACTAGAAATGACGCACCAGAGCAGGCATCAAGACCATTTGATAAAGAACGTGACGGCTTTGTTATGGGTGAAGGATCCGGCATTGTTGTCTTAGAAAGTTTGGAACATGCACTTGCCCGCAATGCGACTATTTATGCCGAAGTGGTTGGCTATGGTACTAATGCAGATGCTTATCACATGACAGCACCTGCTCCAGAAGGTGCTAAAGCTTCAGAGTGCATGAAATTAGCGTTGAAAGATGCAGGTGTAGCACCAGAAGCGGTGGATTATATTAATGCGCACGGGACATCAACGCCGATGAATGATAAGAACGAAACATTAGCTATCAAAAGTTTGTTTGGTGAACATGCTAAAAAACTAGCAATCAGTTCAATCAAATCAATGACAGGTCATTTGCTGGGGGCAGCAGGTGGAATAGAGGTTATAGCTACTGCGTTGACAATAAAGAATTCTGTTATTCCGCCAACAATTAATTACACAACACCTGAAGATGGCATGGATCTAGATTATGTTCCAAATACATCAAGAAAAGCTGAAGTTAATATGGCACTATCTAACTCTTTTGGCTTTGGTGGGCATAATGCGGCTATCTTATTAAAGAAATACACTATCTAGTAGGTGTTTGAATGCACATTCAAAGAAAAAAAGAATTATTAAACTTGTGTGCCACATTAGGGGAAAAGATTAATAATTTGAGTTTGCTAAATACTGCACTTACACATTCCTCATATGCCTATGAAAATCGTAACCATGGGATGACTATGGATAACGAGAGAATTGAATTTCTAGGAGATTCTGTATTAGGCTTGATAGTGAGTACTTTCTTGTATAAGAATTTTCCTGAAATGAACGAAGGGGAAATGACGAAGATAAGGGCGAGGTATGTCTGTGAACATGCGTTAGCTAATTATGCGCGCAAGATATATTTAGGTAAATATATCTTGTTAGGTAAAGGCGAGTTAATGAATGGCGGCAGAGATAGGAACTCTATTTTAGCAGATACATTTGAATCTGTTATAGGTGCCTACTACCTTGATGTAGGCTTTGAATGTACAAGAAAAGTTGTTTTGGATTTAATTTCTGACGAAATGTTAAATTGTGACTTAGCAGATAGTTTTGTTGACTATAAAACTCAGTTACAGGAGCTTGTGCAACGTGATGCTGATAATGTTATTAAATATTATGTTGTTAATGAAATTGGCCCAGATCATAACAAACAGTATGATGTAGTTGTTAAAATAAATGATGCAACATATGGTGGGGGTTTGGGAAAAAACAAAAAAGAAGCTGAGCAATTAGCTGCAAAACAAGCTTTAGAAAAATTAAAAAAATAAATTAAAAACTATCTCGGAAATATGTGCTATATTAAAAACTTGTTTATAGCTTATATTAATTCGGGATAGTTTTTCTTAATTAAAGGAGAAAAAATGTATATTGTACCTGTTTTTATTCCTCATGCAGGGTGCCGACATGAATGCACTTTTTGTAATCAGAAAATAATTAGTGGTCAAAGTAGATTTGATTTTAAAAGTGTAGAATTGCAAATAGAAAGATTTATTTCATTATTGCCTCAAGGTAGTGATAAGCAAGTAGCTTTTTATGGTGGCTCTTTTACAGCTTTAGATCAGGAACTCCAAATTCGCTTGCTACAGCATGTGAAAAAACGCCAGGATAAAGATCATATAAAAAGTATTCGTGTGTCTACAAGGCCAGATTGCATAGATACTGAGGGATTGAAAACTCTAAAAGAATATGGAGTAGAAATTATTGAATTAGGAATTCAAGCTATGGATAACAAAGTTCTTGAATTGGCAAAACGTGGGCATGGTAAAGAAATTGTTTTAAATGCAGTCGAGTTAATAAAAAAAGCTGAAATAAAAGTTGGCGTGCAACTGATGGTGGGTATGCAAGGACAAGACTGGAAGAGTATAATATCTAGCACTAACTTAGTTTTAACTTTGAAACCAGATATGGCCAGAATATATTCTTTAATGGTTTTAAAAGGTACAGAATTAGAAAAAATGTATATTAAAAACGAATTCGCACCTAAATCTTTGCAAGAGACTATTGCTCAGGCAAGTTATATTTTGCAAAAACTAAAGGAAAACAATATTCCTGTGATTAGAATAGGCCTGCAAGCTGAAGAATGCTTGCAAGAAAATATTATTGCCGGAGAATATCACCCAGCTTTTGGGGAGATGGTTAGCCAACACTACTATCAAATGCTTGTTGCAAAATTTTGTGATGATTTGCCTGGGAAAATTAGAATAACAGTGAAAGCTGAATATCCAACTAAATTAACTTCAAAAATCATTGGAATACGACAATATAACAAAAAATTTTTTGCAAAGGCCTACCCAAATATAACAATAAATTGGTGCGAAAATAACGAACTTGTAGATTTAAAATTAAGTTTTGAACAACCTAGGCAATTATAAAAAAATGTTATGTTTATGATATAATAAACAATAGTGCCGATTCGAAAAATCTCAAAATGGTTGGTGATACATTTGTATTTAAAGTCTTTAGAAGCAGTAGGATTTAAATCATTTGCCGAGAAAGTAACTGTTAATTTTCAGAAAGGCGTTATTGCCGTTGTTGGACCTAACGGAAGCGGGAAAAGTAACATTACCGATGCAATAAGATGGGTTTTAGGAGAACAGAGTACAAAATATTTACGTGCCTCGGCAATGCAAGATGTGATTTTTTCAGGAACACAACTTCGCAAACCAGCAAATTTGGCTCAAGTTTCTTTGGTGTTTGACAATTCGGATCACAGTTTACCTATTGATTATCAAGAAGTTGAAATAACTAGACGACTTTATCGTAGTGGTGAAAGTGAATATTATATAAATAAAAAAGGCTGCAGATTAAAAGATGTCCATAATCTTTTTTTGGATACTGGTGTAGGCAAAGGGTCATTATTTGTCATTGGGCAAAATAAAGTTGATGAAATTCTTAATGGGCGAGCTGATGAAAAAAGAATTTTAATTGAAGATATTGCAGGGATAATAAAGTATAAGTTGAAAAAACAAGAAAGTATCCAAAGACTAGATAAAGTACAAGAAAATTTATTGAGAATTTGTGATATTAAGCTTGAAAATGAAAACAATATTGAAGTTTTAGCAAGAGAAGCCGAAAAAACAAGGCAGTATAATGATTTATATGTTAGTTTGAAGCATAATAGCATTCAAGAATATCTTTATAATTATGAAAGTTTGCAAAATTCCATTGGCGAGTTAGAAAAAAAATATCGAGAACAGGATATAAATAAAGAGCGAAATATTTTAGATATAAACAATTTAGAGGAAAATCAAGCTAAGAATAATAAAACCTTAGAGGAGTTAGATAATTATTATTCTGAAATGCAAACCAAACTTACCAGTTTATCTACCACTTGTGAAAAAATATTAGGCAGTAGTTCGGTTTTGCGAGAACGACAAAATCAATTAAAAAATAAAATTGTTGAATTAGACTTACAACAAGAAAAATTAATAGCTGATTATAATCACCACAATAATATCAATTTGGTGAATTTGCAAAAAGATAAAAACGTCAAAGAACAAGATTTGATTGGTTTAAATAATACTTATGCCAATTATCGCAGCGAATATGAGCGAATTAATGATATATACAATGATAAGATGGTTGCTTATAAAAATTTTCAAGAGACACTAAGTAACAGTCTTAATGAATATCTAGATAAAAAAAATCATATATTGTATTTGCAAAAAAATATAGAACAAATACAGGCGCGTATTATCAGACAAGCACAGGAAGCTGATGACAGTGAAAAATTACAGCAAGCTGCAGAGTTAGAACTGGCAGAACATACAAATAATTTAAGAAATACTGAATTGCAAAAAGTGAAATTAAATAAAGATATTGCTGAAAACCTAGAAAATAAGCAAAAACTACAAAATGAAATTGCAGTATTGCTTCAGAAAAAGGCAGATATTGAAGTGCAATTGCAAAAAATAAAAAACCAAAATACGGTGTTAGAGAGACTGCATGCTGCTTATCAAGGATTTGCTGTTGGGGCCAGAAGTATTTTATCGGCACAAAAATCATGGCGGAGCGGAATAATTGGTGCTGTAGCAGAAATTTTAACAGTTCCGAAAGAATATATTCTAGCAATTGAGACTGCTTTGGGAAGTAGTATGCAAAATATTATTACACAAGATGATAAAGTTGCAAAAGTAGCAGTTGAATATTTAAAAGAAAACAAATTAGGGCGAGTAACCTTTTTACCATTAAATACTTTAAGTCCGCAAAAATTTATTGATTCTCAAGCTTTAACTGAAAAAGGTGTTCTTGGTACAGCAGAAAGTCTAGTAGCTTGTAAGCCAGAATTAAAGATAGTTGCTAATTTTTTATTGGGAAGAATTTTAGTAGTTGACAATATTGATAATGCTTTAAATATTGCGCGTAAATACAATTTTAAGCATCGTTTAGTTACAATAAGTGGCGAAGTAATAAATATTGGTGGCTCTTTAACAGGAGGAAGTTTTAAAAATAGTGAACCGAGTTTTTTAGCACGGGAAGAAGAAATAAAAACTAATAAAAATAATATACTTAAATTAGAAAAAGAGTATAAATTATTGGCTGGGGAATTTGAAAATAAAAATTCGCTTTTTAAAGAGCTAGAGATTAAAGTTCAATTTGCTACGGATGAAGCTCAACAAATGGCGGTTAAATCTTCTAAACAGCAAGCTCAAGTAGAATATTTAAAAGAAAAAGTAGAAAATTTAAAGCTAGAAGTAGCAAGTTGTAATAAAAATGTAGAGAGAGAAAAAATAGAACTACAAGAATTAGAAGCGCAACTAGTTCAAGTAGAGGTTCTACTTACGAACTTAGAAAACAGCAAAGATTTAGGTAGAGAAGACTTAACACAGCAGGAACTAGAAATAAATAGTTTGCAAGTAAAGCGGGAAAATTGTTTAAAAGCCATAAATGAATTGGAATTGCAAAAAAACAGTTTACAACAGGAAATTAAATATTTACAAGAAAAAATTTTATATACACAAGAAGATCTGGAAAAGATAACAACAGAACGAAGTGAAGTGGTAAGATTAATTCAAGAAAATCAGCTCGCAGAAGCGTCGCTCTTAAAGGAATTAACTGAAATTGATGAGCGACAAAAACAAGCGGAAATGGATATCGTAGAGCAGAAAAGAAAAAATTCAGCGATAGCTATACAACGCGAGAGTTTGCTGTCTAAGCAAATTGAAATACAGACAGCATTGCGGGAAAAGAATTTATTGCAAAGTAGTTTAGAACGGGCAGCAAGTAAAGCCGAAATGAATTTAAACGAAAAACGAATGCTTATAGATAATTTGAATAATAATTTACAGGAAAAGTTTTCGCTTGATCTAGAGCAAGCAAAAATGCTACGTGAAGAAGGCATAAACATTAAAGTTTGCAAAAAAAATATTCAAAATATCCAAGAGGCTATTAAAGGTTTGGGATTAGTAAATCCTAAAGCCATTGAAGATTACCAGCTTGCTGCAGAAAAACTAGAATTTATGAACAAGCAATATCAAGATTTACTAGAAAGCAAAGATAATTTAGAAATAATAATCCAAGACATTGATAAAGCGATGACGGAGAAATTTAAGGTGGCGTTCAAAGAACTTAATGAAGAATTTGGCAAAACCTATAAAAATTTATTTGCAGGTGGAAGCGCGCGTCTGGAATTATTAGAGGCAGATGATTGGCTGAATTCTGGCGTAGAGATTTTTGTCCAACCAGTTGGAAAAAAACAACAAGCTTTATCTTTATTATCAGGAGGAGAAAGGTCATTAACTGTAATAGCTCTTCTTTTTGCGATACTTTCATTGAGAAAAACATCTTTTTGTGTTTTAGATGAAATAGATGCACCACTAGATGAAGCGAATTTACACAGATTCAATAGATATTTGCAAGAATACGGTATTAACACTCAATTTATAATCGTAACTCATCGTAAACCTAGTATGCAAATAGCAAATACTATTTATGGAGTAACAATGCAAGAACCAGGAATATCAAAAGTTTTATCAGTCCAAATTAAAGATATGGAGGTAGGAGAATGAGTTTTTTTGAAAGATTGAAAGATGGCTTAAGCAAGACAAGAAAAAATTTCACGGAAAAAATTGAAGCTCTTGTTAGTAGCTCTTTGAAAATTGATGAGGACTTTTTAGAAGAGTTAGAGGCGGTATTAATAACTGCTGATGTTGGTAATAAAGTAGTGCAAAAGCTGTTATTAGAAATAAAAATTGCAACTAAAGACAAGATAATAACGCAACCAGAACAAGTAATTCCATTTCTGCAAGAAAAAATTTCAGAAATATTAGCTAAAGACTTGCAAGGGACACGTATATCTGGTAAACCAACTGTAATTTTGGTAGTAGGTGTAAATGGAGTAGGAAAAACCACTACGATTGGGAAATTAGGTAATTATTATAATTTATTAGGATATAAAGTAATGTTTGCGGCGGCAGATACTTTTAGAGCGGCTGCAAGTGAACAATTAGAAATATGGGCAGAACGAGCTAATGCAACCATAATAAAACAAGGTGAGGGAGCGGATCCAGCGGCAGTTGTGTTTGATGCTTTACAGGCTGCTAAAGCTCGAAATGTCGATGTGCTATTCATCGATACAGCTGGTAGATTACATAATAAAGATAACTTGATGAAAGAATTAGAAAAAATACACCGTGTAATAAAACGCGAACTTCCAGATGCTCCGCATGAAACATTTTTAGTTTTAGATGCTACAACAGGTCAAAATGCTTTGAATCAAGCAGATGTTTTTACTAAAGTAGCAAATGTCACGGGGATTGTTTTAACAAAGTTAGATGGAACAGCAAAAGGTGGAATTGTTTTAGGCATAAAAGAACAGGCAAATATTCCCGTAAAATGGATTGGTGTGGGCGAAAAATTACATGATTTTAGACCTTTTAGTCCAGAAGAATTTGCAAAAGCGCTCTTTGACAAGTGAAAGGACTTGACAAAAACAATGCAAGCAATTATAATGTGTAAAGGCATTATGCTTGACGGGTGGTGAACTAGTGTTAGAGGCAAGATTTAAAGTAATAATGTTATATGATTTTTATGGTGCTCTATTGACAAATCGTCAGCAAGAGTATATACAGGCGCATTATTTAGAAGATTGTTCGATAACCGAGATAGCAGAAGAGCATAAAGTTTCAAGGCAAGCTGTACATGATGCAATTAAAAGAGCTGAAACGGTAATGTCTGATTTTGATAAGAAATTAAATTTATTAGCACGCTGGGAAAAAGAACGTCAGCTCTTAAAAGAAGTATTAACTGAATTAGAAAAAAATAGAGAATTGATAAATATAGATGATTGTAGAAAAATTGTGCGAAAAATTTTAGCGGACGGAGGTGTGTGAGGTGTTATTTGAAGGATTAGCTGATAGATTGCAAGAAGCATTTAAAAAATTAAAAGGCAAAGGCAAGATAACGGAAGAACATGTAAATGAAGCGTTGCGTGAAGTGCGAATGGCTTTGCTAGAAGCAGACGTAAATTTTAAAGTTGTTAAAGACTTTATTGCCAAAGTAAAAGCTAAAGCTATTGGTCAAGAAGTACTAAATAGTTTAACACCAGCACAGCAAGTCGTAAAAATTGTTAATGAAGAACTTACCGATTTGATGGGCGGAACACAAAGTAAATTGACAGTTGCGGCTAAACCGCCCACTATAATAATGCTTGTAGGCTTACAAGGGGCAGGGAAAACTACTACCGCAGGTAAGTTAGCCAATCATTTGAAAAAGCAAAACAAAAAACCTTTGATGGTAGCGGCAGATATTTATCGCCCCGCAGCGATCAAGCAATTGCAAGTTTTAGGCGAGCAACTAAGTATCCCGGTTTTTACAATGCCAGAGGGAAATAGTCCAATTGAAATTGCCCGCCAGGCTATTGATAAAGCAGTTTCCTTGTTTTGTGATACAGTTATTATTGACACAGCTGGTCGATTACACATTAATCAAGAATTAATGGCGGAGTTGGACGGAATTAAAAATGTAGTTCAACCACAGGAAATATTGTTAGTTGTAGATGCTATGACTGGTCAAGATGCGGTTACTGTTGCGGAAAGCTTTAATGCAACACTAGATGTAACTGGTTTGATTTTAACTAAGTTAGATGGTGATGCTAGAGGTGGGGCGGCTTTATCTATTAAAGCAGTTACCGGAAAGCCGATAAAATTTGTAGGTATGGGTGAAAAACTAGATGCTTTGGAACCTTTTCATCCAGAACGCATGGCTTCTAGAATTTTAGGAATGGGCGATATCTTAAGTTTAATTGAAAAAGCCCAATCAACAATTGATATGGATCAAGCCGCGGAAATGGAAAAAAAATTGCTAAAGGAAGAATTCACTTTAGAACAATTTTTAGACCAATTACAGATGATTAAGAAAATGGGTTCGATTGAGTCTATTTTGAACATGATTCCTGGCATGGGAAACATTAAAAAATTGCAAAATGTAGAGATAAATGATAAAGAAATTCTTCATGTCGAAGCTATAATTCGTTCAATGACCAAAAAAGAACGGCGTAATCCGAATATCTTAAATGGAAGTAGACGAAAGAGAATAGCCTTAGGTAGTGGCACGCGTGTTCAAGATGTAAATAAACTACTTAAACAATTTGAAGAAAGCAAAAAAATGATGAAACAAATGCAAGGAATGCAAAAATTAGCTAAAAAAGGTGGTTTCAAACTACCTTTCATGAAATAAATTATTGACTGAACAACCAATTTTTAAGGAGGTGAATTTAAAATGGCAGTAAAAATTCGTTTAAATCGTATGGGGTCTAAGAAAAATCCTTTTTACCGTGTAATCGTAGCTGATTCACGTTCTCCACGTGATGGTCGCTTTATCGAAAGCATTGGTTATTATGATGCTACAAAACAACCAGCTATCGTAAAAATTGATGAAGAGAAAGCGCTTGCTTGGTTAGCTAAAGGAGCTCAACCTACTGATACTGTGAAATCTTTATTTAGCAAAGATGGTATCATGAAAAAATGGGATGAAGTAAAACGCTCAAAGAAAGAGGCTTAAAATCATGAAGGAATTGGTAGAATTAATTGCCAAATCCCTTGTGAGTAATCCTGATGCGGTGAGCATTGAAGAGGAAGTGAATGGTACAACCACAACACTTCGTCTTCATGTTGCCCCAGAGGATATGGGTAAGGTGATTGGCAAACAAGGAAGAATTGCAAAAGCAATTCGCAGTGTTATGAAAGCAGCCGCAACTAGAAAGAATATAAAGGTGATTGTGGATATCATCTAATTTAAGGATGGATATGACTATGCAAAGTATGATGGTTAGATTGCCAATTAATATTAAGGCTAAAGTTACAGAAAAATTGAAACGTGAACTTACTAACGAGTTTACGGCAAATTTGAAAAATGTTGAATACGAGCTAGAGCAAATCGAATTTCATGGTAAGCGTATGTTAGCTGAACAAGCAAAGCAAGATGCCCAAGGATTGCCAGCGTTGCGTGAACAAATAGAAGCTGAACGGGCAAAGCGCTTAGAAGCAAAAAATGAGTTAGAAACAAAGATTGCTGCAACGGAAAAGTTAGAGCTAGGTGCTGAAATTATGCGCGGCAATATGGAAAGAGTTTATGAATTAAAAGTTGGCGACGTTTTAGATGAGATAATTGGTGCAGAAATTTTACTAGAAGATGGTAAAGTTATTGCGTTTAGGGAATAAGAAAACCTATGAATAAGAACAAAATTATTATAGGAAAGATATTAGCCCCGCACGGTGTGCGGGGTGAAGTTCGTATTAAGCCATTAACCGAGTTGCCAGAGAGATTTTTGACTCTTTTGGAATTGAATATTGAAGAATATGGACAACTTAAAGTAGAGCAAGCCAGATTTCATAAACAATTTGTTTTAGTAAAATTAGCTGGGATTGAAGATATGAATGCCGCTGAAAAACTACGTGGTCACAATATAGTAATGGATAAAGCTGATTTAGGTAATTTACCAGAAGGTAGGTACTATGCTTTTGAGATTGAAGGACTAGAAGTTTATGATACGGAAAATAATTTTTTGGGCAAAATAATTGAAGTATTGCAAACAGGAAGCAATGATGTTTATATTGTGAAAAATAATGAAGGTAAAGAATTGTTGATCCCTGCTTTGAAAAAAGTTGTAAAAAATATTGATTTGTCAGAAGGGAAAATGTTAGTTTCTCTTTTAGCTTGGGAATAAAAATGAAAATAATTTTTTTAACATTATTTCCAGAGTTGATTTTGGCAAATACACAATATAGCATTTTGCAAAAAGCAATTGAGAAAAAAATGCTTACCATAGAAACCGTAAATCCTCGGGAATATGCAGAGGATAAACATCGGCTAGTTGATGACACTCCTTTTGGTGGTGGCAGTGGAATGTTACTTAAACCAGAACCGTGGATTAGAGCGATTTGTTTAGCTAAAGCAGCAAATCCTTCAGCTAAGGTAATTGCAATGGTTCCTGAAGGTGAAATTTTATCTACAAAACTAGCTATTGACATGGCCACGTCTGGACAGGATTTAATTTTTGTTTGTGGACACTATGAAGGGTTTGACGCTCGAATTTATGAGTTTGTTGATGGATTTTTATCAATAGGAGACTATATTCTTACAGGTGGCGAATTGGCAGCGTTAGTAACACTAGATGCTTTGATGCGTTTTATTCCTGGGGTTTTAGGTAAACTTGATAGTGCCTATCAAGATAGTTTTGCTAATGGTTTATTAGAACATCCTCATTATACAAGGCCAGTTGAATTTCAAGGGCTGATTGTACCCGAAGTTTTGCGTTCGGGTAATCATAAACAAATTAATGTTTGGCGTCGCAAAAAATCTTTGGAAAAAACTTTTTTATTGCGTAAAGATTTATTGAAAAAGAGTGAATTGCAAAGAGATGATGGCGTATTATTGTTAGAGATAATTGACGAGGTTATAAAAAAAGAAAATGACTAGTGTATATTTAGGCTTGGTGCATTATCCAGTTTATAATCGTAATATGGAAGTTGTTACAAGTTCTGTGACTAATTTTGATATTCATGATATAGCTAGAACATGTAATACCTATGCAATTAAAAATTATTTTATAATACATCCTTCTACAAACCAACAAGAGATAATTAACGAAATTTTGAATTATTGGAATGTTGGTTATGGTAAAGAGTGCAATCCAGATAGAAATCAAGCACTTAGTATTGTCAAACTTGTTAATGATATTACGGAGTGTGTGTCTAATATTCAAAAAGAGACAGGTCAGCTACCGATAATTATGACAACTGATGCTCGTACATATTCAAATACGATATCTTATAAACTGGCTAGAGAAGAATTATTGGTTCAAGAACAGCCGATATTATTGCTTTTTGGCACAGGTTGGGGAATGCAGGATAGTGTTATGCAAGCGTTTGATTATATTTTGGAACCAATATATGGGGTTGGAGAATATAATCACCTTTGCGTTCGCTCAGCAGTAGCTATTATACTTGATAGGCTACTAGGCAGTCCTTGGTGGAAATGATAAAAATAAATCTTGAAAAAAGAAAAAGCATATGCTATAATGCTTAAGTGTATAACTAGTGGTCCGCTATTAATTTATGAACGCTAGATGATTAGGAGGAAAATATGAATATTATTGAAGTTTTAGAAAAAGAACAATTGAGAACAGATGTTCCAGATTTCCGTGCAGGCGATACTGTTAAAGTTTTCGTTAAAGTTGTAGAGGGAACTCGTGAACGTATTCAGTTGTTTGAAGGTGTAGTTATTGCTCGTACTGGTGGCGGTGTACGTGAAACATTTACTGTTAGACGTATTGCTTCAGGTGTTGGCGTAGAAAGAGTGTTCCCACTACATTCCCCACGTTTAGATAAGATAGTTGTTTCTCGTCGTGGTATTGTTCGTCGTGCGAAGCTTTATTATTTGCGCAATCTTACTGGTAAAGCAGCTAGAATTAGAGAAAGACGCTAATTTTAAAAAAAATTTGCAAGAGACTGCTTAGCAGTCTCTTTATTTTTTGGGAGGAATGGTTATGAAAACTAAAAATTCTAGCAGTTTAACTTGGCAAGAAGAGTTAAAAGACTGGATTATATCTATTATAATTGCTGTTATTTTAGCATTTTTTATTAGAACGTTTGTGGTAGAGCCATATTTAGTTGATGGTTCTTCAATGAATCCTACTTTGCAAAACAGTGAACGTTTGTTGGTTAATAAAGCGGCCTACCTTTTTTCGGAACCAACAAAAGATGATATCGTGATTTTTAAATTTCCTTTTGATCAATCACGCGACTTTATTAAAAGAGTAATAGCAGTTCCCGGTGATACTATAGAAATTAAATCTGGAAATGTATATTTGAATGGTCAATTGCTGAAGGAAAATTATATTTTGGAAAAAACTAAGGGTGACTATAAAAAAGTAATAGTACCGCAAAAGCATGTATTTGTTATGGGTGATAATAGAAATAATTCAGAGGATAGTAGATTTTCACGAGTAGGTTTTGTTCCCTACGAGCTAATAAAAGGAAAAGGGATGCTTGTTTTTTGGCCATTTGAAGTTTTTAGAAAATTACCGTAAGCAGGTGAGGTGAATATGGAATTTAAAATACAATGGTTTCCCGGTCATATGACTAAAGCAAAGCGTATGATGGAAAAACAAATAAAATTAGTAGATATAGTTATTGAAATGTTAGATGCACGAATACCATATTCGAGCTCTAATCCGATTTTAATGGATATTATTGGTAATAAACCGAAAATAATTGTTTTTAACAAAGTTGACTTAGCTGATATCGGCAGATTAGACGCATATGCTCAAAAGTTAAAAAATAAAGGTATTCCACTAGTTTATCTCAATAGTGTAATTGGCGGTGACTATAAGAAGCTCTTAACTACCATTAGAACTGTTGCGCAACCAATGCTAGAAAAATGGCTAAAAAAAGGTGTTAAAAATAAAGCTGTTCGAGTGATGATTGTGGGTATTCCTAATGTGGGAAAATCATCCTTAATTAATCGCTTATTGGGAAAATCAAAAGTTAAAACTGGTGATAAACCTGGAGTAACTAGAGGAGAACAATGGATTAATATTGGAAATAACATTGAATTGTTAGATACACCAGGGATTTTGTGGCCCAAATTTGAGGAACCGGAAATTGGATTTTCCTTAGCAGTTACGGGCGCAATAAAAGATGAAGTGTTCGATAATCAACAAGCAGTAGAAATATTATTGAGTAGATTGTTGGAAAATTATCCTGAAGCACTTAAAGAACGTTATGATATAGAAATAGACAGCGAATTATCGATAGCAGAAATATTATTGGTTATTGCTCAAAAAAGAGGTTGCCTAAGGAGTGGTGGTGTTCCGGATATCAGCAAGGTTATTAACATAGTTTTGCGTGAGTATCGGGATGGGAAAATTGGGAGATTCGTTATAGATAATGTATAATTCGTAAAAAAATTTTTTAGCGTAACAATTGGTATAATAAATTACACAAATAAACTGGAATTAGATTCTAAAAGATCTAATTCCAGTTTTGCTTTTATAATGATTAGTAACAAAATTTAATTTAAATAAGTTTTTGCGAATTTCTAACATTTATATATAATACAAATTGATTTTTAGCAATTTATGTTGTAACATTAGTTCAAGTGAATATTTATTAGAAAAATAGGAAGTGATAAAATGCTAGATACTCCAAAAGGAAATAGATTACATATTGCTATTTTTGGGAAGACAAATTCAGGTAAATCAAGCTTGATAAACTCCATAACTGGACAAGAAATTGCAATAGTTTCAGATATTGCTGGGACAACTACGGATCCAGTGAGTAAGGCTATGGAAATTTTACCAATCGGCCCAGTTTTAATAATTGACACAGCTGGATTAGATGATAATACAGAACTAGGCTCCTTGCGAGTAAAGAAGTCATATGAAGTTCTAGCAAAAGCAGACATTGTCCTTTTGGTTGTAGATGCACATTATAATAAATTATCAAAAGCAGAAGAACAGTTAATAAAAGAATTAAAAGCAAAAAAAATTCCTTATCTGATTGTTCTAAATAAAATAGATGCGCAACAACAATTAGATTTTGAAAATTTTATTCAAGCAGTCGGGGTAGATCGAGTAGTATTTGTCAGTGCAAAAGAAAATGTTGGAATCGAAGGTCTGAAAGAAGTTATTGTAAATATTGCTCAAGAAAAAGAAGAGGATATTGGTTTATTAGAAGAACTTGTAAAAGCAAAGGATTTAGTTGTATTGGTTACACCAATAGACTCAGCAGCACCTCAAGGGCGGTTAATATTGCCGCAAGTACAGGTTTTGCGGGATATTCTTGATCGTGATGCGATGGCGGTTGTAGTTAAGGAACAGCAATTAGAGCAGGTTTTGAAAACTATCGTAGAACCGCCTAAATTAGTAATTACGGATTCACAGGTTTTTAATTATGTTGATTCGATATTACCAAAAGATTGGCCTTTGACCTCTTTTTCAATTTTGTTTGCTAGGCAAAAAGGAAACTTAGATGTGTTGATAAAGGGCGCAGAAGCGATAGAAGCGTTAAAAGAAGGTGATAGAATTTTAATTGCCGAAGCTTGTACGCACTATCGAACACACGAGGATATCGGGACAATTAAAATTCCACATATGTTGGAGAAACATTGCCAAAAGAATTTTAATTTTGAACATGTTATTGGCTATAACTTTAATGAAAATTTGAACAACTACGCACTAATAATTCATTGTGGCGCTTGCATGTTAAATAGAGCAAATATGTTAACGAGATTAAAAAGAGCTCAATTAGCAGGAGTACCGATGGTAAACTATGGCCTGTTAATCGCTTATTTAAACGGGATTTTAGCACGGAGCATAGAACCTTTCATGAAGACAACTAAGAGAGGTGTGTAATGTCAAAAAAAATTTGCTTAGGAAGAACAATCGATACCATTACTAATTTAGATATTTCAGGGCGTGGTAGTATTGGAGATTTATATGAACTAGCATTAGCTGAAAATAAAAATGAACCTTTAAGTTTTAGTGCGGCAGAAAAAATTTTAGCTACAATTAAGCCTAAAGATAAAGTATTTTTGACTACTGGCTGGATTGATCAACCTCAAGTAGCACCGGGTTACGGTGAAACAGATGGTCCTTTAGGTACATTGGTTTTAGCAAGAGCCATAAGGAAAGCTTGCAAAGCCTGTATTATAATTTTTACAGATGAACAGCTAGTGGCTGGTTTAAAAATATTGGCTCAAGCAGCAGGTTTTCATTGTGTAGAGCCAGATATTTTAGAAGCTTCGATTGTTACAGATAAATTAATGACCTTGAGTATTTTACCGTTTCCTGTTGAAGAGAAGCTGGCTCGAACTCAAGCCCAAGAATTATTAGATAAATATAAGCCCACTTGTCTGATTGCGATAGAGCGGGGCGGGATGAACGAGGCAGGTAAAATTCACAATATGCTAGGTTGTGATACTAGTGTTACACAAGCAAAACTAGACTATTTATTTATTGAAGCTGGAGCAAAAGAAATATTAACCATAGCTGTGGGTGATGGTGGCAATGAAATAGGTATGGGCAATATTAAAGCTGGAATTAAACAAAAGATAAAAAATGGCGATTGTTGTCAATGCTTTTGTGGTTTAGGAATATCACCTAGTACTCGTGTTGACTTATTAGTGACTGCTACAATTTCAAATTGGGGATGCTATGGGATTGTAGCCAACTTAGCAGCTCAAACAGGTAGAGTTGAGTTATTACATCAAGTACAACTAGAAAAACAACTTTTACAAACTGCGATGTTGGCAGGCTTTCATGATGCGATGTTTGGTTCTTTGGCATTGAGTGTCGACAATTGTGATGAACGAGTCCATTATTCCTTAATAACTCTCTTAAATGAAGCCGTAAAAAAATATCTTAATATTTAAAAAACACCTAAAACAGCACAAATATGTGTATGTTTTAGGTGTTTTTTCTGGGAGATATTTGATGTTATTTATTTTCTGCGTAAAATTGCCATAAATACCAACAAGCTAGAGAGCGCCAAGGTTCCCATAATTTAGCTATTTCATTATAAGCACTTTTTTTAGCTTTAGGATCAATTTTATATAATATTTGCATTGCTTTTTTTAGACCGAAATCATCTAGCGGCAGAAGATTGGGACGATTCAAAGCTAAAATTAGAAACATTTCAGCAGTCCAACGCCCGAACCCTTTTACAGAAATTAGTTTATTGATTATTTCAGAATCTTTAAGTTCAGAAAATTTATCTAACTCGATAGTTTTGTTTTCAATGTTTGTAGCTAGTTCAAGAATATATTCGGCTTTAGGCAAGGAAATCCCTAAGGAAATAAATACGTCAATAGGAGTTGCCAAAACTTCCTTTGGATTTAGGTGGGATGTTTTGTAGTGATTTTTAACGTTAGTAAATAGTGTATTGGCAACATCAGGGGATAACTGTTGTGAAATAATTCCTTTAATTAGCATTGCAAAGTATAAATTGCTGTCAATAGGTTTTAAAGTACAAGCCCCATATTTATTAATTAAATTTTTTAAAATTGGATCTGTTTCTTTTAAAAAATCTTCTCCAATTTGCCATTCTTTGTTTTGCATAAATACCTCCAATTAATATCTTTAGACATTTATTATTATAACTTGCATATATATATTAAATCAAGTTTATAAATTAAGTTACAAAGAGTTCACCGAATTGTCACTATTATTTTTCTGAAAAAGAGGTAATTATAACGGCATTATGATATAATTTATGCAGTAATTCAAGAAAAGGTGTGATGTATATGCAATATATAGCTAAGTATAAGTGGATAATTATTTGTTTAGGACTGTTAATACTAGTAGGGGGCGGTGGCTATAAATATTGGCAAAGTAAAGCTGCTAAAGAGCCATTGCAAAATTTAAGGACTGCAAAAGTCGAAGTTGGCAGTGTCCGCTCTTTAATTTCAGCTACAGGAACAATAAATCCCGTGAATACTGTAGATATAAGTTCTAAAATAACTGGTCGGATTGTTGATGTTAAAGTTAAGGAAAATGATATAGTTCAGGCTGGTCAAACATTAGTTTTATTAGATGATGCTCAAGCAAAAAGTGATTTAAGTCAAACTCAAACCAAATTGAATAATTTGCAATTGAATTATGAAAGAAATTTGCAACTATATCGAGATGGAGCTATTGCTAAATCAACTTTAGATACTGTTGAAACAGAGTATTTAGTTGCCCTAGCCGCTTATGAGAAAAATTTAGACAATTTAGCCGATACTGTAATAAAGGCTCCAATTACAGGTGAAGTTATTGGCAAGCCTATCCCGGCAGGTCAAACTGTAGCGCCAGGGATTTCTACACCGATGGTATTAATGACAATTGCAGATATGTCCAAGATGCAAATTGAAACTTTAGTGGATGAATCTGATATTGGCAAGGTGAAGATAGGTCAGGCGGTTGAATTTACAGTTGATTCCTATGATCAAACTATTTTTAAGGGACAGGTAAGATTAATATCAAAGAAAGCAGTTACACAGCAAAATGTCATCTACTATACAGTCTATGTTGAAGTTGAAAATACAAAAAATAAGTTAATTCCAGGGATGACTGCCAGAACAAATATTTTGCTAGCAGAAAGTAAAAATGCGTTGATTGTGCCATTAAATGCTATAAAGGATTATAAAGGCGAAAAATATGTTCAAGTTTATAAGAAAGAAAATGGTGTAGAACGTGTAGAGGAAGTAAAAGTAGTAGTTGGTTTGACAGGTGAAAATGGTGTAGAGATAAAATCAGGCTTAAAAAAAGAAGATGTAGTTGTAATTCGTTCTTCCAAAAATAAAGATTCGAGTAATATCCAAGCAAGACCACCAGTAAGATTTTAGGTGGTGTTAATATGAAAAATAAAAGAGTTATTAATTTAAAGAACATTAACAAACAGTACGTCTTGCCAACGATGGTATTAAACACTTTAATAGATATAAACTTAGAAATTTACGAAGGCGAGTTTGCTGCTATCATGGGCCCTTCTGGCTCGGGCAAATCTACTTTGATGAATATTTTAGGATGTTTAGATCGACCAACAACAGGAGAGTATTACTTATATGATCGAGAAGTTGCGCAACTATCAGATGATGAGTTAGCGGAAGTTCGTAATAAAAAAATAGGATTTGTGTTCCAAAGCTTTAATCTTTTGCCGAGAATGTCTGCTTTAGAAAATGTAGCTTTACCCTTGGTTTATGCGAATATCTCATCAAAAGAAAGACGAGAAAAAGCGATAAGTATGCTAGATAAAGTTGGCTTGCAAGATAGGATGCAACATAAGCCTAATGAATTGTCTGGTGGTCAAAGGCAAAGAGTTGCCATAGCTAGAGCTTTGATAAACAATCCCGCGATTATAATGGCCGATGAACCTACAGGTAATTTGGATAGTAAATCTAGTGAAGATATTATGGAAATTTTTGCGCAACTCAATGAACAAGGAAAAACTATTATTGTGGTAACACACGAACAAGAAATTGCACTGAAAACTAAAAGAATAATTACAGTGCGCGATGGTCGAATTGTATGAAGAAGGTGATGGTAAATGTTTTTAGCTAGTGTGAAAATAGCAATAGACGGATTAAAAGCTAATAAACTAAGATCCTTTTTAACGATGCTAGGAATAATAATAGGTGTTGGTGCAGTTATTGCTATGGTGTCAATTGGGTTTGGGGTGCGAGATAAAATACAGAAATCTATTGCGAGTTTAGGTAGTAACTTAATAATTGTTTTGCCAGGTGGTGTTACTCAATCGGGAGCTCGAATATATAGCGGTTCAGGAACCAAACTTACTTTAGAAGATTCACAAGCAATTGCGAAATATATAGATAATGTTAGCTATGTAGCGCCTTCAGTTAGTAAACAATATCAGCTGGTTTACAATAATCAAAATTGGATTTCGAATGTAGAAGGAACAACGCCAGAATTTTTGTCAGTAAGAAATTTTGAGTTACAGTCGGGTAATTTTTTTAGCAGTAAAGATATCGATAGTAAAGCAAAAGTTGCAGTTTTAGGAAAAACAGTAGCAGATAACTTGTTTATTGAGAGCGATCCTATTGGGGCAACAATTAGAATCAACAAAGCTCAGTTTAAAGTCATTGGAGTTTTAGAATCCAAAGGGCAATCGTCAGTTGGTTCAGACCAAGATGACTTGGTAGTTATTCCAATTACAACAGCACAACAAAGAATGATGGGGATAAATTACATATCGCGAATAAACATTCAAGCCAAAACAGAAGATGTAGTTGATTTTGTCCAAGAAGATGTAACCTCACTACTACGAGCTAGACATCGGATACAGGGTAATGCAGAAAACGATTTTACCGTTCGCAGCCTAGCTTCTGTTATGCAGACAGCCACGGAAACAACTAATAATATAACTTTGCTCCTTGGAAATATTGCGGGAATCAGTTTATTGGTGGGCGGAATTGGAATTATGAACATAATGCTGGTCTCGGTAACAGAACGAACTAGAGAAATAGGCATAAGAAAAGCCTTAGGAGCAACATATAACAATATTTTATTGCAGTTTTTAATTGAAGCTATGGTTATAAGCCTTATAGGCGGCTCGATTGGAATTGCTCTAGGGGTTATGATTTCCGGTGTAATATCTAATTACTTAGGTTTTGAAATGTTAATTTCTTGGATGGCGGTTATTATAGCTTTTTGTTTTTCGGTATTCATAGGTTTGTTTTTCGGAATATATCCAGCTAGAAAAGCGGCACTTTTGAATCCAATCGAGGCATTAAGGTATGAATAGTGATTTTTGGACTGCTTTTATTAAATATTGCCGTGAAGCTAAAAATATTTGGGATTTTTTTGATTTGTGCTTTACAATAATTTTTATTACATTTACGATATTTGTTTGCTGGTATATAATGAAAAATATATTAATTTAAGGAATTTGCGATATGAAAAAAAGAAGAATTGGTTTGTTGGGTGGAACATTTGATCCAATTCACTTAGGGCATTTGCTTACAGCAGATTTTGTTCTAAAAGCATTGGATTTAGAACAAATAATTTTTATTCCGGCGAATCATCCTCCACATAAAACTAACTTGCAAGTTACACCAGCACAAGACCGATATATAATGACAATATTAGCTACAACGCATAATCCTAGATTTAGAGTATCAGATATGGAAATAAAAAGAGAAGGGCTATCGTATACGATTGATACAATAAAAGAATTTGTCAAAGAGTATGGAGAGCAGGTTGAATTCTATTTTATTTTAGGGGCCGATGCAATCGCTGATTTAGAAAAGTGGGAGAAATTTGAAGACTTGTTGAAACTATGTTTTTTCGTGGCGGCTACTAGACCAGGATTCATGGATAAAGTATTAGAAGCAAAAAAAAGATTTGGCAATCTAGGTGAAAATAAAATTATTTGGTTAGACACTCCAGAATTGAATATCTCTTCTACAGATATCAGAGAAAGGGTTAAACAAAATTTGCCAATAAAATATATTGTACCTGATGTTGTAGAAAACTACATATATAAGGAGGGTCTATATAAATGAGCGAACAAGATTTTGCCACAAAATTTAAAATAAGCAAAAATATTTTAAAAAATAGTATTGCGCCAAAACGGTACGAACACAGTTTGAAAGTTGTAGAGCTTGCCGAACAACTTGCTAAGCATTATGAATTACGTTTAGAAAGCTGTTTGATAGCGGCATTACTGCATGACTGTGGTCGAGAAATTTTGATAGAAAATAGCATTGATTTTGCAAATAAAAATAATATAAAAATAGATAGAGTTGAAAGGTTGCAACCAGTGCTGTTACATGCTAAAATAGGAAGGCTACTAGCTAATAAAAAGTATGCAGTTTCAGATAATGAAATTTTACTAGCTATTAAACAACATACTACAGCTGCTAAGAATATGAGCAGACTGGCGATGGCTATTTATATTGCCGACATGTTGGAAGAAACACGGGATTTTTCTGGAGTTAAGCAGTTGCGTGAACAAATTGGGCAGATTTCTCTAGAACAATTGATGTTAGAATGCTTGAAAGTTAATTTTAATTATTTGTTTAAAACAAAATTGCTTATTCATCCGAAAAGTGTTAAAGCATATAATTCAATACGAGCTACCTTGTAGAAAGGATTTTTAGCCAAATGAATGAAGATAATCAAGAAAATTGTAAAGTGAAACGAAAAAAAAAGAAGATTCGGTGGGGCAGAGTTATAACCTTCTTGTTGCTATTTATTTTTGTTATTGGCGTGGGTGGTTATGCGGGAATGTTTCTATATAATTTTTTTGTGGTTAATAATCAACCAGTGCCGATTACAACTCCAGACAAATTAGATATTTCGCAAGAGCTGTTGGCTGAAAGAACAAATATTTTGCTTTTAGGGATTGATGACGGCGACAATGAATTTCCTGATGCGCCGAAAAGAACGGATGCTATGCTGGTGGCAAGCATAAACCCAGAGAAAAAACAAATAAGCATTTTATCCATTCCACGGGATACTATGGTTAAAATACCTAATCGCGCAGGTTTTGATAAAGCTAATCATGCTTACGCATATGGAGGAGCTACATTAGCAAGAAAGACTATTGCTAATGTATTAGGCATTCCAATTCATTATTATGTGAAAATCGACTGGCTAGCATTTATAAAAATCATTGATGTTTTGGGTGGGGTTGATTTATATGTTGAAAAAAACATGTACTATAAAGACCCTTATGCTGATTTAGAGATTGATTTGAAGGAAGGTTATCAATTTTTAAATGGGGAACAGGCTGGAAAATATGTTAGATTTCGCACTGATGAATTAGGGGATATAGGTAGGGTGCAAAGACAACAACGGTTTTTGAAAGCTCTAGCAGAACAACATTTGAATATAGAAACAATAAGTAAAATTCCTGATATAGTACAGATTTTAGATAAGTATATTGAAACTGACATGTCATTGGTCGTTTTGGCAAAAGTTATCAACAATGTAAAAAGCATCGATAAAGCGGCAATGAAAACCGAAATGCTTCCAGGTGATTTCGCAACTATTAATGGACATAGTTACTGGAAAATAGATGAGAAAACTTTGAACAGTTCTTTAAAAAATTTAGAATTGGATTATAATAAAGCAGGATTAAAAAAATAATAAAAGTGTAAAGGAGAAAATATATGATCGCAAAAGAAATAGCTGCAAAAATTTTTAAGGCAGCTGAAGATAAAAAAGCAAAAGATATTTTGGTATTAGATATGGCTGGAATTAATGAGGTGACAGATTACTTTATTATTTGTAGTGCTAACAGCAATACACAAGTTCGAGCAATTGCCGATAATATTGATGAAGAATTATCTAAAAATGGCTATTTCCCTAAAACAAAAGAAGGTTATGCAGATGCAAGTTGGGTATTAATGGATTTTGGTTATTGTGTAGTCCATATATTTTTAGATGAAGAAAGAACTTATTATAATTTAGAAAAGTTATGGGCAAATGCGTCAGTAGTAGAGTTTGAGGTTGGGAAATAACTATGGACACAGAAGTTAAATTTCAAGCCGGCGAGGTGTATGAGCTTAAAGCTGTAAGGGAAAGTGAGCTAGGATTGTTTCTAGATGCACAAACCGGCAATACCAGTGACGATATATTGTTGCATAAAGCTCAACAAACGGCACCAGTTAAAATCGGTGACCTTATAAAAGTTTATTTATATATTGACCCTCGAAAAAGATTGACAGCCAGTATGAAATTACCGAAAGTTAAGCAAGGTCAAGTAGCAAGAGTGGAAGTAATTAATAAAAGCAAAGATGGAGCTTTTGTGGACATTGGCGCTGAGCGTGGTGTTTTTTTACCTTTTTCACAGATGTATGGCCGAGTAGAAGTGGGACAAAAAATATGGATAAAATTATATCGCGATAAAACTGGACGTCAAGCAGTTACTATGAAAGTAGAAGAAGATTTAAAACGTTTGTCCAAACCAGTTGCACCAACAGTAAAAAAAGGTGATATCATCGTAGGTAGTATTTATAATATGCTCGATGATGGCTATTTGTTGTTTACACCTGAACAGTATATTGCCTATCTGCATAAAGAAGAGACTAATGGACAAGTTTTGAATTATGGACAAGAAATCCAAGCGAGAATTACCTTTATTCGCGAGGATGGTAGGGTAAATGTTTCTTTAAAAGCATTAAAACAAGTAGCAATGAACGAAGATTCTGAGAGAATATTAGAATTTTTAAATTCCAGAAATGGTAGTATGCCTTATTCTGATGTTACTGATGCGGAAATTATTAAAGAGAAATTCGGAATTAGTAAAGGCGCTTTTAAGCGAGCTTTAGGTAAATTATTAAAAGAAGGTAAAATCAAACAAGAAGATGGTTGGACACTATTGCAATAAATGATCAATATAGTGTATAATGTATCTTATGGGGGTATAGCTCAGCTGGGAGAGCGCTTGCATGGCATGCAAGAGGTCATCGGTTCAAGCCCGATTATCTCCACCAAACATAACTAGTAATCACACAGTTCTATGAAGAATTGTGTGATTTTATTTTTCGTAAAAATTATTGAAATAATATGACAATTGAACTATAATAAAACTAATAAAATATCAGAAGGGTTGTTCTTTATAAAGGTGCCCCTGGGTTCAAAATATTAGCAATTTTAGGGAGGCGTAAACGAATGTTTACTAGGCTAAAAGTAGCTCAAAAAATAGTTATTTATGGATTTTTAATGTTGTTAGTGATTATTATCGTCGGTGGAACTAGTATATTTTATATGAAAAATATAGCTGATAGTTCAAGCAAAATGTATGGTAAAAATTTAGTTTCCGTAGATGTTTTGCATGATATTCGAACAAATTCTAGAGCAATTCAATCAAGAACAGTCCAACTTCTGCTAGTTCAAGATAATAGTTCTAAGCAGGCACTTATTACTGATATTAAACGTCGAGCCGAAATAATAAAAAAAGATATTGAAAAATTTGAAGCAACAGGTTTGGATAGTTTTGAAAAAACAAATCTAGAAAAATTTTTAAAACAAGAACAGGTATATGCCCCGATTCGTCAACAAATTATCCAACTTTCTAGTGATAATAAATATAATGAAGCCTATGGGTTGTTTTTGCAAAAAAATTCTGAATGGGAAGAAATGCAAACAGCAATTAGAGATTTGGTAGAGTATAATATAAATAAGGCTAAGTCGCAAAAAGAAACAGACGATAAAAATACTCAACAAGCGTTGTATATAATAATTACACTAATATTATTTGCTGCAGTTGTAGCTATTTTGTTAGGAACTTACATTGCCAAATTAATTACTAATCCCCTAAAGCAAGTTTTAACAAGTGTAAACAAGATTGCTAAAGGTGATTTATCAGTTGATAGATTGCAGTTAACTGGGAAAGATGAAATTGTTGAATTAGCTCAAGCCTTTAATGTAATGACAGATAATTTGCGAAACTTGATAACACAAGTTTCGCATTCGGCAGAACAACTAGCAGCTTCCTCAGAGGAATTAACTGCTAGTGCAGAGCAATCTGCTTTGGCAGCAAATCAAGTTGCTACTTCTATAACCGATGTTGCTGAAGGAGCCCAGGAACAGATGAAGGCTACTAAAAATACGGCTCATGTTGTAGATGAACTATTTAGTAAAATTCAAACTACGGCAAAAGCCTCGGAACTTATCTCGCAGCAAGCTGAGAATGCGGCTAATGAGGCAAGTAATGGTTCTAAAGCTGTTACCGGTGCGATTAAGCAGATGGATAGCATTGCCAAGACGGTTAATTCTTCTGCGGAAGTAGTAGGACTATTGGGGGAAAGATCACATGAAATAGGGCAAATTGTGGAAACAATAGCTTCGATCGCAGCACAAACTAATTTGCTTGCTTTAAATGCCGCAATTGAAGCAGCAAGAGCAGGTGAACAAGGAAGAGGCTTTGCGGTGGTAGCTGAGGAAGTTCGTAAATTAGCAGAGCAATCTCAAACTGCGGCAAAGCAAATTGCTGATTTAATAAAGGATATTCAAATGGAGACTCAAAGAGCTGTGGATGCTATGCAATTAGGTACAACGGAAGTAAAAGAAGGTTCGGATGTAATAAATAGTACGGGGGTAGTTTTTGAGGAAATAGTATCAATTGTGGAGAAACTTTTTAAACAGGTAAAAGGGGTATCGGCGGCAACCGAAGAAATGGCAGTTTTCAGTAAAAAAATTGTGGAAGCTTTTGGATCAATAGACAAATTAAGCCAAAAAACTTCTAGTGAAGCAGAAAATGTTTCGGCCGCAACTCAAGAGCAAAGTGCTTCTATGGAAGAAATAGCTTCTTCGAGCAATGCTTTAGCCAAATTAGCAGAGGAGTTGCAACAGGCTACCAATACTTTTAAATTATGAATTAAAAATAAAGAAAAATAATAAAAAAAATGGTTATTTTTGATCTGACCCCAAAAAAGTTAGACAAATAATAACTAGGCAACATTTAAGGAATGTGTTCTGTATTGGGCAGAGCTCATTCCTTTTAAATTGTCCTTAATTTTTTTGTTATTTGAAAATCATATAAAACTGTACACTTTGGTTTAGGTGAAACTGTATATTGTAAAAATGACAAGAAAACAATAGAATTAATTCATGGTCGACCGAATATATAAAAGCGAGGTAAAGATAATGAATAGTGAGCAAGTACAATTAAATAGAAATTTAGCGCAGATGCTTAAAGGTGGGGTTATCATGGATGTAACCACGCCTGAGCAAGCTAAAATTGCTGAAGCCGCTGGTGCGTGTGCTGTTATGGCTTTGGAGAGAATTCCGGCTGATATACGTGCGGTAGGTGGAGTGTCACGCATGAGTGACCCGAAAATGATTAAGGGCATTCAAGAGGCTGTTAGCATACCGGTAATGGCTAAATGCAGAATAGGACATTTTGTTGAAGCACAAATATTACAAGCATTAGATATTGATTATATTGACGAAAGTGAAGTACTTAGTCCGGCAGATGATAAGTACCACATTAATAAAGCTGAATTTAAAGTACCTTTTGTGTGTGGTGCTAAAAATCTAGGTGAAGCACTTAGGCGAATTCAAGAAGGTGCAACAATGATTCGAACTAAAGGTGAACCAGGCACGGGGGATATTATCCAAGCAGTTAGACATATGCGGAGTATTAATAATGAAATTAGCATACTAAAAGGTTTAAGGACGGACGAGTTGTATGATGCTGCGAAAAATTTGCAAGTTCCATTTGAGTTAGTAAAATATGTACACCAAGAAGGCCGATTACCAGTAGTAAATTTTGCAGCAGGTGGAGTAGCTACGCCGGCCGATGCAGCTTTAATGGTGCAATTAGGAGCAGACGGAGTATTTGTTGGCAGTGGAATTTTTAAATCGGGTGATCCAATTAAAAGAGCGCAAGCTATAGTCAAAGCTGTAACCAACTATCAAGATGCTACATTACTTGCAGAATTATCTACTGATTTAGGAGAAGCTATGGTAGGTATTAATGAAAATGAAATTACTTTATTAATGGCTGAAAGAGGAAAATAAAGTGCCTATCAAGATAGCAGTTCTAGCCGTGCAAGGAGCGTTTATCGAACATGTTCAAGTTTTAAAAGCCCTTGGCGCAGAAACAGTAGAAATTAGGAGTGCGAAAGATGCGCAACAAGAATTTGATGGTTTAATTTTACCTGGGGGCGAGAGTACTGCCCAAGCTAAATTGTTGCATGATTTAAATATTTACAGAATCCTTGATCAAAAAATTAAAATGGGCTTGCCAGTCTATGGAACTTGTGCGGGTATGATTTTGCTCGCCGAAAAATTAGAAAACGATACTCGCAAACACTTTGGTGCCATTAAAATTATAGTAAAGCGAAATGCCTTTGGCAGACAATCAGGCAGTTTTGTAGCAAAAGCAGATTTTGCCACAAAAGGGCAGATTACCATGCCATTCATTAGAGCTCCATATATTGTTAGCTGGGGCTCTGGAGTAGAGGTTTTAGCCAAAGTGAAAAATTTAGTGGTAGCGGCGCGCGAAAATAATGTTTTAGTAACAGCTTTTCATCCTGAAGTAACAAAAGAACTAGTTGTTCATGATTATTTCCTACAAATGATAAGAAATAAGATCGAAATTAATAAATTCTGTAAAGAAGCATGATTATACTTTCCCTTAATTTATAGACAAGAAAGATTTACTTGTAGTCTATGATTAAGGGAATTTTTTTGTGGTGTTTACTCTTGCCAAAATAGTTAGTATGTGTGATAATATTTATATAAGTTATTTGGATTAATGGATTAGTCCAATCGAGGATGGTTGATGATAATGCTTATAAAAGATATAAATTTGCCATTGTACCTTCAAGTTAAAAACTATATTGAAACTAAAATTTCAGAAAAAGAGTTTTTGCCAGGACAAAAATTGCCAACCGAAAGAGCTCTTGCGAAACAATTAGCGGTTAGTCGCAATACTGTAAGTGAAGCATATAAAGAATTGGCATTAGAAGGGATTTTAGTATGTAAAACGGGTCGGGGAACTTTTTTAGCAGGTGAAAATGCTCCTATAAGCGCAGGAAAAACGCGCATGGATAGACTTGGTAATGTAATAGCTGCGGCTCTAGATCGATCTTTAAAGATGGGTTTTACAACGCAGGATTTTATGAGTTTAACTCAAATAAAGATTCGAGAAATTGAGCTGATTAATAGTAGAAAGCGAATTTTAGTATTAGATCAAATGTCAGATTTAGCCTATGCTTATTCCAAACAACTGGAGCAGTTTTTAGGCTGTTTAGTTGAGTATAATACCCTTGAAGGATTAAATAATATGTCAGAGAATTTGTTAAAAAATTATACTAATATTATTGTGCCGCGAAATATTTTTAAAGAGTTTAAAACACAATATCCACGAATTGCCAACAAAAACAATGTTAAAATTGTGGATTGTCAATTAAATTTAAAGGATATTTTAGCGATAGCTAAAATAGATATAGATAAAAGCATTATGGTGGTAGCAGAGGATAATAATTTCCAAAGGTTAGTAGAAGAAGTATTTACAAGTATTGGTATTAATAGCAGATTAATCGCATTTCAAAATATTAATACTTTAAATAATATAAATAATTATGATGTTTACGTAACTTCAAGTCGCTTAGAAGAACAGGCGCACAGAAAGTTACAAGGTAAACGTGTAATTGTTTTAAACAAAGAAATTGATCAAGGGTCTTTACAAACAATAGTAAATAATTTCTAAAAGGAGAGTAATTTAAGAATGAACACAAACAAACCAAAAATCATCCTAGGAGTAATTGGGGCAGACTGTCATGCCGTAGGGAACAAAATCTTAAATTATGCATTTAACAATGCAGGTTTTGAAGTTGTTAATTTAGGGGTATTGGTTCCACAACAAGATTTTGTTAATGCGGCTGTAGAAACAAATGCAGTAGCAATTTTAGTAGCTTCTTTGTATGGACATGGCGAGATTGATTGTCGCGGTTTGAGAAATAAATGTATAGAAGCAGGTATTGGTGAAATTTTATTATATGTAGGGGGCAATCTTGTTGTTGGGAAGACTGACTTGAATGCAACTAATGAAAAATTCTTAAATATGGGTTATGATAGAGTCTATGCTCCAGGAACTTTGCCAGATGAGGTTGTTAATGATTTGAAAAATGATCTTAGAGAGAAGGGAATAAACGTTGAGTAATTTAAACAACGTTCTTTTGATCGATTTCGGTAGTACCTATACTAAAATTACTGCGGTAGATATGCAAGAACGCTGTTTATTGGGAACAGCTACAGGATATACTACGGTTAGCACAGATATTATGCAGGGTCTAAATCAGGCTTTGCACGACTTAGAAAACAATATTGGCAAAGTAGAATTTGATCAAGTTTTAGGTTGTTCTAGTGCTGCAGGCGGTTTAAAAATGGTTGCTATCGGATTAATTGAAGAGTTAACTGCAGAGGCAGCAAAAAGAGCTGCTCTGGGGGCTGGTGCAAAAGTTCTAGGGGTGTTTTGTGGTGAACTAAGTTCTTTAGAAGTGAAAAAAATTGCAGAACTACAGCCAGATATTATTTTGTTGGCTGGTGGGACTGATGGTGGTAATAAAGCAGTAATTTTGCATAATGCGCAACTTTTAACCAAGCTTACAGCGGATATTCCTTTTGTAGTTGCTGGCAATAAATCAGTGGTAGATCAAGTTGCGGAAATATTAGCAGTAAATAAAAGCGAAGTAATTATTAGTGAAAATGTAATGCCGAAGGTTAATGTTTTAAATATTAATCCAGCGAGAGAAGCAATAAGAAGTATTTTTTTAAAGCGAATTATTCATGCTAAAGGAATTGATAAAGCCAACGTATTTGTCAATAAATTATTGATGCCTACGCCAGAAGCAGTATTAGTTGCGGCAGAATTATTAAGTGCTGGAACTAATGAGCAAGCTGGCATCGGTGAACTACTACTAGTTGATATAGGTGGCGCAACTACAGATGTGTATTCAATGGCAGTTGGAAATCCAACAGGGTCGAATGTAGTTATGCGTGGTTTACCAGAACCTTATGCGAAACGCACTGTAGAAGGCGATTTAGGGATGCGCTATAGTGCACAAGCAGTTGTTGATGCAGTGGGGCTGGAAAAAATAGCTAATAGTGCTAAAGTTAGCATTGCGGAATTGCAAAACTATATTGAGTATATTAGCAAAGAAATTCATGTTTTACCAAAAACAGCGGCAGAAAAAAGAATGGAAATAGCCTTAGCTTTCGCTTGTACGCGTGAAGCTGTAAATCGCCATGTAGGGCAATTAGAGCAAGTATTTATGTTAACTGGCAAAGGCTATGTGCAAGTTGGTAAGGATTTAAGTAAAATTCAGACGGTAATTGGCACTGGTGGAGTTTTGCTGAAAAATTCAGAACCGAAAGAAATACTTAAAGGCGCGCTATATACAGAACAAGAAAGTATGTTATTAAAACCTCAGCACGCAAAGTTATTGTTAGATAATGAGTATATTTTAGCTTCAATGGGTTTGCTAGCTCAACTTGATAAAAATATAGCTCTAGAAATTATGAAAAATACAATAGTAAAATAAGTTGAATTGAAAAATATGAGGAGATGTGTATCATGGAATTAAAAAACAAAAAGTTAACAAACGATGAGTTTTATACGATACGAAAAGAAATTTTAAATCATTGGCCAACAGGTGCAGAAGTTGATTTTGAGGAAGCTGTTGCTTACCACAAACAAATTCCGGATAGTCGTCAATTTGCTAAAGTGTTGCTAAAAGCTAAAAAAGATAAAGTTACTTTGACACAACCACGTGCGGGAGTAGCACTTATCGAAGAACACATTACTTTGTTAAACTTTTTGAAAACGGAAGGCGAGGCAGATCTTTTACCAACAACTATTGATAGTTATACTCGCCAAAATCAATATGCAGAAGCAGAAAATGGTATAAAAGAAAGCAAGGAAGCTGGACGCTCGCTTTTAAATGGTTTTCCAGCAGTAAATCATGGTGTAAAAGGTGTACGTCAAGTTGTTGAAAATGTTAAAGCACCATTGCAAGTTCGTCACGGCACACCAGATGCAAGACTACTAACTGAAATAGCCTTAGCTGGCGGATTTACTTCGTATGAAGGTGGCGGTATTAGTTATAATATTCCTTATGCTAAAAGTGTTTCTTTGGAAAAAACTATTACTGACTGGCAATACTGTGACCGGGTAATCGGGATGTATGCTGAAGCAGGTATTGAAATAAATCGCGAACCATACGGTCCATTAACAGGAACTCTAGTGCCTCCTTGTGTATCGCATGCAGTGGCTATTATTGAAGCTATTTTAGCAGCAGAACAAGGGGTTAAAAGTTTAACTCTTGGCTATGGTCAATGTGGTAATTTAATTCAAGACATTGCTGCAATAAAATCCTTAGAAGAGCTAGCTGAAGAGTATCTACAAGCAAATGGATATAATGATTGTACAATTACAACAGTTTTCCATCAATGGATGGGTGGTTTCCCACAAGACGAAGCGAAAGCATTTGCCGTAATTTCTTGGGGCGCAGCAGCGGCAGCTTTATCTCAAGCAACTAAAGTAATTGTAAAAACTCCACATGAAGCATTAGGCATTCCAACTAAAGAAGCAAACGCAGCAGGGTTGCGTGCGACAAAACAATTAATCAATATGCTAAGTGACCAACCATTTGGAATGACTCGCGAAGTTGCAGCAGAAGTTGAAATAATTAAAGCCGAAACAAGATGTATTTTAAATCGTGTAAAAGAATTAGGCAAAGGTGATTTTGTAGTTGGAACAGTAGCTGCTTTCCAAACGGGCGTATTAGATATTCCATTTGCCCCTAGTGAAAGAACACTTAATAAAATGTTACCAGCGCGCGATAATAATGGCGCAGTACGGTTCTTTGATGTAGGTAATTTACCATTTAATAAAGATTTACTCGATTTCCACAATCAAAAAATTCAAGAACGTGGTCAAGCTGAAGGGCGTACACCAAGTTTCCAAATGGTAATTGATGATATATATGCAGTATCAAAAGGTCGTTTAGTAGGTAGACCTAACTAGTTTTCTCATTAAGCTGTCGATGGATTATTAATAAATTATTAACAAAGACAATTATGAAAGAAGGAATAGGAAAATGAAAATTAAAGACATAGTATGCGCAAAAGGAATGACAGGGTTTTACTTTGATGATCAAAGAGCAATTAAACAAGGAGCTCAACACGACGGCTTCAATTATGTGGGCGAAAGTGTAACTCCAGGTTTTACAGCTATCCGTCAACCAGGCGAATGTGTTTCTGTGATGTTTGTATTAGAAGATGGACAAGTAGCTTATGGTGATTGTGCAGCAGTTCAATACAGCGGAGCGGGTGGACGCGATCCTTTGTTTTTAGCGGAAGAATTTATTCCTGTGATTAATGAAAGCATTAAACCATTATTAGTAGGTCAAGAATTAGATTCTTTTAAACGTTTAGCGAATATTATAGATACTTTAACTGTAGCGGGTAGTGATAAACTTATTCATACCGCATTAAGATATGGGATAACTCAAGGTATTTTAGATGCAGTAGCTAAAGCACAAGGAAAATTAATGTGTGAAGTTGTAGCTAGTGAATACGGTACAGAAGTAAGCACTAAAGAAATCGCGATTTTTACACAATCTGGTGATGACCGTTATAATAATGTTGATAAAATGATAATTAAACAAGCTGCAGTTTTGCCACATGCTCTAATTAACAATGTAAAAGAAAAATTAGGCGAAAACGGCGAGTTGTTACTTGAATATGTAACTTGGTTGAAAAATAGAATTGTTAGTATGAGCAAACGTGCCGAATATCCAGTGTTGCATATTGATGTTTATGGAACAATTGGTTTAGCATTTAATAATGATGTTGAAAAAATGGCGAATTATTTAGCGCAACTAGAAAAAGCTGCTAGTCCTTTGAAACTTAGAATTGAAGGACCGATGGATGTAGAAGATCGTGAATTGCAAATTGAAGCTTTGGCGACATTAACCAAAAAACTTCATGCAGATAATATCAAAGTAGAACTAGTAGCAGACGAGTGGTGCAACACTTTAGAAGATATTAAACTATTTGCGGATGCTGGTGCTGGAGATATGATTCAAATAAAAACTCCAGACTTAGGCGGCATCAATAATATCGTAGAAGCAGTGTTATATTGTAAAGCTAAAGGGGTAGGTGCTTACCAAGGTGGGACTTGTAATGAAACAGATCGCTCAGCACAAGTATGTGTACATTTAGCCATGGCGACTAGTCCAGACCAAATTTTAGCGAAACCAGGTATGGGTGTAGATGAAGGTTATATGATCGTTTATAATGAAATGCAAAGAATTTTAGCTTTAAGAGCGAGCAAATAAAATGGGACTGTATCTAACCGACCAACTTATGTATGCCAGTTATTTTGCCCCGCGCGGAAGACAAAGGATGTTTTTACTAGGTCAACAACTTAGCCAAAGATATCTATCGCCTAATGATTTACTAATTGGAATAATTGGCGAATCTGGAGCCGGGAAATCTTCAATGATTAAAGGAATGTTTCCTGGATTAGAATTAACTAACGATGATGACGGCGTAAATATTCGCCCCTTACCACTTCTGAAAGATGAAAAAAGCAGTTTTTTTAATCCGCATACTTATCATGTTGATATGCGTTTTGAGCTTGCTTTTACACAAATTTATGAACTGGCAGAAGCGATAAAGCGGAAAATCAAACAGGGTAAAAGAGTAATAGTGGAACATTTTGAGTTGCTTTATCCAGCGCTATTTAGAAATGCGGATATTTTAATTGGGGTTGGTGCAGAAGTAATGTTGGTTAAACCAACATTGTTTGGTCCGGATCCTAATTTGCTGGCGAGTCTAGTTAAAAAGAATTTGAAATACCGCAAAATGGCACATTCTGCTGAAGATGTTACAGAGGAAGTGCTCCGCATCGAATATAATATTGATTTAGAATATGGACATCGTGATGTGCGCAAGGGATTTGTGTTAGAGTTAAAAGAAAAGCCTGAGATAAATTTGCGGGAACTAGAAGAAAAGGTTAAAAAATATATGCAAGAAGGTTTAGGAATTTCTTATGTAGATGATTCACATATAAAAATAGGGAATAATGTTAGTATTTGTACTGGTCCCAGATTACATGTGAAAAATACTAGTGAGATTGAAAACTTTAGACTTTCTAAGGACTTTATTTATGATGACAAGAGCAAGACTTATTTATTGGTTGGATTAGTTGGAAGTGAAGATGAACCTCTATACGGATTGAGTTACACAATTTAATAAATGACGGACGGATAATTCCGTCCGTCATTGTTATAAAGGTGGAGATATTATGCTAAACTGTCAATTGATTACACTTAATACTAAAAAAAACTATGAAAAAAAAGCAGTTGAAAATTTTTTGCAAAAATTTTCTTTGAGTTTTGACGAAACCGTCGATTATACGGTAGGACTATATTTAGAAGAAAAATTAATTGGGGTAGGCTCCACAAAAGAAAATATTATTAGAAATTTGGCAATAGAAGATCAGTATCAAGGCGAAGGATTATTAGCTAAATTGGTGCAACACTTGTTAGATTATTTATTTGCTCAAAAAATATATTCAGTAAGTGTTTTTACGAAAACCAGTAATATACAACTTTTTGAAAATCTGGGGTTTAAATTGTTAGCAAGAGTAGAACAAGCAAGTATGCTTGAATATAGTATTGACGAAAATAATCTAACTAATTTTTTGGTGAAAATGACTGAATTTGCACAAATATTACCTAAAGGATCAAGAGCAGGTATTGTGATGAATGCTAATCCTTTTACTTTAGGGCATCTGTATTTAGTAGAATTGGCAAGTCGCGAAAATGACGTAGTAATAGTAATGGTTGTAGAAGAGGACAAGGCTAAATTTTCTTTTAGTGAAAGAATTGAATTGGTAAGACAAGGAACTGCTCACTTAAATAATGTATGGGTAATTCCAAGTGGTAAATATGTTGTGTCTTCCAAAACTTTTCCAGCATATTTTACTAAAGGCATGGAAACTATTGAGGCTCAAACGAGACTAGATGCGACATTGTTCGCAGAGAAAATTGCACCTTGTCTAAAGATAAACATTAGATATGTTGGCGAAGAACCATATTGCCCGATTACAAATCATTACAATAAGGTTTTACAGGAAATTTTACCTAAAAATAATGTCGTGGTAAAAATCGTTTCTCGCAAAGAAGTCGAAACGCTTGGATATATTAGTGCTTCAAAAGTGCGTGATTTTTTAGAAAAAAAAGAATTTGCTAAATTAAAAACATTAGTGCCGAAAAGCACTTGGGAATATTTACAAAAATATAAATAAAAAATATTAATTGACAAAATGTATACAAAATAAATTGAGAAATACCTCTTTGAAGCAATTTAGCCTCTTGCAATTATTCTATTTTTTCAATACAATGATAAGGTAGTAAATATATATAGTATTGGGGGAATTTAAGAATGACTTTAAGAGAAGAAACATTAAAAATGCACAAAGATAATAATGGTAAATTAGCCGTATGTAGTAAGGTTCCAATGAATAATAGATATGATTTAAGTCTTGCCTACACTCCAGGTGTAGCCGAACCATGTAAAGATATCAAAGAAGATAAAAATCTTTCTTTTGACTATACTTGCCGTGGGAACATGATTGCAGTAGTAACTGATGGTACTCGCGTACTTGGATTAGGTGATATAGGCCCAGAAGCAGCGATGCCAGTAATGGAAGGAAAAGCAGTTCTATTTAAAACTTTTGGCGATGTTGATGCTGTGCCAATTTGCTTAGACACTAAAGACCCTGATGAATTTATTCGTACCGTAAGATTATTGCAACCAAACTATTCTGGAATTAACTTAGAGGATATATCTTCACCTAAGTGTTATGATATTGAAGATAAATTAAAAGAAATTATGGACATTCCTGTTTTTCATGATGACCAACATGGTACGGCAATAGCAGTATTAGCTGGAGTCATGGGTGGTTTAAGATTAGTTAAAAAAGATATTAAAACAGCAAAAATAGTTGTAAATGGTTGTGGAGCTGCTGGAACAGCAATCGGTAAGCTTTTTGTAAATATGGGTGCGGAAAATGTAACGATGGTTGATATGTTCGGAACCTTATATGAAGGAATTGATGTTCAATTAAATCGTGTACAGCAAGAGTTGGCTAAAACTACAAATAAAGCTAAATTCAAAGGCAATCTAGCGGATGCTGCTAAAGGGGCAGATGTATTGGTAGGCGTATCTGCACCTAATGTATTCACTAAAGAAATTTTAGAAACAATGAATACTGATGCAATTGTATTTGCGTGTGCTAATCCTGTGCCAGAAGTAAGCTATGAACTTGCTAAAGAAGCAGGAATCAGAGTTGCTGGAACTGGCCGTTCTGATGCACCAAATCAAATAAACAATGTAATTGTATTCCCAGGCGTATTCCGGGGGGCAATTGATGTGCGGGCAACTAGAATTACTGAAGAAATGAAAGTTGCGGCAGTAATGGCAATTACCAACTTGATAGCAGATGAAGATTTAAAAGAAGACTTTGTGTTGCCAGATGCCTTTGATCCTCGTGTTGCTCCAGCTGTAGCGGCTGCAGTAGCAAAAGTTGCTATTGAAACAGGTTATGCGCGCGTAAATGTAGATCCAGAAGTAGTAAGAGCAAACGCTGCAAAAAGAATCGGCAGATAAGATAATAGAAACAAGCGCAAAGACGGCTTAGGCCGTCTTGTGCGTTAATTTAGAAGATAAAATATGAGGTGAAAAGATATGCGTGAAATTTTAGCAAGTGAAATAACTAAAGCGGTAGAAAAATTATCGATAGATGCAAGTTATTATTTAACTGAAGATGTTTTATGTGGTCTTAAAAAAGCAGCGGTGACGGAAGAATCTCCTCTAGGAAAAGAAATTATTGAAACAATTGTAGAAAATGCAGTTTTAGCAAAGGAAAATGATGTGCCAATCTGTCAAGATACTGGAATGGCCGTAATTTTTGTTAAACTTGGACAAGATGTTCATGTTATTGGTGGCGATATTTATCAGGCAATTAATGCTGGAGTTGCTAGTGGTTATACGAAAGGTTATTTGCGTAAATCAGTAGTAAATGATCCAGTATTTGCAAGAATTAATACAAAAGACAATACTCCAGCAGTGGTACATTTGCAAATTGTGCCAGGAGATAAAATTGATATAACTTTAGCCCCAAAAGGTTTTGGCAGTGAAAATATGGGGGCACTAAAAATGTGCAAACCATCTGAAGGCGTCGAAGGGGTTATAGATTTTGTAGTGGAAACAGTTAAAAAAGCTGGACCTAATCCCTGTCCGCCGATTGTAGTTGGCGTAGGTATTGGCGGTACTATGGAAAAAGCGACAATGTTGGCGAAAGAGTCTTTGATAAGACCATTAGGGAAAAGTAATTCCGATGAAAAATATGCGCAGTTAGAAAAAGAAATTTTGGCAAAAGTTAATGCTAGTGGTATTGGTCCTCAAGGTTTAGGGGGGAGAAATACAGCTTTAGCAGTACATATAGAATACTACCCAACACATATTGCGGGCATGCCTGTAGCAGTGAACATCAACTGTCATGCATCTAGACATGCACATGTAGAGATATAGGAGGGTTAATAATTATGGAAAATACAATTAAAAAAATTACAGCCCCAATGGACAAAGAAACAGTACGTTCCTTAAAAGCTGGTGATAGTGTGAGAATTACTGGCACTATCTATACTTCACGTGATGCTGCTCACAAACGTATGGTAGAAGCCCTAGAAGCTGGGCAAGGGTTGCCTATAGACGTAACTGGTCAAATTATTTATTATGTAGGGCCTACACCAGCGAAGCCAGGTCAAGTTATTGGTTCGGCTGGACCAACAACAAGTGGCAGAATGGATAAATATGCGCCAGTTTTGATTGAGCAAGGCTTGGCGGGGATGATAGGTAAGGGCCTACGTTCTGCGGAAGTTGTTGAGGCAATGAAAAAACATGGTGCTGTATATTTTGCTGCAATTGGTGGTGCAGCAGCTGTTATTGCAAAAACGATAAAATCATATGAGGTATTGGCTTATGATGATTTAGGGGCAGAAGCTTTAGCTAAATTGACGGTGGAAGATTTTCCTGCGATTGTCGTAATAGATTCTCAAGGAAATGATTTTTATAAACAAGGTATTGAAAAATACAAACAAGATTAGTTAACTTAAACGTAGAATACAATTATAAAATAATTGCATTCTACGTTTTTATAGTTTTAAAATTAAAGTAAATAAAGCTCAGATTTAATATCTTGTTAGTTGAGAAATAAAGTGTATAAAATAAATAGTGTCTGCATAAAAAAGTATTGACAAAGTTTAACTAAAGATATATAATTACATATGTGATTCGGGGCGTGGCTCAGCTTGGTAGAGCACCTGTCTTGGGAACAGGGGGTCGCAGGTTCAAATCCTGCCGCTCCGACCAGTAATTACATAAGCGGGTGTAGCTCAATGGTAGAGTTCTAGCCTTCCAAGCTAGCTGCGTGGGTTCGATCCCCATCACCCGCTCCATTTTTTTTCTTCGAGTCCCAGTAGCTCAGTTGGATAGAGCAACGGCCTTCTAAGCCGTGGGTCGGGAGTTCGAATCTCTCCTGGGACACCATGATATTACAGCCTGTACTGCGAATGTACAGGCTTTTTTTATTGGGTGGGTGCAAAAAGCCGTGTATCATTGGGTGCAGAGTGGGTGCAGACGAGGGTAAAAATAAATCTCAAAGATATTTTGTTCTATGTCAGATGTTTTTGTGTGAATAATAAAGAAGCATATTTAGACTGGATTGAGAATGAAAAAGTTCTTAATCCAGTTTTAACTTTTTGAAGAAGCAATGAATAATAATCTATTGCGGAAACGATTGAAATTTTTAAGACTAAAAGAAACACGTGTTAGTACTTTAGCACTATTGTTACAACCTTCAGTATAACCATTAGTGAAGCTAGTATTTAAAGCAGCAATAATTTCGTTTTTCCAAGAATAAATGGTATCGACAAGTTTACTAAATTTATCAATTCCTGACTGTTTAGCTTTTTCGTACCAGATTAAAAGGTTTTTTAAAATATCTTTGCTACTAATAGCATTATGAAACAATTCTTATTAGGAAAACAAGTTTTAGCTAAACGTCTAAATAAAGTGCTCATATCCATGACAATATAAGCAACTTTATCTCGCTCTGCTTTTGAGAAACTCATAAAATATTGATATAAATCTTCAACTTTTCTATTGTGCAAAATATCAAGAGTTTGTTTTTTGGCAACGTCCGTAATAATACACTGATATTTTTCATGATCTGTATTTCCTTTGAATTCGTCAATAGCAAGGACTTTAGGTAGTTGGGCTTTAGGATAACTAATTAAATTTGCCTTACGTATAACAGTAGTATTTGAGCAACCTAATTCAGAAGCAATACTTGTATAAGAGCGCATTTCGGCTAACTTAGATATGATGTGTTGTGTGAATCTATCAGTCATGCGCTGATATTTTGTTATAAAATTATTGTTTTCATAAAAAGCTTTATTGCAAGAAGAACAAAAATAGCGACGTTTTCTTAAAAGCAGATAGGTTTTTTGCATAAATGCAGGCAAATCCTTAATTTTTTGGAATCTATAATTGTTAATTCTAGTAGTTATTGAAGCACAATAAGGGCAGATATGTGGCTTTTTAGGCAATTCTATGAAAATTAAAGTTTCATTTAAATTTCTTTGAACTTTTGTTATAATGACATCTTCCAGTCCGAGTAATTTTTGTGTATAATTATCTGTACTGAGCATGATTTGAAAATCCTCCTTTGATTTGTTTCGCAACTTTATCATAAAGGATTTTTCAATATCACAACATATTTTTTTATAAAAAATATGTTGTGATATGCAGAAATTTTCCACACACCACAACATATATTATAGAGCCTTTTTTGGATATCACTGATGCAAAAGGAGTTTTTATAACTAATTTGGCTCAAGAAAGTATTAATCAGCGTAAAAAGTCTAGTGTTTTCTCTGACTTACAAGATAAATCAGAAGCTTTTCAAAAGGAATATATAGCTGAAGTTTCCGGAAAACGCTATATAGCTAATATGAAAAGAGTTCCGGAAACAAAATGGGCAATTATTGTTTCTCAAGATTATGACGTAGCTTTTGCAATCCTTTATAAAATCCAGCTTTTATTTTTAATTATTACAACCATGATTGTTGTAGGTGTTTTTATCTTTACTCGTAAAAAAATGGATCAAATTGTAAGTGCTTTTCTTAGTCTTAACCAGCGTTTTTCCGAAATTGCAAATGGAAGGTTTCAAATTAGAGCAGAGAAAAGTAGCTTTTTGGAATTAAACCAAATGGCGGATTCCTTTAACTATATGGCAGCCTGTTTACAGGAACGTGATGCTAGGCTTAATGAAATGGTTCGTTTGGATACATTAACAGGTTTGGCCAATCGATTTTGCTTTATTCAGTGGCTCAATGAAGCTACTAGTACAAAAAATACAGAACAATTTGCTTTAGTTTTTTTAGATTTGGATAACTTTAAAGGTATAAATGATACCTATGGACATTGGATAGGCGATCAGGTTCTTAGAGAATTAGCCGTCAAACTACAAAAGGTAACCACTGAAAAGATTTGTTTGGCTCGTTTTGGTGGTGATGAATTTGTTTTTTTATGTAAAGATTGGAACAAGACTAAGGGCATAACTTGGTTAGAAAATTTAAAGGGGCTATTAGCAGAACCGACTAAAGTTGAAGAGTATAATTTTTCTTTTGAGGCAAGCATTGGCGTAGCAATATTTCCTGATGATAGTAAAAGTGTTGATGAATTGTTGAAATATGCAGATTTAGCTATGTATCAAGCAAAATATCAAGGGAAAAATAATTTTAAATTTTATCACCATAATATGATGGCTAAGTTACGTCGCAAAAATGAGCTAGAAGAGGCATTAAAAAATCCGCAACTGTTTAATGAGTTGTTTTTGAACTATCAGCCGTTATATTTGAGGGAGACGAAAGAATTACGAGGATTTGAAGCTTTGTTACGTTGGCAGTCTGCTAAACTAGGGCTGGTTTCACCAGCAGAATTTATCCCGATTGCTGAGGAAACAGGGCGGATTTTAGAAATTGGTAGTTGGGTTTTAAAAACAGCTATTGCAAAACTTGCAGAAATAAATCTTGAAAAATCTGATAAATCTTTGATTATGTCCGTTAATATTTCGGCCTTGCAACTAAAAGAATTTAATTTTGCTAAGTTTGTAGCCAAGGAGCTAGAAAGTTGTATTGTACAGCCAGCGCAGTTAGAACTCGAAATAACGGAAAGTGCGGTTATTGATTCTTACGGAGAAGCTATAGCTGTATTAAATGAAATTAGAGCTTTGGGTATTAGGGTTGCGCTGGATGATTTTGGTACGGGGTATTCTTCTTTATCATATTTACATCATTTACCAATAGATACGATTAAAATTGATCGTTCCTTAGTTGCAGATATTGCAAATAATAACAGAACACAGGATATGTTTGAAGGAATAGTGAGTTTATCTAAAAAACTGGGTTTGGATATTGTCGCAGAAGGCATAGAAACTCAAGAACAGATAGAAATTTTAAATAAATTGCGAATTGACTTTTTCCAAGGATATTTTTTGAAAAAACCAATCCATGAAAAGGAGATTCGTGAATTTTACTTAAATTTATTTGCTGATGAATAAAAACTGGAACTTATCTCCAATTAGAGATAAGTTCCAGTTTTAACTTTTAGAATATAAATTTATTTTGGACTAAGATATAAAAGATAGTGCCAGTAGCTATTGAAAATAGCATATGTCTAAATTTTAAATGAATTAGAATTATAATTATTGTAGAAGATATTTCTGGTAAGGCGTGGTTAGAGCTAGTAAAGTTTAAATCTTTCAGGCAATAAATAACCAACATTCCCAAAACAGCTGCCGGCAATTGATGACCCAGATATTGTAGATAACCAGGAATTTGTTTGCCCGCGGGGAAAAATAAAAAAGGTAAAAATCTAGTTAACATTGTGCCTGAAATCACTGCAACTATGGTGAAAAGTTCTTCAATAAAAGTCATTGCAAATCACCTCTTTAGGGGGAATTTTATTTTTAATAAGAGTAAGAACAAGCACCATTATAAGCATTGCTGGAAGCATAAAATTATTTACTCCCCAAAAGATTATACAAATTATGGGAAAGATAATGCCGATCATTGAACTAAGATATTTTTTTTCGGTTAAGAGTTGTTCAATAAAAATAACTATAAAAAGTGCAGTCATAACAAAAGAAAGTCCAGGAATTTGAAGTGTGAAAAATGAGCCCAGAAAACCGCCTAATGCAGAGCCTAGAAACCAATAAAAGTGATTTAAAATAGTAACATAAAGCATATAAGAATTTTTATCCGTTTTGCTAGAAATATTTGATGTATAGTTAATAGAAAAAGACTCATCACACATTCCAAAAATAAGATAAGATTTTCGCCAACCGTTAAGTCTGTTATAGGGTTCAAGCATTGCTAGTCCGTAAAATAAATGGCGAGCATTAACCATTAGGGTAAGTAAAAAAGCCCCAAGAGGATCAAAGGTGCTTAACAAAAGGTTGACAGTTAAAAATTCCATTGAACCAGCAAAAATCAAAGTTGACATTAAAGCAGGATATAGCGGGTTGAAACCTGCTGAAGTCATGTAAATACCATAGGCCATTCCAAGAAATAAGAAGCCTGCAAAAATAGGAACTGTGTTGATAAAAGCTAATTTAAAGGCGGCTTTCTCAGAAGTAGAAAAATTTCTAAATAAAATATTCATTTGCGCATAATCACTCCTATATATTTATAAAAAATCGACAATGCTTAATTTGATGACAATTTTACCATTGCGAATACATATAATCAATGATAAAATTGTATGTATTACAATTTAGAAGGTGAATTATGCCAATAAACTCTTTTGAAAATTACCCAATGTCTTGGAAACCAGAAAAATCTCGGTTAAAAAAACCCTACTATTTAGCGATTGCAGAAGCCCTAAGCCACGATATTGCATTAGGAATATTATTACCAAATACTAAATTACCGCCCCAAAGAGAATTGGCAGATTTTTTAGATTTGAATTTTACGACAATAACACGTGCCTATAAAAATTGTGAGTTAAGAGGTGTTATTTATACTATTCGAGGAAGTGGGACTTTTGTTTCGCCAAATGCAGCTCGTACAGTAACAATTTCTGCGGACAATTACACTGGAAATAGTATAGATTTAGCCTTTGTTGCGTCTTTTGAAGAGTGTAATGAACTTATAGCGTCACAACTGCCTAATTTGCTTAAAAATCGCTATTTGCCTGAGCTACTAAACTATAATGAACCAACGGGTATGCGACATCAAAAATTAGCAGGAATTTCTTGGATGCGAGAATTTGGTATAGAAGCTACAATTGATACTATGGCAATAGTATCGGGGGCTCAAAATGCGTTGTTGATCACGCTGTTGGCCTTATTTGAACCAGGCAGCAAGATTGCAGTTGATATCTACACATATCCTAATTTTATTGAATTGGCCAAACTACTACATATTCAATTAGTTGCTATTCCAGGTGATGATGAGGGAATGTTAGCAGAACAGCTGGATAATCAATGTGAATTGCAAAACATAAAAGGGGCATTTTTTATGCCTTCATGCGCAAACCCCACGACTATAGTAATAAGTAATCAGCGTAGAAAAGATTTGTGTGCGGTTATAAAAAAAAACAATTTAGTAGTTATTGAAGATGATAGTTACTCTTTTCTTTTTGAACGGCGAGAACACCTGGAGAATCCAGCGTTTTTCACAAGATTACCAGAAACTACTGTATATATATGTGGCACTTCCAAGTCAATTTGTTCAGGGCTTAGGGTTGCATATATTGTTTTTCCAAAAAAAATAGCAGATAAAATTTTTCAAGCTATCTTCAACTCAAATGTGAAAACGTCTTCATTTACAGCAGAAATAATAACACAGTTAATTTTAACAGGTGAAGCTGGAAAAATAGTTTTAGCGAAAAAAAACTTAGCTAGAGAAGCGAATTGCTTGTTTTTTAAGTATTTTTCATTGCCAAATGAACAGCAAGCTCAACTTAGTTTTTTTAGATGGTTACCAATTGCAAATTATGATAATATAGGTGAGCTGGAAAATTTGTTTTTACGAAATGGTATTCGTGTTTTTCATTCGAGCATATTTTTATCATCAAGAAAAAGTGAGCAACAATTTTTACGGGTAGCTTTATCTGGAACTAGTTCATTGTTACAACTTGAAAAAGGGTTGAAAATATTGCAGCAAATAGTTCAATTGCGATAAAAAATCTAAAAAATAATAAAGAAAACACTCTAATTGTTTTCAAAATGAGATAATGCAAAACAATTAGAGTGTTTTTTCATACTAACTTTCAATAAATTCGATTTTCCAATTGTAGCGGTTATTTGTTTGATCTTTAACATAATAAAAATAGGCTGAGAAAATATGCCCTTTTTTACTTTTTAAGCCACGAAAACCAACTCGCCCATTTTCTAAAAGTAATTTAATCATTTCTGGAGATATTTGCTTACCAAATCCATTTATATATTTGTCATTTTTCCAAATAGTAAACTTACAACCATTTTTCCAATTGCTGCAACTAAAACTCTGAGCAGTTTCAATAATTGGGTTGTTGCATTCTGGGCATAACCCTAGAACTATCGAATCAGGACTAATATTGATTATAGCACCAAAAGTAGGGGTGGTTTTAATTTTTTCTACCGACATTTGAACAAAATTAGTAATCATTGTAATAAAATTGATTTTTGAAAATTTTTGTCTTTCAATATCTGCAAGTGTTTTTTCTAATTTACCAGTATATTCTAAATCGAAGAGCTCGGGAACTGGAAATTTTTCCACTAGCATTGTTCCGAGTTCAGTACAAACTAAGTTTTTACCTTTGGCTTTAATATAACCGACGTCTTTAAGTTTTTTGATTGTTTCTGCTCGAGTTGCTGGTGTACCGATACTGAACCCACTTAAAATAGAGAGCATCATTTCTTCGGCTTCATCCTGTTCATAACTTTTACCACAAGTTTCCATAACTCTTAGCAAAGTCTTTTCAGTGTGTGCCTTGGGAGCCTTCCTCTTGACTTCAGTGATTCTGGTATTTTCTACTTCAACTATTTCATTTTCCATTACTTGCGGCAATAAAACTTCTTTTGCGGTTATTTTTTCAATCTTTTTCCAACCTTCTACCAATTGAACCTTGCCTTTGCTGGTCAAAATTCCAGGTAGCGGGTTATCTAATAGCTGGATAGTTAAGATAGTTTCTTCGTTTTCTGCAAGAGGCATAAATTGTGCAAGAAAACGATTTTTTATTTCCTGATACACAATAATTTCATCTTTACTTAGGTTGTTAGGCGAAATATAAGTAGGAATAATAGCAGAGTGACTTTCAACTTTGCTACTATCGAAAACTCTTTTATGGGTGTGAAAAACAATTTCTGTGGCTAGGGGATGATTTTTTTTATGCGTTTCTAAAACTTTTTTAGTTTTTTCAATTAAACTATCATCTAAAACTTGACTAGCAGTACGTGGGTAAGTTATAGCTTTTTTTTCATATAAATCCTGAGCAACCTTGAGAACTTTATCAGAAGTCCAATCCTTATATTTACTAGTTATGGTACCCTGCAAATTAGAAAGGTTAAAAAGGTAGGGCGGGTATTCTTTTTTTCGCTCAACCGATTTCGTGATTATAGTTGCTCTTTGGTTTATAATTTTAGAACATAAATCTTCCAAGAATTCTTTAGTTTCAAATTTTTCACTATTATTTTCATAGTAAACAGCTTCAAAGCTTGTATTATTGGAAGTTTGCAAATCAACTAATAACTTGTAGTATCTAGATTCCTTAAAATTGACAATTTCTTTATCTCGATCATAAATAATTTTCAAAGTGGGCAATAAAACTCGCCCAATATTGAGCATTTTTATATTTTTATCTGCTTGATATTTAACTGTAGCTACTGCTGTAAGATTTATCCCGATTAACCAATCAGCCCATTGACGGCCTAAGCCAGCATCTTGCAAATTTTGCATTTCGCTATTAGGTTTTAAACAATTTAGACCACGTAGAACTTCATTACTGGTCCATTCCGTTAGAAGTAGTCTTTCTACAGGTTTATCTGTTTTTAAATATAAAATTAGTTCGTCAAAAATTATTTGCCCCTCTCTGTCATCATCAGTTGCGGCAATAATACTAATAATATCTTTTCGGGCAATCAAATTATTAATAATCATTAGCTGTTTTTGTGCACCACTATCACATTGGTCTTTATTATTATTAGAGCTTTTAATTTTATATTTAAAAACCTCTGGAATATAGGGGAAGTATTCTAAACGCCAACTAGTTAAGTTTGGCTCATAATCTTTAACATCATACAATTGCAACAGATGTCCAAAAGCCCAACTTATTACATAATTATTGCCCTCTATATACCCATCTTTACGAAGAGTTGCGCCCACAGCTTCTGCAATATTACGTGCAACAGAAGGTTTTTCGGCTATAATTAGTTTTTTCAAAATACGACCTCTTTTCAGTGTTTATTATGTTTTTAATTATAACATTAAATTTTGGATTGGATAAGTTTTACTCAAGTTTAAATATAAGAAAGATTTATTTATGGTGGTCTATTAAAACCTAATTGTTAAGAGACTAAGCTTAGATTTTTAAAGAATTTAATAAAAAATCACAAAAAAGATATATTAATAATATTAGTTGTGGTATAATTCAAACATTGATAGGTAATTAGTCATAGCTAATTAGGATTTTAGCCTGTTTAATTAAAATTTAAATTTTAAAAGAATAATAAGGAACAGGGTAACATTTTGCGGTATAGTTTAGATATAGGCAGGCTTTTGTTTGCGTATATCTTTTTATTGTGCCCACAATATATAGTATATAGATTAGCGGCTGAATTTTTTATGCTATATAGGTAAAAAAGACCTTGGTTTTTTGAAAAGTAAATAATAAGAAGTTTTATTAAACAGCAGGCATCATTCCTGATCTTTGGCTAAAAGCCTAAGGCCGCTTACTAATTCTAATAGATGTGGCACAAAACTGGAAATTTAATTAAAGTGATGTGCAAAAATATTTAGGCAAATTATTAGGCAAAACTGCTATAAATTATAGCAATTTTTGTTCAGAAAAAAGTGGTTCTGAGCGCAATTTAAAAAGAAATGAGGGAAATGATGCAATGAAAATGACAGTTGGGAAAAAAATTATGGGTGGATTTATTTTTGTTATTTTAGTTACAGCTATAATGAGTGCGTATACTTATTTAAAGACGGATGACATTAGTAAAGATTATCAAAACGTAATGAATCTAAATATTGAAAAAATTGTTCTATCAGAAGAATTGGCCACAGAGATTGCCGAAGAGGCTGCTACTGTAAGACGCTTTAATTTAACTAAAGATCTGGCAGCTAAGGATAAGTTTGAAAAGTTAAAAATAACTTCAGATCAAAAAATAACTAAAATGGAAAAAATGTTTGTAACAGAGAAAGCCCAAACTTTAATTAAAAAGATAAAAGATAACAAAGCTACTTATGAAGATTTTGCAGTAAAAGCTATGGCTGCACAAGTGGCAGGAGATCAAGTGCAACTAAATAGCTTTATTGTACAAGGGGCTAAACCTTACGATATTGCAGCTGATGGGACAAAAGAATTAGTAGAAATGATTAAAGTTTTTGTTGCCAATGAACAAAAGAAAATTGCAGATGAAGTTTCAAGTGTGCAAAACACAATATTAACTATAAACTTACTTATTTTTGCAATTGCAATTGCTGTGAGTTTTGTAATTAGCCGTGGCATCTCAACTATTGCACAACAACTGGTTAAAGCAGCACATCAAATTGCTAATGGGGAAATAACTAGTGAAGATGTAACAACAACAGCTACTGATGAAATGGGGCAGATGGCTAGAGCTTTTTCGCAAATGAAAGATAATTTAAGAAATTTAATTAAAGAAGTTGCTAAATCTGCAGAGTATGTTAGCGCTTCGTCTGAAGAATTGACTGCCAGTGCAAATCAGTCTGCTTTAGCAGCTAACCAAATTGCTGGTGCTATTGATAATATTGCCCAAGGGACAGCTACGCAAATGGAGGCGATAGATAATACTTCTGTTGTTGTAGAACAATTGTCCGCAAGTGTGCAACAAGTTGCTGCAAATGCCAATGAAGTAGCAGTTTTATCTAACAAAACTGCAGATGCAGCACATAATGGTGGCGGTGCGATTGAAAATGCAGTTAAGCAAATGCATCAAATAGAAGTTGCGGTGGGTATTTCAGCGCAAATGGTAAGTACCTTGGGTGAACGTTCAAAAGAAATAGGCCAAATTGTGGATACTATTGCAGGAATAGCTGGTCAAACTAATTTACTGGCGCTTAATGCGGCAATCGAAGCTGCTCGAGCTGGTGAACAGGGACGAGGATTTGCAGTGGTTGCCGAAGAAGTTCGAAAATTAGCGGAACAATCACAAGAAGCGGCGAAACAAATAGCAGAATTAATTGGTGGTATTCAAAATGATACTAAACAAGCGGTATTAGCTATGGACGATGGGACTAGAGAAGTCCAAGTAGGTTCGGAAGTGGTCATTAATGCCGGTGCAGCTTTTAAAGAAATTGAAAAAAATATTCAGCTAGTGTCGAAACAAGTTCAAGAAATATCAGCGGTAATGCAACAGATGGCTGGTGGTAGTGAACAAATTGTAGGCGCAGTCAATGATATAGATGAAACGAGTAAAAAATCTGTAAGTGCTACACAAAATGTTTCGGCAGCTACTGAAGAACAATCAGCTTCAGTTGAAGAGATTGCGGCAGCGAGTCAAGCGTTGGCTAAATTAGCAGAAGACTTACGTATGGCTGTGAGTGTTTTTAAAATTTCTTAAATGAAAAATTTGATATTTTAACATTAGTAATGAGTGTGTGAAATATAAAAAAATTAAAAATATTTGCACATAAAGGTAGTGAATATAGTACAATTGTTATGTAATATATTTCTTGTGAAATTAAGCAGCGCCTTTCCAATTTGGATTTAGGCAAAATGTAGCCAGACAGTCAATTAAAATGGAGTGATGTAAATGAAGTTATTATTAACAGAAACATCAATAATGAACAGAATCCGCATTCAGTTTACCATTTCTACATTGCTTACTATTATCTGTATTGGAATAGTTGTTTTTTATAATTGGCGAATGTCGATAAATGAAACAATTTATAAGTTGCAGGAAGAATCTAGCAAGAATATTGAATTTGCTGTAGAGTACTATATTCAAAAACCTATGTCAATTAATCGAATTAGTCAAAGTTTAATTGAAAATAATCTTATTCAAATTAATGATAAATTGGAGCGACAGAAATTTTTCCCGAATATCTTGCTTGCCGCGGATACCAATATATACAGCGTTAGCTATGGGACAGGAACTGGAGAATATTTTGGTGCTAGACGTGTTGCTGAAAACAAAATTCAGTATATACTTGTAGACGCTAGTACCCAGGGGCATTCACAATATTTTAATTTAGATGATAAACTGGAGGTTCAGAAATTAAGTTTTACCTTAGGTAAATTTGATCCGCGGAGTCGAGATTGGTATCAGAAAGCTAAACTAAAAAAGATGACAACTTTTTCTAATATTTACAAACACTTTGTATTAGAAGACTTAGCATTGACTGCTGCTTATCCGGTTTATTCCCCCGCGGGGCAATTACAAGGTGTTTTTGGTGCACACATAGCTTTGTCAAAAATTAGTGAATATCTAGAGAAAATTTCTCAAGATATAGGTGCAATAGCTTATATCGTAGAAAGTGATTCTGATGAACTAGTTGCTAATTCTGTAAAAAAAGTTAATTTTTCAAAAAATGAACAAGGTAACTTTAGAAGAATAAATATTTCTCAGATTTTAGTATTAGGGCCTACCGTGACTATAAGGAACAAGGGATACAATATTCTTTGCTCGACATAGCTGGAGATAAGTTAAACTTTAAAATAATGCCTTTTTCTTATCAAGGTCTAAACTGGTTAATAATAACTTTAATTCCCGAATCGCCTTATATTAAATACATTTATTCAAGCATGTTTTACGCTAGTATACTTACGGCTTTGATTGTTTTTGTAGCAATTAGCATTTGGACTCGAAGTATCAAGCACTCACTACAACCAGTATACTATTTGATGGATATTTCTGAAAATTTTTCTCATTGTGATCTTACGCAAAGAGCAAAAATTCGCAAAACAGATGAAGTTGGTAAATTAGCATGTGCGTTTAATAATATGGCTGAAGAAATCTGTTTGTTGATTAATAATCTAGAATCTAAGGTGCGGGAACGGACTTTAGAACTAGAAAAAGCCAATACAGAGCTTAATACAGCAAAAGCGGAAATAGAAATCGCGGCACAATTAGACTTTTTAACAGGTTTATATAATAGACGATTTATGTTGGCAAAATTAGAAGAGTATGTTTCAAATGAAAAATTCAAAGATAACAGTTTAGCGGTATTATTAATAGATGTAGATTTTTTTAAAAAAGTAAATGACACCTATGGCCATGATGTAGGTGATATGGGTTTGAAAGTAATATCTCAAAAACTTCAAGAAACAATTAGAGTAGGGGATATAGTGGCACGCTGGGGCGGCGAAGAATTTTTGATTTTCGCTAATAATTCTAATCGTGTCGGCGCTGAAAAATTAGCGGAACGCTTAAGAAGTGAAATTCAAGGAACAAAAATAGAGTATCAGAACAAGGAAATATTTGTGACAATTTCTTTAGGTATAGCACTAAATAGTTTTGATATACAAAATAATGTAACTCTATTAATAAGAAGAGCAGATGAAGCTTTGTACTTAGCTAAAAGTAAAGGTCGAAATCGCTTTGAGATGTGGACAAATACAATAGAAAAATAATAAAAAACAAAACCTTCGAGTTGCATCTAGCAATTAGAAGGTTTTGTTTCTTATTTGTTATTTTCACCATAAATTGCATAGCAATTTTTACCTTGTTTTTTAGCTTTATAAAGGGCTTGGTCGCTTTTTTTCAAAACTACATCAATACAGTAATTATTAGAATTACTAAAAGCAATCCCTATACTAGCTGATAAGCACCTTGTTGGTTCAAAAGGCGCAAAGATTTTTGTTACTTCATGGAGAAAAAAATCAGCACGAGCCTTAATTGTTTCTTGAGTGAATGTTTCATCTAAAATTACGACAAACTCATCCCCGCCTATTCGGACTAGCGTTTCTGTAGGAAAGAATGTTTTTAACAGATCGCTGAATTGACAAAGAATTTTATCGCCGAATAAATGCCCGTAGGTGTCATTAACATTTTTAAAATTGTCCAAGTCGATATATAGTAAATTTAATTTTCGAGTATCTGTTGTATTAGTTATTTCATGTAGATAATGACGAACATAGAGCCCAGTAAGCTGATCAGTATAAGCTAGTTGACGCAATTGATTTTCAAAACTTTTCTCTAAAGTTACATCACGATAGATATGTATATTACCGATATTATCTTTAAAAAAATTAAAAAGAGGATGAGTTTGTAAATCAAGAATAATTTCTGTATTATCTTTATAAAGATGAATATTTTTATGGGCATCAAAAAAGAGACTTTCGAAATTAGAATCTTGGATAAGGGCATTAAAGTCGTATATTTTCCCTAAAAAAGTTTTATGATCAATACCGAATATTTCTCGAAATTTTTTGTTGACACTAAGTACGTGGTGCTCATTGTCCTCAATCAAAACAGCAAAAGGCATGCTATTTAAAATCAATTCTAATTCTGTATTGATGTTTTTCAATTCAGTTATATCATAGGCGCAGCCTAGAGTCCCTACCAAGTTGTCTTTTTCATCAAATATAGGAGCCTTATACGTAGTAAATTGGCGCATTCCTTTTTTACTAAAAACTTTTTCATCAAATGCTTGAGGTTTTTTAGAGTCAATAATGACTAAATCAGTATCTAAACAAACGTAATCACTTCTCTCATATACTTCTTTGGGAATATCCCAGATATAATAGTGGTTTTTACCTTCAATATCAGTTTTTGCCTTACCTACTAAATCACAAAAAGCATCGTTGACTTTCAAATGAATTCCAGCGAGATTTTTAAACCAGACAAGACTAGGTATATTATTTATTAAAGTATCTAAGTAAGTATTTGTTTGATGTAACTCTCTGTTGGTTTTAAGAGAATCAAGGAAAGTCTTAAATTGAGGTTTAAATAGCTTGGAATTAGCAAAATTGAACCAAATATTATAGATATGCGAAGTGCAAAATTCTAACTTTTGAGGCAAAGCCCCTTGCTTAATGAGGAAAATAGTAGGAATTGTAGTTACAGAAAAATCTAAAGTTAATTCTTCAGCAAAATTAGTATCTAAGATAAGGTAGTCTATTGAGCAGGAAGTTTCATACGTTCTTGCGGTATTGAATTTTATGGGAATTGAAGAAAATTCAATAGCCAATTTAGTAAGTGTTTGTTCGATTTCGGAGTCGGAACTTAATATAAGAATGTTAATTTGGTAATTATACAAAAAGAACTCCCCTCCTTAAGAAAATCTATATTCTTTTATTATATCAATAAATATAGAAATGTAAAATATGTTATAATAACTTAGAAAGAAATTAACGGAGGTTAATATGCAAAATTTTATTTATGACATTGATACTAAAATATATTTCGGTAAAAATCAACTGGATAATCTAATAATTGAGTTAAATAATCTAGGTGCAAAAAAACCGCTTATAGTATATGGTGGAGGTAGCATCAAAGCAAATGGTATTTATAAAAAAATAATTATGCTTTTGAAATCAGCAGGATTATTATGGGAGGAATTAGCTGGTGTTCAGCCGAATCCTAGAGTTGAAACCGTTGAAGAAGGAATAAAAATTTGTCGTGAAAAAAACTGTGATATTATTTTAGCTGTTGGCGGGGGTTCGAGCATTGATACAGCTAAATTAATTGCAACGGCAGTTTTTTATCCAGCTGAAGCATGGGATATTGTCAAGGCGCCGAATAAAATAGTTGACGCCTTACCAATTATCACAGTTGTAACAATGGCGGCAACTGGTAGTGAGATGAATACTATTGCAGTTATTTCCAATATGAAAACGAAAGAAAAAATCGGTACTCGACATCCATTAATGCGGCCTAAAGTATCTTTTTTAGATCCAACCTATACTTTTACAGTCTCAAGATATCAAACTGCTGCTGGAGTTGTAGATATCATGTCGCATGTTTTAGAAAATTATTTTAGTAGGTATCGAGCTAGTTTTATTCAAGATAAGATGTGTGAAGGATTATTACAAGCTTGTATAAAATATGGACCGATTGCCTTACAAACTCCTAATAATTATGAAGCACGAGCTAATTTGATGTGGGCGGCTAGTTGGGCAATAAACGGTTCTTTATCACTTGGCAAAGCAGATCCATGGTCATGTCATAGCATTGAACATCAATTATCAGCTTATTATGATATAACACATGGTGTAGGGTTAGCGATTATTATTCCACATTGGATGGAATATGTTCTTAAAGAAGAAACATTGGATAAATTTTATGAGTACGGCACCAATGTTTGGAATATTGATGCTGGCTTAGATAAGGAAAGCGTTGCTAGATTGGCAATAGCAAAAACTCGACAGTTTTTTTCAGCGTTAGGAATGCCTGAGAAACTGCACGAGCTAGATGTTTCTGAAACTTACTTCGAAGAAATGTCGGAAAAAGCTGCAACTTTGGCTTTGAAAACTGCATATGTTGCTTTAAGCAGCGAGGATATAAATAAAATATACAGAGCTGCATTATAATATTTATCTTTTACAGCAAAGAAATCTTTAACAGGAATGTTAAGGATTTCTTTTGATTTGGGGTTGAAAAATTACAAGTCAATTGTTGCATAAATGTGTTATAATTATACTTGCTTTAAAAAAATATTAGGAGGCCAAATAATGATCAAAGAAAAAGAAAAAAAGCAACAGGCGGAATACTGGGATTTATTGAACGCGTAGGCAATAAAATACCAGATATTACGATTTTATTTATTATTGCTTTTTTAGTGGTATGCGTAGTATCTGCAATCTTGTCATGTGTTCAATTCGCATATATTCATCCAGCTACAGGGAAAACCATTCAAATAACAAATATGCTTAGTGGGGCAGCAATGGTTGATTTGTTAAGTAAAATGGTAAATAATTATGCCAGTTTTCCACCTTTAGGAATGGTGATAGTTGCAACATTAGGTATTGGTGTTGCAGAAGGATCAGGTTATATTAATACAGGCTTAAAAAAACTATTATCTATAACACCAAAGTTCTTAATAACACCGACAGTAATCTTTGTGGGGATGTTGAGTCATTTAGCCCCAGATTCAGGTTATGTAATTATTATTCCGATTGCGGCAGCAATGTTTTATGCAGCCGGGAAACACCCCTTAGCAGGGATAGGAGCTTCTTTTGCGGGAATAGCAGGAGCATTTGCAGCAAACTATACTCCTTCAGCAATTGACCCTGTTATTCAAGGTTTTACTCAAAGTGCGGCACGTATCATTGATCCTAGTTATGAAGTAAATGTTTTGTGCAATTATTTCTACTCATTTGGGGCAACGTTTTTTGTTATAGCTAGCTGTTGGTATACAACAGAAAAAATTGTTGAGCCATGGTTGAAAAAAGCTTGTCCGCTAGACAAAGATATTATTGAGGAAAATGATGCTCGCGCTGAAATTAGTTCACAAGAAAATAAAGCATTTATTATTGCCACAGGATTTATTTTTTTGATGCTTTTAGGTTTAGGGTTAGCACTTATACCAGAAAACTCGCTATTAAGAGATCCGTCTGGTAACATTGCTAGTTTTAAAGCACCAATAATGCAATCTATAGTATCAATTATTTTTGTCTTAGCAGCAGGTACGGTGATTGTTTACGGAATTGTTTCGGGAAATTTTAAATCGCCACGTGATTTTACCAAGGCTATGGAAGATATTGCTAAAACGTTAGTTCAACTAATTGTATTTTATTTCTTTGCGGCGCAATTTTTATATGCTTTTGGCAAGTCTAATATAGGCGCGTTAATTGCTGTTTCGGGAGCAGAATTTCTTAAAGCTCTTGCGTTACCACCACAAGTTACAATTTTCGGAATAATAATGCTAGTTGCGTTTTTAAATTTGATTATAACTTCTGCTTCAGCTAAATGGGCGATTTTAGCTCCGATCTTTGTACCAATGCTTATGGCTGTAGGTATTGCCCCAGAGCTTACTCAAGTTGCTTTTAGAGTTAGTGACTCGGCCGTAAACGTTGTAACGCCAATGTTTGCCTTTTATCCTTTATTGTCAAAAATATGTTAAATCAGCAGGTATCGGGACACTAAGTTCGATGATGTTACCTTACACAATAACACTAATGATTGTGCTGACAGTTATGCTATACTTATTTTGGTGGTTTGATATTCCATTAGGTTTTCAAGCGGATTATTTATACCCACGTCGCTAAAAATCTTTAAAAAGTTATGTTCCTAAATTTAATATCATTATAAAGGAAGTGTTTTTTATGAGACAAAGATTAGTTGACAGATTCTTCCGTTATGTAGCTGTTAGTAGTCAAAGTAAGACAGGAGTATTAGAAGTTCCTAGTACACCAGGGCAACGCGAACTTGCTGAAGTTTTAAAAAAAGATTTAGCAGAATTAGGCTTAGTAGACTTATCTTTAAGTGACACATCAGTATTAATTGGCAGACTACCAGCAAATTTACCAGAAGAGTTTAAAGGGGAATTACCCAAGGTTGGTTTTATAGCTCATCTTGATACAGTTGATGTTAATTTAAGTCCCAATATAAAACCTCAGATAATTAAAAATTATGCTGGAGAAGATATTTGCTTAAATAAAGATCAGGCAATATTCATAAGAGTAGCAGAACATCCTGAATTAAAAAAATACATTGGACAAGATATTATTTGCAGTGATGGTACTAGTGTTTTAGGAGCAGATAATAAGGCAGCGATAGCTACCATGCTTACGACCTTAGAGATCTTACAAGCAGACAAAACGCTTTATCATGGTGAGCTGTATTTTGTATTTGTTCCAGATGAGGAAGTTGGTTTAAAGGGCGCAAAAACTATTGATTTTTCAAAACTTCCTATTGATTTTGCCTATACAATTGATTGTTGTGAACTTGGAGAAGTTGTTTATGAAACTTTTAATGCTGGAAGTGCAATTATTAATATAAAGGGGATAAGTGCACATCCGATGTCAGCAAAGGGGGTACTTCTAAATCCAACTTTAGTAGCAGTTGACTTGATAAATTGTTTCAATCGATTAGAAACACCTGAAAATACTGATGGAACTGATGGATATATTTGGGTACAAGCAATGGAGTCCAATCAAAGCTTAGCCAAAGTTACTTTAAATATTCGTGATCATAATAAATTACGTTATGAAAATAGAAAAAAATACATACAAGAAGTAATAGAATTTATTAAATTAAGGTATCCTCGAGCTAAAATTGAATATACTTTAACTGATGTATATGGTAATATTCGCGATGCAATTACGGATGAAAATAAAAATTGTGTTGATTATATTTACCAAGCGATGAAAAATTTGCAAATTGAACCAAAAACAATTGCAATGCGCGGTGGAACAGATGGTTCATACATTTCAACTCAAGGGATACCTACACCTAATTTTTTCACCGGTGCTCATAATTTTCATTCTAATAGTGAGTTTTTGCCAATAGATTCTTTTGAAAAATCTTGTGCAATGATGTTAGAAATTGTTAAATTGATTTATACTAATAAAAACAAATGAAGTTGATTTTAAAATAAAAATTTCATCGAATATAAACCATTATGATATAATTACTTTAAAAACCAGCTTAATACAATGTAAAGGAGAATATTAACTATGAAAAAAGTTACGTTTACCTTTGTTGGGCAAGATTCGGAGATTATGGCAGAAAAGTTATATAACTGGTATGTGGACGGTGGCTTAGAAGATTTATTAGTAGATACTTTGACTGAAGAAGGTCCGGCAAGCGTAGAAACCTTAGAAATTGATAATGCAGAACGAGAAATTATATTAAGTTGTACCTATAAAAATATGTAATGGCTAAAACCAAAAGGTAATTCTAGAAAAAAATAGCAGGAATATGAATAAAAAACTAAGAAGGTAATAGGATTAAAAGCTTATTACCTTTTTAGTTTTTGTTTTTGTAGTAGACAAATATTGTACATTACAATTGTTATAATAAAAAAATATGGACTTTTTGTAAAAGAATATGGCAGTTTTTTTATATCTTTATTTGTAAAAATATTTAATTATTGCTCTTATAGGACAACATAACCAATAAAATTATTTATACAATATAAGTATTAATAGTTAAATGATTTTTCGATAAAAAAAATGCTTAATAATGGGATGGTAATAAATATTAATAATAAAGCAAGAATAATTTTTTCTGAACTAAATTCCGAAGTTTCTAGATTTAATTCTCGATATAAAACACAACAGCAGCATAGTAAAAATAAGTAAATTATACATAAGATAGTCTCTATTTTTATCACATCCTTGAGGTTTAGTGAGATACAAGTACATTCTAAAGGATAAGAAGGAAAAAAGGTTGTTCTAATAGGAGAAAGCTAAGAAGTTTTGGAATTTTAACAGAATGAATTATTTGAAAAGTTTATTTGAATATTAAATGGGAGTAACAATATGAAAAATAAAGATAGGTATAAATTAATTCAAGAGTTGAAAAACACTTCCTGCATAAAACATTTTATTGCTAAAAATAACAAAGAGTTTAAAAAAGAAAATTTCTCGGAATACTTAGATAGAATTTTAAAGGAAAAAAATCTAACTAAAGCACATGTTATCAGAAAGTCGGGTTTAGAACAAAGTTATGCGTATCATATTTTTTCAGGGGACAGAAATCCATCTAGAAAGAAAGTTCTAGCATTAGCTATTGCTTTAGAATTAGATATAGCTAAAACACAATATTTGCTAAAATTAGCTAATGTAGGCGAGTTATATATTCGTAGTCAGTGGGATTGTGTTATTTTACATGCATTGAACAAAAATTTAAATGTTATAGAAACAAATCAATTACTGGAAGAGTTAGAGGAGACGGAATTTTTGGAATAAACAATAGGTGCTTAATTGAATAAATATTATAAATACAAATAACAGAACTGCTATTTAATATAATGGTTCTGTTATTTGTGTTTAAGATAACTATAATGATAAAATAAAAAAAAAAAATAAAAAACTAGGATTTACAAAAAACTAGTTTTCGTGTTATATTTTAATTAGTATATTATGAGGACGTGATTTTTTGGCTGTTAAAAGTAATTTATTTCTGGATTTTTTTAATAAAGCTTATTTTGCTCAATCTTTAAAATTAATAGAAGCTAAATATAAATTAGATTTGCTTGAACAAAAAATTATTGAACAAATAATTTTAAAAATGGAAAGCAATGATGAGAAATTTGTAAAATTTGAAAATCATAATTTATTGCAAATTTGTGGACTGGAAGAAATTAAAGGTCAACAAAAAATAAAGGATGCCTGTAGACGTTTATTGAGTAGAGTTTTAAGTCTTAAAGATAAAAATAATGAAACAAGACAAACACACTGGGTGCAGTCAATAGTTTATCAAGAAAAACATATTATTATCGAATTGAATTGCTATTTAAAACCATTTTTACTTCAATTGAAAAGTATTTTGATATATCTTAATAGTAAAGAATTAATGAAAATGAAAAGCCAATATTCGGGTGGGATTTATATCTTTTTAAAATATTATTATGAAATAAATCGGGCGAATAAAATACGTTTTACTTTAATAGAGCTTATAGAATTATTAGGTTGTAGCTATAAAAAATATTTTGATTTTAGAGTTAATGTTTTAGATATGCTGGAAAGGGATATAAATAAAAATACTGATATGCAAATAAGATATTTTCCTGAAAAAATAGGACGTAAGGTAGAATATATAAATTTCGAATTCAGTATAAACTAAAAAATTAAATAAGTGGAGGATGAAAAATGGAGAAATTTTCTAAAAAAGTTGTTAAAGACAGGATTTTAAAGGTATTAGGCATATTAAGTATTATTTTTTTTATACCTAGTATCTCGTTCGCAGCTGGTGATATTCAAAGTGTTTCCTTCCCTTTGTGGAGTATAATTCCTTTTGTCGGTATTTTGCTATCAATAGCAATTTGTCCAATTGTAAATATGCATTGGTGGGAAGACAATATGGGGAAGATTAGTTTATTTTGGACGTTGCTGTTTGTAATTCCTTCAGGCCTGCTGTTTGGGTTAGAACAAGCTTGGTATGAATTTCTGCATATTATGATAGTTGACTACATTCCGTTTATTATTTTAGTTGCGGGACTTTTTGTTGTAGCTGGAGGGATAAATGTTGCAGGAACATTGCCAAATACTCCTTTATCGAATTCTTTGATAATTTTTTTAGGGACTTGTTTATCAAGCATTGTCGGTACAACAGGAGCTACAATGCTTGTAATTCGTCCTTTGATAAGTGCAAATATTAATAGAAAAATGAAAGTTCACACGATAATTTTTCTGCTTTTTTTAGTTAGTAATATTGGCGGTTCGTTGACACCAGTAGGAGATCCACCCTTGTTTTTAGGATTTCTCCATGGCGTACCTTTTTTTTGGACTTTAAATTTGTTTAAACCTTGGATTTTTAATGTTACTCTTTTATTAATAACTTATTTTATGTTAGACAGTTTTTTTTATCGCAGAGAAAACAAAGAGTTATACTATAAAAGAAAAAAAATGTCGAGTTTAAATTTCTTCAAAGGATTTTTTAGCTTAGAAAGTCCAAGTGAGAGCGTGGGCGAAAAAATAAAGATTCACGGCCTTCATAATTTAGTGTTTTTGGGTGGTATTTTATTAGCGGTCATTCTTAGTGGAGCATTAGCTCATAATCCGTTATTTTTTGATGTAGCGGCAAATAGTGCTAAGGGAATAAGTTTAATGAACTATCAAGGGCATGAATTTAAACTTGGTTATTTAAATTTGTTGCGTGATGTTGTTATTATTTTTATGGCTGTATTGTCTTTAAAATTTACTAGTAAAGAAATAAGAGCCGCGAATAAATTTAATTGGCATCCAGTTCAAGAGGTAGCCTTATTGTTTGCAGGGATATTTGCCACAATAGTTCCAGCTTTAAAAATTCTCCAGGAGCGAGGTGGAGAACTCGGTGTAAGTTCGCCTGCACAGTTTTTCTGGATTACGGGAATTTTATCGAGTTTCCTTGACAATGCTCCTACATACCTTGTTTTTGTAAGCATTGCCGGACAAATGGGGGAGACTATAGGTATCATAACAGACTTAGGTATAATAAATGAACACGTTCTTTTAGCAATTTCTTGTGGGGCTGTTTTTATGGGCGCCAATACTTATATTGGCAATGCGCCTAATTTCATGACTAAATCGATTGCTGAAGAAAATGGAATAAAAATGCCCAGCTTTTTTGGATACATGCTTTGGTCAGGAGTAGTGCTAATCCCATTATTTTTGCTTAATACGGTGTTGTTTTTCAGTTGATACATTTTAGTAAAAATAATTAAGATGCTCGCCATAAATCTGTTTAGATCTATGGCGGGCATCTTGCGTAAAAGCTGTTATTGATATTTTTTGAGAAAATCTAATAAGCTATCAGATTTTAGGGGTTTAGAGAACATAAACCCTTGAGCTTCAAAACAATTATTTACTTTTAAGAAGTCTAGTTGTGCGTCAGTTTCAATGCCTTCGGCAATTACCTTAATTCTAAGGTTATTAGCTAAGTCGATAATTACTTTAGCTATTACACCACTGTCTTTTTCAGGAATGTCTTTTATAAAGGAACGATCTATCTTAATTTTATCAACAGCAAAGCGCTTCAGATAAGAAAGAGAAGAGTAACCCGTACCAAAGTCATCAATAGCAATTTTTACACCCATTCCTTTAAGTTCGTCAAGAATTAACTCACATTCTTGGTGATTATCCATTAAAATTCCTTCAGTGATTTCTAGTTCTAGAAGGTTTGCGGGTAATTTAGTTTCCTCTAGCACTGAGTTAATGAGGGTAATAATATAGGGATTTTTAAATTGCAAACGAGAGATATTTACTGCGACAGGAGTTTCAAAACCTTGCTCTAAAAGAAACATTGCAAATTTGCAAGCAGTAATTAATACCCATTCGCCGATAGGTATAATTAAGTTTGATTTTTCAATTAGTGGGATAAAAAGATTTGGTGGAATTACAACATTAGAATTACTAGGTTGCCAACGAATTAGCGCTTCTAAACCAATTATTTTATTTTACAATCTATCAAATAAACAAATAATTATCCCATTATTATTTTGAAAAGAAACTTCTTTTACAATTTGTCCGGTTTTTAAAAGTTCTTGCAGTAAGTGAGCTTTGCTAGATAAAATTTTATCAATAATGTTGACTTTATCGAAGTCATCTTTGGGAGTAATATTTAATTCTTCAAAAGCATTGTTCTTGTATAAACAAGTATAGCTTTCATCTAAAATAAATATTGCTTCACGAGTTCCTGAAAGTAATTTCAAAATCATTTCCAAGCGTATTTGGATCATCGTTCTAATACTTATTTCTTCTGATAAAGCTAAGTTGCGCTCATCAATTTCTAAAACATGATTAGAAATTTTCTGCGACATGAACTTTAAACTGCGAGCAAGATTTCCTATCTCATCTTGACGCAAGAGCAATTCATTTGGCAAAGTTATCGATAAATCATTTTTGGTAAAATTTTCTAAGGCATTAGAAATAATAACAATAGGTTTAGCAATGGTTTTTTCTAAGTAAACTAGGAGGATAGAAATAAGGATTAATACTAAAAATAAAACCAGGATATTTGTAAAAAGGAAACTTTTTAAAGGCGCATAGACTTGGGATTCGGGAATAATGGCGGCTACAATTAAATCTGAATTTTCGATAGGAAGATAAGCTAGATACTTATCCTCACCTTGATAAGTATACTCAATTAAGCCGCTTTTTCCTGAAAGAATAGTGGAAGAATTTTTTTCCAGTAAATCAGAAATGTTTACCTCATTCCAATTTTGAGAAAAATCATATTGGGGATGATAGATAATTGAACCGTCCTTTCTAAGTAAAACAGCGTAACCCTTATCGCCAATTTTATAATTTGACATTATCTTATAAATATCATCGAGCATTAAGTCTAAGCCTGCAACACCAACTTGGATACCATCTTTAAGTAATGGAATAGAAATTGTAAGTACTACTTTTTTGGTTACAATGTCGATATAAGGACTGGTAATTGTAGCACGATTGAGGTTTTTACTCTGTTTATACCAATTTCTTTCGCTAAGGACATAATCAGCAGGGGGAGCATATTCGTAGATATTAGTAATTAAATCATTGCTTTTTAGGACACCAATATAAACTAAAGCAATATTATTGTCGTTTTGTCTTATTTGTTGGAGGCGATTGTTGATTTTAGGATAAAGTGGGTCGGTGAATTTGGCAGTTCTATCATTTAATCGAGACGCAATTGTCGCAAAATCAGGGCTTTTCTGCATTTGCTCTACAATGATTTGGTAAGTGTTCATGAATAATTGAACTTCTGTAGCGATTTGTTTGGCATCCTTTAAAAGGGAGTCTTTATTAGTTTGTTCAAAATACTGTTTATTTTTAAGGTTGAAAAAACTGGCATAAATTATGAAAATTAATATAATTTATGCCAGCAACGAAAAATATTTTTCGAATAATACTTGTCTTAAATAAATGCATTATCTTGACCTCCAATAGAAATTAAAGGTTCCAATAACGATAGCCTTTTTGGGATATCGCGTACTTATCTAATATACTCTTTACATCGATAATAATTTTTTCTTCTTGCGGTAATTGAGAATTAAAATATGAAGCAATCTTATCTAACGATAAATTTTTGAATTCTTGATGGGCAACTGCAAAAATCAGACAATCGGCGTCATGAATATCTTCAAGGGTATCAAGTTTTAGACCATATTCAGAAGCTGTTTCATCAACATCAGCCCAAGGGTCAATAATAATTGGGTTGATACCATATTCTTGTAAGCGGGTGATTACGTCAGTTACTTTTGAATTACGAATATCGGGACAATTTTCTTTAAAGGTTATTCCCAAAATATATACTTTACTTTGAATAACTTTCTTATTGGCAAGGACTAGTTCTTTAATTACAGCATCAGCAATGAATTGCCCCATCCCGTCATTTATTTTTCTGCCAGCTAGAATTATTTGGGAATGATAGCCTAGTTTTGCTGCTTGATAGATAAAATAATAAGGGTCAATTCCGATACAATGACCACCAACTAGGCCAGGATAGAATTTCAAAGCATTCCATTTGGTATTCATAGCTTTTATAACTTCATTTGTGTCAATTTTCATTTTATCAAAAACCATTGCTAATTCATTCATAAAGGCAATATTAATATCTCGCTGACTGTTTTCAACTACTTTAGCAGCTTCTGCAACTTTAACACTTTCCGCACGATATACTCCAACTTCAATAATTAGTTCATAGACTTTAGCTACGATATCGAGGGTGGAGCTATCTAGACCAGCAACAATTTTAACTATGTTTTCTAGTCTATTTACTTTATCACCAGGATTAATTCGTTCCGGAGAATAGCCAACTAGAAAATCTTGCCCGCATTTTAGACCAGATTCACGTTCAAGGATAGGAATACATATATCTTCGGTAACTCCTGGATAAACAGTGGATTCGTACACAACTACAGAGCCTTTAGATAGATTCCTGCCGAGAATAACACTGGCATTTTCTACTGGACAAAGGTCAGGTGTTTTGTCAATGTTAATTGGTGTAGGAACAGCAATAATATGGAAATTAGCCTCACGCAAACTAATTGCAGCATCTGTAAAGAATATCTTGCTATGTTTTAAGGCTTCAGAACCAACTTCAAAAGTTGGATCAAGTCCTTGTCGGTATAAATCAATTTTTTCGGAATTTAAATCAAAACCAATTACTGCAATATCTTTCTTGTCGAATGCTACAGCTAAAGGCATTCCTACATATCCTAGACCGATAACTGATAATTTAGCTTGTTTAGTTAATAATTTTGTATATAAATCCATAATGGCACACTCCCAACTACAAATATCTGAAAATATCTCTGTATTAAAAGTATTATATCATAATAGTGGAAAAATTTCGTCGATTTTTTCTAAGTTAACTAAAAATTGCCTTGAAAATAATTTTCAAGGCAATTCGTTATCAACATTGTTCCTAAGTTAGAATTTATACTCAACGCCTACTTGGATATTGCGTCCTTGCGCAGAGTACCAACTGCCATCTGGATTCATGTCATACATTTGGTCGGTATAAAATTTATCGAAAAGATTATTAATTTTTATAAAAGTATTGATATTTTTATTAGCTTTATAGTTAAATGCTAGATCATATAACCAAAAACTTTGCAAATTACTAGCAGTTTTAGTGGCGTTAACTTTACGCCCAGGACGATTTAAAATTCCCTTGGCACTTAAAACTGCATTAAATTTATCTTGGTTATAGTCTAAACTGATATTCCAGGCTCCAGTTGGAATATAGCCATCGCGGTTGGCATAAGTTTTGGCGGTTTCAGTCCCTGTAGTTGTATGTGTATAGCCAACCATTAAATCTAGATGTTTGCTTAATTCCTGACTGAGGTCAACACTCCAACCACGAGATTTTTCTTCCCCAGTATTGTAATATTTTACAGTTGTATTATTAAAGGCTAACATATTATCAGCTTTGCGTTCATAGGCATTAAAGTTTACGGTAGTAGTATCGCTAAATTTATGTTTTACGCCAAACTCAATATTATCACCTTTTTCAGGGGTTAGCCCTTTGCCGCCATATTTTGAATATATTTGAAATTGATTAGGCGCGACAAAAAATTCTTTAAAGCTTAGATAATAATTAGTTTTTTCATTTTGCAAATAGCCTAGAGTCAAACTTTTGGCGGTATTACTGCCGTATTCGGAATGATTATGATAGCGAATACCTGGAGTTAATGTCCAATTTTGAGCAAAGCGCCATTCGTCTTGGAGATAGAAAGCCCGATTAGTTAGTTTAATTCCTTGGTAGGCATCAGTGGTACCATAAGAGGTCGAAGAATACCTATTTACACGATCTTGATAATAATCAAAGCCAGCAACTACAGTATGATCTTTACTAGTATGGGTAAGTTGTTCACTAAAACCGCGTGTTTCTAAATCCATTAACCAGACTGAACCCGGATTTAAATAATTGTCATTTAAGAAATTTACATTGCGGTACAAAGAGACTTGATTTGAAAGATTTTTGCTAAATTTATTTTGATAACTCATACTTAGTTTATTATTATCTTTTTTGCCGAAATTTTTTGTAGTGGCTTTTAGCCCACCGGTTGAAGGGCGAATGTAATCGGACTTGTATTTTTGGTAATTAAAAGTTAAAGTAGAATCATCTTTAAATTTTTTGCCCAGCTTCAGATCGTAAGTATCTGTATCTACATCTTGGATAATTTTATTACCACGGCCATCTTTATAGTCGCCTAACTCATTTTTTTGAGCTGCAACTGTCCAAAAATAGTCATTAGCGTTACCTTGATTCATAATTTTATAAGTGCGTTTGTTGGCACTACCTAAAATTGTTGATAAAGAAGTAGTGCTCGAATCTTTACTAGCTTTGCGGGTGATAATATTAATTACCCCGCCGACAGCATCGGCTCCATATAGCGTAGATGCTGAACCCTTGAGCACCTCAATGCGCTCAATAGTATCCATATTGGAGAGTTCTGAAGGAGAAAAAACGCTTGAAACAGAACCATTGACATTAACGCGCATGCCATCAACCAAAACCACAATTTTATCAGAACCATTAATGTAGAGTCGGTTAGAGGTGTAATTATCACCGCTAGCACTATAATTTTGCAAGTTTACGCCAGGGACTGTTTTTAGAGCATCACCTAAATCGGTATAATGATTTTTTTCTAAATCTTCGCGGCTGATTACACTGATGTTGGCTTGAGTTTTAAAAACTTCAGTGGGCAGCTTATTGGCCGTAACAACTATTTGCTCTAGAGCAAATTCAGGTAGTTCTGAGGACGTGTTGTTAGCTAGGGCACAGGGGGTTGAGAAAATAAGACTTGATAAAATAAGGACCGATAAATGTTTGCTTACAGATGTTTTTTTCATTAAAAATTAGCACCTCTCCTAAAAATTTTAATTTCTGGCAAAATAAAAAAGCCTTTCTTAACTAAAAGAAAGGCTATATAATAAACAGCAATGCAAAAAATATGCAGTACTTTTACCAGCACCCATCTCTCGTAGGTTATTTGCTAGGAATTTGATAGGTAGTTATTCTGACTTAGATTAAGCGCAAATTGCTTGGCTTATCATTACAGTGGCGGGACCGTGCTAGAATTTCACTAGCTTATCTATTAAATCTTGCGATACCGTATCAATTATATTAAACTGTTAAATAGCTTTGTTTGTAATTTGCAACAGACAAGGTGAGTATAAACTATATACTAATAGTAGAGTAAAGGAGTTTTTTTGTGAATAAGAAAACAGAAATGTATTTTACCATAGGCGAATTCGCGAATCTTTTTGGCGTGTCTAAACAAACTTTATTTTATTATGAGCGCAATAAAATTTTCGAACCTGATTTAGTAGAAGAAAATGGCTATCGTTACTATTCTTTACATAAATATTATATTTTTGAAGTTATCATAACTTTGCGTAAATTGGGGTTACCACTTCAAGAAATATCTGATTATGTTAAAAATCGCGATCTTGATGCTCTACAAGCAATTTTTAAAAAAAAATTAAGTGAATTTGAAGAAGAAGTTCAGATTTTACTTAAAAATAAAAAAAATCTGCAGACTAAAATAAGTCGTCTTGAACAAGTAAAACAAATTAGAATAGATAAAATAACTTTAGAAAATGTGCCGAAAGAGTATTTGATTGTGGACGATTTTCGTAAAAACACTGTGTCTTTAAAAGAAAAAATAGGTTTAGTAGCTAAACACAATCTTCCCTTTGCAACTAGTAGAATTTTAAATGAATATTTAATGGGTTATATTCTAGAAAAAGAACAATTGCTTAATAATAGTTACACAAATATAAATAAAATTTTTACGCGAATTAGTGAGCCCACGGAGTACCAAAACATTACAATTAAGCCTGCGGGTTTATATGCTACGATATTTACACCGGATTGCTGTCATGCAAATTATGGTAAAGCAATAAAAAAGCTTAAAGAATTTATCGAACTTAATAAATTGCAAATTGTGGGAGAAGGCTATATTAGCCAACTGAGAAATCATTGGTCGACAGCTAATCCGCAAGAATATGTAGCTCAGATTGCTTTGCAAGTTGATTATTTAGATTAAAATAAAGGCTTGACTCTATATGCGGTATATACTCTAGAATGATAACTGGGTTAACCTAAAAATTTATAATGAGGTGATTATATGCATACTAATAAAGAAACTGGACATCCCAAATATGAACTGCCTGATAATCCACACGCTAAGCACCGCTATGCTAGTGCAATGAAACATGTTGAAGCGGCAAAAGCTGCTGGAAAAACAAGTGAAGAAATTCATGAAATATTCCACAAAATTATGGCTTTTGATCCAATGAACATTGAATCTATTCCTACAGATGAGGCTCACAAAAAATATCGTTCAGCAGTTATTCATGCCAAAAAAGCCATGGAAAGTGGTAAAAGTTCTGAAGAAGTACATAAAATATTCCAAGATGTTTTAGCTAGCACAGGAACTGGGCATTGCAAACACTAAAATTTCGTAGTACAATTAAGGTCAGAATACAATAACATATAAAGCTTAATTTGGAGAAGTATGGTGCAAAGCCATCGCGATCCCGTCACTGTAAGATAATTATTATCGAAGCCAGAGACCATTTTAAGTTTATTCTCTTTTGACCTACGAGCGATAGGATAGAGTTAATGTTTGCATAAATTTATAACATTAGTGTCTTTCTGCTTTGCAGGAAGACACTTTTATTTTTAAAATTTTGAGGTGGATATTTTGAAATTAGTAGAGCTAAGCACAGGTGATATTGCATATAGATACGAAAAGAGCATAGTCTTATTTTTTGCAGGTAAACGTAAAGTTCTAAGTACTTCCCTTTATAATGGTGGCTATCGTGAAGAATTAGTTGCAGTTTTTAATCATGATGGGACAATTGGTGCGGGAATTGGTTTTAAAATGTTAGCAGACTCTTATGATGAACACATGCGGCTTATAGCCCAAAAAATTGGCTTGGATCCTAATAAGGTATCCGGAATGGGCACTGCTGCGAACATGGATAATGTGGCTATTTCCATGCTTAAATATGAGGATTTGACGGTTACAGCGATAGTAACAGGCGGAATCGAGATAAATGGTGGGCGGGTAGGTGACCCCTCTGATTTTTATAAACCAACTGAAAAGCCTGCTAAATTGGGCACAATAAATATTATGTTGGTAATTGATGCCGATATGCCAGCTGGCGCTATAGCCAGAGCTTTAGTTACATGTACCGAAGCTAAAACTGCGGCAATTCAAGAATTGCTAGCAGGAAGCAACTATTCTTATGGTTTGGCCACTGGTTCAGGTACAGATCAAACGATAGTGGTTGCCAATTCGATGAGCGCTTTGTATATGGAAAGTGCGGGCAAACATTCTAAATTAGGAGAACTAATTGGAAAAACAGTAATTCAAGCAGTTAAAGAAGCTCTTAGTAAGCAAAGTGGTTTAAATCCGAAAAATCAACATGATGTTTTCAAACGTTTAAAACGTTTCCAAATTAATACCGAATCTTTGTGGCAACAATATTTGCAAATTGTAGCCACCCCTGTTATCAAACCGCAGTTTCTAGAAATTTGTGAAATTTATGCTAAAAAAGAGAGCCTCGTTGTACCGATATCTTTATTAGCACACTTATTAGATCAATTTAACTGGGGCTTGCTTAACGCTACAGAATGTGATTTATGGTTAAATAAAATATTAATGCAGATTGCGACTGAATTTCAAATTGAACTAAAGCTCGAGCAAGCTAGTAACTTAAAAGATTTTTTAACTAAAATTGAAGCAGCTTTATTGCAACTATTAATTGATAAATTAGCAGTAGAACAGTAGGGGAGTAAGAAATTATGAAGAAAATTTTATTTTTAACTAATATAGAACGGCAAATTTGGTTTTGGCAACAAGCAGTAGCCTTGCTTGATTTAAACAAAGTTGCCACAGAATTTAGCCAATGCCAAATTAGTGAGAGTACTCCTTGGGGAAAAGAATGGTTAGCGCTGATAGAAAAACAAGACTTAGTTTTAATAAAATGGATGGGAACTGGCTTAGATTGCAGCTTTTTAAGAAATTTGTCAGCTTTTATGCAACAAGTGAAAATTAAGCATCTTTTTTTAGTAGCTGATGCCGGTCAAGATAATTTAAGTTTGGGACTTAGCAAGGAACAGGAAAATAAAATTTATAAATACTTTAATTATGGGGGCATAAATAATTTTGAAAACTGTTTGTTATGGTTAACCAGTGAAATCTTAGGCGAAAAACAGTTCTATTATGAACCGAAACTTTTGCCTTGGAATGGCATCTATCACTATGCAAGCGAAAATATTTATGAAGACTTAGCCAGCTATCAAGCAAAGTACTGCAGACCCAATAGGGCTACTATTGGTTTAATCTTTTATCGGGATGAATGGATTTTAGGAGATTTATCTTATCAAACGGAAATTATTAAAGCGTTAGAAGCACGAAACTTAAATGTAATTGCTGTTTTCAGTAATGGACAAGCTAACCCCGATATTGATTCAGAAGGTTTGCGCGAGGCTTTTGCTAAATATTTTTATCAAGATACAAAACCGATTATTGACGTACTTATAAATTGTATAAAATTTTCCTTGACAACAACACGAGCTTTAGACTTAGCTGTTCTAGAAAATTTAAATGTGCCGATTTTACAAGCCTATACGTTGGCTAATAATAAGGTTGACTGGGAGAAAAGTTGTGAAGGTATGACGCCGATGGAAATCTCAATCAGTATTAGCTTGCCAGAGTTTGACGGAGTTATTCACTCCATTCCAGTGGCTACTAATGAGAGAACGGACGAAGGTCGTTCCCGTTATATATGTTTACCCGAGCGAATTGAGTTATTAGCACGTAAAGTTGAAAAATGGACAAATTTGAAGTATAAGAAGAATAGTGCTAAAAAAGTTGCTATTGTTTTTCATAATTATCCAGCTTCAAATTCTAATATTGGCAGTGCCGCTGGCTTAGACTCGCCTGAAAGTGTGCGTTTACTATTAAAAGAGTTGGCAAGACAAGGGTATGAAGTGGACTGGATTCCAGAAAATAGTCAAGAATTTATGAAAATACTAACCGCTAATGCAACTAATGATCGCCGCTATATTTCAGAGCGACAAATTGCCGATGCATATGGTCATCTAACTACTGCAGCCTATTTAGATTTTTTCAAAAAACTTGATGAGAAAACAAAGGCGCAACTTACTCTAGATTGGCAAGAAGCGCCTGGGGATGTCTTTAATTATGACGGGCAGTTATTAATTCCTGGGACTATTAATGGAAATGTTTTTATAACAGTGCAGCCACCGCGGGGGTTTGAAGAAGATTCCGGTAAATTAATTCATTCGCCTGACTGTGCACCAACACATCATTATATTGGGTTTTATCATTGGCTACGTGATATTTGGCAAGCTGATGCAGTTATTCATGTCGGTACGCATGGTACCTTAGAATGGTTACCAGGTAAAGGTGCGGGTTTGTCTAAAGCTTGTTATCCAGATATCTCTATTGGAGATATGCCTAATATTTACCATTATTGGATTACGGTGGTTGGTGAAGGGGTCCAAGCTAAACGTCGTAGTGCCGCTTGCCTAATTAGCTATTTGAGTCCACCAATGACAACTTCTGGGACTTATGAAGAATTAGAAGAACTAGAAAAAACTTTAGATGAATATTGTCACTTTAAAATTACTCAACCTGAAAATATTGCTACTTTGCAAGATCTAGTTCGAGAAAAAGCTAGTGCGGCAAATTTAGCCGAAGAAATATTAGAAAGTGACTGTTCGCATTTCGACGATTATGTGGGGAAATTACATAGCTATGTTACGGATATAAAAAATATGCAAATGCGCTGTGGTCTACATATTTTAGGCGAAGCACCACAGTCAGATGAACTAACAGAATATATTTTTTCTTTAACGCGCCTAGAAAATGGCGATATTGCAGCTCTAACAAAAACTTTAGCTACTATTTACGGATTTGATTATTATACTTTGTTAGAAAATAGTAGTGTTATGTGTGCTAAGCGCAACAAAACGTATGGAGTGCTTATTGACGAAATATTTTTGCTAGCGAGACGTTTTGTTGAATATTTGGCAAAACAAGAGTTTATTTTGAGAAGTTGTGAGGAAATTTTCGCTTGGCCTGAATTGAAAAACTGTAATAATTTTGCTAAATCAGAGCTGGAAAAGTTAGCTGGATATATTTGCGAGACAATTTATCCTAATTTGGTAAAAACAAAACAGGAAATTGACAATACCTTACGGGCTTTACAGGCTGAATATATTCAACCGAGTCCAGCTGGAGCACCTAGTAGTGGCGGTGCAGATTTGTTGCCAACTGGTAGAAATTTTTACGGTGTTGACCCTAGAACCTTGCCGACACCTGCTGCTTGGGAAATAGGTAAAAATCTCTCAGAACAGGTAATAGAACGCTATATTGTAGAGGAAGGGACTTATCCGGAGAGTGTGGGCATAATTTTGTGGGCAGGCGCAAATATGCGTAGTCATGGTCAATGCATTGCCGAATTTTTACATTTGATGGGTGTGCGGCCAATATGGCAAAAAGGAAGTTTGCGCGTTATCGATCTAGAGGTAATTTCTTTAGACCAATTACAAAGACCGCGGGTAGATGTAACTGGTCGGGTAAGTGGCTTATTCCGAGATAGTATGCCGGGGGCAATTAATTGGCTAGATAGAGCTGTTAAGTTAGTAGCTGATTTAGATGAGCCACTAGAAATGAACTTTATTCGTAAACACATGTTGCTGGATACGCAAGAATTAATTAATGAGGGCGTAGCTGCGGATTTAGCTTGGCAACAAGCCGGATATAGAATTTTTGGTGATCCACCAGGAGCCTATGGTGCAGGCGTAGGCCAACTTTTAGAGTCAAAGAACTGGACAACAATTGATGACTTAGCAAATGTATATGTCAGATTTTCGGCACATGCTTATGGCAATGATGTCCGCGGTAGCTATCAGCCACAATTATTTAAAAAACGCATGTCCCAGTTAGATGTTACTATCAAAAATGGTGATAATCGGGAATCACATATGCTGAACTCAGATGATTATAATGCTTATCAAGGGGGCATGATTGCTACAGTTCGTTCTTTAAGCGGCAAAAAGCCACGGTCTTATTGTGGTGATAGTACTGACCGTAGTAAAGTTGAAATGCGTAGTTTACAAGAAGAAATGAAAAGAATTTTCCGTGGTGAAGCCGTAAATCCTAAATTTATTCAGGGTATGAAAAAACATGGATATAAAGGGGCTCAAGATATGGCTAACTACCTAGCCCATAGTTATCAATGGGATGCCACCAGTGGGATAATGGAAGATTGGATGTATGAAAAGTATGCGGCTAAATACGCATTTGATAAAGAAATCCAAGATTGGATGCGCGATGTAAATCCTTGGGCGTTACAACGGCTAACGGAAATATTATTAGAGGCCGAACAACGTGGCTTGTGGAACGCAAAACCAGAAACAAAGGCGGAATTGCAAAAAATTTATCTATCTTTAGAAGGAGAACTTGAGGAACGTAATGATGGATAGAAAACAGAAAAAATTTGTGAGATTTTTGTTTATAACTTTTTTAGCTATAATTTTAACTTTCATTTTAACTGCTTGCAAAACAAGTTCAGAGAAAGAACAAAAAGTTGCTAATTTTAACTATCAGGTGACAGATGTCCAAGGAACAGTGGTGAAGTTTGAGAAAAAACCAGAAAGAATTTTGACTTTGGCAATGGGCACAGATGGAATTGTTTTAGGTTTAGTACCACCAACTAGATTAGTTGGCGTAAATCATCTGTTAGATGATCCTAATAGTTCTAACATCGTAGCTAAAGCGAAACAAATCCCAACTAAGATTAAAAATCCTACAGCCGAACAAATCTATGCTTTGAAGCCAGATGTAGTTATTGTCCCGAACTGGGGAAAGGCTGAGATTGTAGATAATTTACGCGATTTAGGTTTAAAGGTAGTGGTTTGTAAAGGGGCAAGTACCATCGAAGAAGTTCAAGAAAATGTACTCTTAATTGCACGTACTTTGGGTGAGGAAGCAAAAGGGTTAAAACTTGTTGAGAAAATGAAAGCAAAATTGCAAGAAATAGATGCTAAAGTAATTAAAATTTCACCTGCACAAAGAAAAAAAGTCGTTTTGATTTCTTTGATGGCTTCATATGGCGGAATAGGTAGCTCGTTTGATGCCATTTGTACGCGGGCTGGAGTAATAAACGGTGTTGCTGAAGCGGGGATTAAAAATGGTCAAATTTTAGGTAAAGAGCGCTTGGTAGAAGTAAATCCTGATTTTTTAATTTTGCCAGTGTATAATGATCATGGTAATTTTGATATTAATAAACATAATAATGAATTTCTCCTAGATCCGTCCTTACAAACTCTGACAGCAGTTAAAGAGCGGAAACTGTATTACCCGCGCGAAGGTTACATCTACAACGTTTCTCAAGATATAGTTTTTGGTGTCCAAGAATTAGCTTACGCCGCTTATGGAGAAAGTTTTACCCAGCCTGCTGATTGTCATCTTTCTGTAGCGGAAGAATAAAAAATATGCCAGTTGCTATTGCTAGTTAAACTTGACTGTATACTAGGTATATAGTTTATAATCAAAATAATTTTGGAAAACTTAATATCAAGTAGGCGCCATAAGGCTTAATTGGGAAATCGGTGTAAATCCGATGCGGTCCCGCCACTGTAATGCGGTTAAATAATTTTGACAAGCTGTCTAATTAAATTAACCCTAAGTCAGCAAAACTACCTACTTTTTACCATATCCCTACGAGCGATAGGGAGGTAGGTGCAATGTATTTGTATTGCTAGACCTCTGTATCACTTAGGTGGGGGTCTAGTTTTTTTGTGTTTTTGTTGCCAGTTATGACTCTGCAAGATGAGATAAATGGGAACTTAACAAATATAAAATGATTTCGAAAGGAAGTTTATTAATGGCTTATTTAAGACGAGGTAAAATCAAATTAACGCAAGGATTATTTTTAAGTGCTCTTATTCTTAGTAGTATTTGTTCCGGTAAAGTGCAGGCGGCTGAGGTTGATCAATTAGAAACTTTTGCTCTAGATCAAATTGTGGTTACGGCAACTCGAAGCGAAAAACGTGATGTAGATGTCGCTGCTTCCACTACGATTTTGACGGCAAAAGACTTGCAAAATACAGGTGCAAGCAATATTCAAACAGCTCTTGCCAAAGTTCCAGGTCTTGCATATAAAACTTTTGGACCAGGTGGCTCTGCATTTGGGACAATGTCCAATGAAATAACTATTCGTGGGGTTAGTAATGGTACGTTAGTTATGATTAATGGCTCGCCGATTAATCTGCGGGGCAAATATTATTTAGATTCTATTCCTGTGGAAAATGTTGAGCGCGTAGAAATTATCAAAGGTGGCGGCGCAGTACTTTATGGTAGCGAAGCCATGGGTGGCGTAATTAACATTATTATGAAAAAAGAATTTGCAAATAGCATTACAGCTGGCGTAGGTAATTATGGACAGCAAAAATACGATTTAACGTTGAACGCAGATAAACTAAATGTCGGCTATAATTTAGAAAAATGGGGTAATGTAAACACCATTTCTAAAAATACAGACAAAGGTAATAAACACACAGATGCTACTGGTTCAGAAAAAAACAGTATTTTAATGGAATATAACTTCAATGATAAATTACAACTGATGTACAATTATTTAGAGACAGAGGCTAGCTATGATACTTGGTTTGATGGTGCTTATAAATCAGTTCCAGCAACGGGTAGTTTGCAACAAAATCGTAAATATGGCACAAAACAAAATGTTGTTCAACTAAATTATACAGATGATAATTTTAAAGCAAAAGCTTATTATAATCAAAATAAACTTACTGCCGACGGCTTTACGAAATATGACACTTCAGGGAATTTAAAGAACACTATTTACGATACTGATGAAAAAAATAGAACTTATGGAGTAGATTTACAAAAAAATTGGGATTTAAATACTAGAACCAAAACAATTTTAGGATTTACTTACCAAAACGAATTTTATACAGATTACAGTACTAAAAAATATGATCGCAATAATTTAGCTTTTTACGGACAATGGGAACAAAAGTTAAGCGACTTAAATACTTTAAGCTTAAGTGCTCGTGAAACTTGGACAACTGGCGCGCCAGGAGATCAAAACTATAATAATTTTAGTGCTCAAGGCCAGTTGAGTCATAAACTAGCAGAAAATGAAAATCTTTATGCTAGTGTAGGTCAGTCCTTTATCATGCCAACTTTCGCTCAAATGTATGGCTCAAGTGATACAGCAATTCCTAATCCTGGTTTAAAAGAGCAGACTGGCGTTAATTATGAAATGGGTTGGAAAAAAATCTCTGGCGACCATAGTTGGAAAATGGCTGTTTATCACATTGACATTACAGATAATATAAGTGCGAAGTGGAATAAAACTAAAAGCAACTATACCTATAGTAATGAAGACTTTATTAATACTGGTTTAGAACTTACAGCGGATATTCATGATCAAAATGGTTGGAGCTATAATTGGGGCATAAACTTAAGTAACCCTAAAGCCAAACAAGAGGGCTCAGATTGGGATAGAAAATATGGTAAATTACAAGTAACTGGTGGCGTGACTTATGCGAAAGATAAGTGGAGAAGCAGTTTGACAGGAAGCTATATGGGTAAACGGGTGGCAGCACCAAGTTCAGAAAAATCTAGCGCCTTAAAACCATACTTTTTAACTAGTTTAACCACAACTTATATTTGCGATAAAAATAGTGAAATCACTTTAAGCTTAGAAAACATTTTTGATAGAAAAGACATTTTAAATCATTCTGGTTCAGAGTATTATGCTACACCGTTTAACTTCTTATTGAGTTACAATTATAAGTTCTAAATAAAAGTGAACAAGTTACTTAACCTAAAGAAGATTTATTAAAAAACAAGCTAGTATCTTAAACTTTAAGATACTAGCCGTTAATAAGAGGAGCGAAGAACGATGCGAAACAAGAAAAAAACCTTGCTACTAGCTGTAGCTTGTTGCAGTGTTTTTTATACAAGTCAAGTGTCTTTAGCAGCAGAAAGGCAAGAACTAGAAACTTTTGCCTTAGATCAAATTGTGGTTACGGCAACGCGGAGCGAGAAAAAATTGGTTGATACGCCTGCAAATGTTACGGTAATTACAGCTGAGGAAATCACGCGCAAAGGTTATCAATCAGTTACGGAAGCTTTAGAAAATGTACCTGGAGCAATTGTCACTAGTAATGGTTTTGTGGGCTCAGAACAACATGTGTTATTAAATGGTGAAGAACGGGTGCTTTTTTTAGTAAATGGCCGACGGATGAACCTTGATCGTGGTGGCGGGCATGGCCGACAAGCTTTTGATTTACGTTCTTTACCGAATATAGGCGCTATTGAAAAAATTGAAGTTGTAAAAGGTGCTAGCACTACTTTATATGGAACGGATGCCGTAGGTGGGATTATTAATATTATTACCAAAAAAGGTGCGGCGCAAGTAGCAAGTTTAGATGTAAGCAGTGGTTCTTGGGGAACAGAAAATTATAAATTAGCTGTAGGTGGCAAAACTAATGCCGGCTTAGGTTACTATGTAACGTTAAAAAAATCAGAACAAGATTATGTTAAATTTAAAAAAGTTAAAAATAATCAAGAAATTAAGTGGGCGAATACTAGTTATGAATCAACCGCAGCTACAATTCGCTTAGATAAACAATTTGATGCCGATAAAGCAGCAACTTTAACTTTTGAGCACAGTATTGCAGATGCAGGTCAGCCTTATAATCCGCCAGGTTTTTCAGGGTTCAAAGCTACAGATACATCCACGATTTTAGATAACAATGTGATGGCTAAATACGAATGGGGCTTAAGTGGCGATAATAAAGGTTTTGTGCAAGTATTCCGCAACCATAATGTTGGTAATACCTATAGCTCTACTAGTCACAGTACTTATACTGAAGAAAAAGATGGTTTAGCATTGCAACAAGCTTGGCAAACTAGTACAAGCAATCAAATTATAGCGGGGTTTGATGCCAATAATTCTAAAGTAAATAACACTAGCTCTTTTGTAGAAGAAAAAGAAATTAAAACAAAAGCTTTTTATTTGCATGATACTTGGAACTTTACAGATAGCTGGCAATTAAACGCTGGGGTGCGTTATGATAAACATAATTATTTCGGACATGAAACTACAGCTAGTTTGGCTTTAAACAAAAAATTTACTGATACTAGTAACGCTTACATTTCTTGGAATCAAATTTTCAATGCCCCTAATGGCAATGATTTATTTTATAATAGCTCTTGGGCAAAAGGTAATTTAAATCTTAAACCAGAAACTGGGGATGTAATTTCTCTAGGCTACAATGTTCAAGCATCTGCTAGTACTAACATCAGTATGAGTTATTTTAAAAGCGAAATTAAAGATGCTATAGATTGGTATGATGCAGGTACTTATTGGACCGTTAAGAATGTTAATAAACAAAAGAAAGATGGTTTCGAATTATCAGTAAATCATAAGCTTTCAGAAAAGTGGACAACTTGGGCAGCCTATTCTTATGTAAATGTTAAAAATAGTAAGTCCGATGCTCCTTTTGAACGAGATTTAACTGTTCGACCTAATAACTATAAAATAGGTTTGCGTTACAATCAAGAAAAATTAAATATTGAACTATTAGGGCGAATTTCTTCTGGCTTAAGTAATAAGCAATATGCCGAAGAAAATTATTTAACTTTTGATTTAAGCGCTCAATATAAATTTAATAAAAACTCAAAAGCTTATTTGAAAGTATATAATCTAAATAATGTAGCTTATAGTGAAAAAGCTGGTATTGCCAATGGAGAATATAGTTTTCCAATGCCAGGTAGATCAATTTTAGTCGGCATGGAATACGCATTTTAGCAAAATGGTGGACTGGGAGTTTTCTCAGTCCATCTTCAATTCAAGACTTAGTAATTGGAGTTAAAACATGAAAATAGGTTTATTACATTTAAATCTGAGTTTAGGCTCAGAAGCTAAAAACTTAAAAATTTTGGCACAAGCAATTGAACTAGCTAGTAAAAAAGGTGCGAAGTGGCTGATAACTCCTGAAACAGCAGTACAGGGCTATTATTTTTATCGGCAAAACCCTAATAGCAAAATTGAACCACAACCTTCAGCTAAGTTAGAACAAATCCAGACGATTGTAAAACAATATCAATTAACTTTATTTTTAGGCACTAGCGAATATGTTAAAGAACAAGCATGTAATTTTAATACCTGTTTAGTTTTTGGCAATAATGGCGATGTAATCGGGCGACATAGAAAGTTAATTTCACATGCTACTGGGGCAGAAGCTTGGGCTACGAGAGCTAGTTGTTTAGAACCGATTTCTGTGTCACAACAGTTTAAAGTAGGTGCTTTAGTGTGTGCTGATGCATGGTATCCAGAACACGGAAAAATTTTGCGTGACAAAGGGGCGAAAATTTTAGTTAATATAGCTGCCTGGCCGCCGACAGAAACTTGTGGCAATCCGTTAACAGCTTGGCAACGTTGTTCTTTAGAAGCTGAATTACCCTTAATTTTATGTAACCAGACCGGAGAAAATCCTTGGATGAATATGACTCAGGCGCAGAGTGTTGTTATTGAAAATGGGGAAGTTAAACTAACTCATTCGGGGGAAGAAAAAATATTGCTTTTTGATTGGGATTTTGAAAAAAATTGTCTGATTTCAACAGCTTATGAAAAAATAGAATTTAAATATAAGGGGTAAGAAAATGAAAAGAAAAGTAGTATATCCATTTACGGCGATTGTAGGTCAAGAAGATATGAAACTATCGTTAATTTTAAATGTAATAAACCCATCTTTAGGTGGGGTATTGATTAAGGGTGAAAAGGGTACTGCGAAATCTACTGCAGTAAGAGCGTTAGCTGAGCTTTTGCCAGCGATGCCAATGGTAGATGGTTGTAAATTTAATTGCGATCCTAGTGCTGTGAATAATTATTGTGAAGCCTGTAATGAGCAAGTGAAAAACAGCCAAAGTTTGGCACAAAAAAATGCTAAAATGCGTGTGGTAGAATTGCCAGTAAGTGCGACAGAAGATCGAGTTGTGGGAACTTTGGATATTGAGCATGCAATTAAACATGGAGAGAAAAAATTTGAGGCAGGAATTTTAGCACAAGCGAATCGCAATATTCTCTATGTAGATGAAATAAATTTGCTTGATGACCATGTAGTAGATGTGTTGCTAGATGCAGCAGCTATGGGTATTAATACCGTAGAACGTGAAGGTATCTCTTATTCGCATCCTGCTAGGTTTGTACTAGTAGGAACAATGAATCCAGAAGAAGGTGACATTCGCCCCCAACTCCTGGACCGTTTTGGGCTTTCGGTAGTAGTTGTAGGCGAGCATGAACCACAACAGCGAGTTGAAGTAATAAAACGTCGCTTGGCTTATGAAGAAGATCCAGAGGTGTTTGCGCTAGAATATCAAACAGAACAAGAAGCTTTGGCGGCTAAAATAATGCAAGCTAGAGTAGTATTACCCCAAGTTCAAATTCCAGAACCTTTATTATTTAATGTAGCTAAACTAGTAGTTGAATTGGGTGTAGATGGACATCGAGCTGATATCACGGTAATTAAAGCAGCATTAACTTTAGCTGCTTTTGCCGGTCGCAAAGTCGTAGAATTAACCGATATCAAAGATGCCGCAAAATTAGTATTACCACATAGAATGCGTAGAAGACCTTTTGAAGATAGCGTTTTAGACTGGAGCAAAGTGGAAGCCTTGTTGGATAATTAAAAGGAGCGAATACTAATGAGTATAAATAAAAAGTTTTCTTTTAGTGCAATTGTTGGTCAAGAACTAGCTAAAAAAGCTTTGCTAATAGCGCTTATTAATCCTAAAGCAGGAGGCTTAATTATTTCAGGTAAAAAAGGAACGGCTAAAACTACGTTAGTGCGTTCTATAGCACAACTAGCAAGGCAAAACTTGATAGAAGTGCCTTTAAATGCTACTGAAGATATGATCTTTGGTAGCATAGATTTAGAAGTTGCGCTTGCTAAAGGACAGAAAAAATTTTTGCCAGGAATTTTAGCTAGAGCAAATAAGCACTTAATTTATGTAGATGAGTTAAATCTATTAAGACCAGAGTTGCTGACAGCTATTTTAGATACCAATATTCGCGGGGAAAATATAGTGGAGCGTGACGGTTTATCTTATACGCATACGACAAATTATGTGTTTTTAGGAACTATGAATCCAGAAGAAGGCGTTCTTTCAGCTCAAACTCTAGATAGAGTAGGTATGTATATAAATATCGATAATGAATTAGACATCGAAAACCGCGTAGAAATTATTAAGCGAGCCTTGGCTTATAGCAACAATCCGCTAGGTTTTAATGATAATTACCAAGAGGCTGATCAGAAAGTTTTAAGAACAATAGAAAAAGCTAAAGAAATATTATCTGAGATTAAAATTTCTGAAGCAATTGTACAATTAACTGCGCAATTTTGTGCTCAAGCTTACTGTGCAGGTCATCGTGGTGAGCTATATTTACTAGAAGTTGCTAAAACTATAGTAGCTTTAGCCGAGCGAAATTATATTTTACCAAAAGATCTAGAGGAAGCCGCGGTACTAGTGTTAGCACATCGCATGCGTAAACCACCAGAAAATCAAGATGAACCCCAAGACCAAGATGAACCCCAAGACCAAGACGAACCTCAAGATCAAGATGAACCTCAAGACCAAGATGAACCTCAAGACCAAGATGAACCTCAAGACCAAGATGAATCTCAAGACCAAGATGAACCGCAAAATCAAGATGAACCTCAAAATCAAGATGAACCGCAAAATCAAGATGAACCGCAAAATCAAGATGAACCTCAAGAGCAAGATGAACCCCAAGATCAAGATAATACAGCAGACATTGATAAATTGTTTAATATGCCTAAAATTGAATTAGATATAGCCACAGACCGCAAACTTAGGCGGGGTAGTGGCAAAAGAAGCTTAACAAAAACTGATTTAAAGCAAGGGCGTTACGTTCGTTCAATTATACCCAAAAATAAATTTCTTGATTTAGCTTTTGATGCTACACTCAGAGCAGCAGCACCTTTTCAAAAAAGCAGAGCTTTAAATAAAGTAAGTGGCTGTTTTTTTGATATCAGAAAAGAAGATTTGCGCCAAAAAGTGCGCGAGAAAAGAGTTGGCAATACTTTTTTATTTTTAGTAGATGCAAGTGGTTCAATGGGAGCAAAAGAGCGAATGCGAGCAGTTAAAGGGGCTATTTTTTATATGCTACAAGAAGCCTATCAAAAGCGGGATCGTGTAGGCATGATAGCTTTTAGACGAGATAAAGCTGAAATTCTTTTGCCAATTACACGGAGTGTAGATTTAGCACAAAAATGCCTCCAAACTATGCCAACTGGAGGAAAAACGCCCTTAGCAGCTGGTTTAAATGCGGCGAGTGAAATGCTGTATTTACAAAATAAGCGTGATAGTGATTTAGAACCAGTACTAATTTTAATTACCGATGGACGTGCTAATTCGGCGGGTGAAAATATTAATCCGGTAGAAGCAGCAATTCAAGCTGCTAAGTATCTTGCAGAGCAACAAGTTAAAACCTTAGTTATTGACACCGAGACAGATTTTATAAAAGTAGGAATAACAAGAAAAATTGCTCAAGAAATGGGCGCTACTTATTATCAAATTAACAAATTATCACAAGAGAGTGTGTTGAAAATAGTCCGAAACATACTTTAATATTAGGTGTAAGGAGGCAACAATGAAAAAAATAGCTATATATGGCAAAGGCGGAATTGGTAAATCTACAACTTCAGCGAATCTTTCGGCTGCTTTTAGTGAAATGGGTCATAAAGTTTGCCAAATAGGGTGTGATCCTAAAAACGATTCTACAAGATTGCTTTTGGGTCGTATTTGTCGGGAAACAGTGTTAGATATGGTACGCGAAAGTGAAGATGGAGAAGTAACTGCGGCACAGATTATTCATACAGGTTTCAATGGTATTCAATGTGTAGAAGCAGGTGGACCTGAGCCAGGTGTGGGTTGTGCTGGACGAGGTATAATTGTAGCTTTGGAAAAAATTCGCGCTTTGGGAGCGATTGCTGAGGAGCAACTAGTAATTTATGATGTATTAGGTGATGTAGTTTGTGGTGGCTTTGCCGTGCCAATTCGCGAAGGTTATGCTACAGATATTTATATAGTTTCTTCAGGTGAGCTAATGTCACTATATGCGGCTAATAATATCGCCAAAGGTATTCAAAAATTCGCTAAACGTGGTAAAGTACGCTTGGGTGGTATTATTGGCAATGGACGCAACACGGAAAATGAACTTGAAGTTTTAACAGAATTTGCAACCAAAATCAACTCAAAATTAATTATGTATATTCCTAGAGACAAGGTTGTTAATCAGGCAGAGGTGCAAAGAAAAACTGTTATTGAATGGGCTCCAGAATCGAATCAAGCGGATATATATCGCACTTTGGCCAAAAAAATGGATACCAATGAGGACTTAAGAATACCAGAACCCCTTTCGTTTGAAGAATTAGAAGAGTTGGTTTATAAGTATGGCAATTAAAACAAAACGCTATATTAATAAAGCAATAAGCTGTAGCTGTAGCATGCCAGGTGTTTGGCGTGCTACTAGCTATATACAAGGTGGACTAGTTGTTTTTCATAGTCCTAAGGCCTGTTCACATATTACCCAAGTTATGGATAACAGTGCTTTTTTTCGTTCTAAAGCTAGAGATGAGTATTATGAAACTTTGCAACCAGTACCACTTATTTGTAGTAATTTAACGGATGATAATTCTATTTTTGGTGGGGAAAAAAAACTTAAGCAGTGTTTAGAAGCAGTTATGAGCAAATATCAGCCTAAATTTATTGTGATAGCAAATTCTTGTGTGGCAGGTGTAATTGGTGATGATATTGAGAGTATTGCCAGCACTATACAAGAAAAATATCAAGTTCCAGTATTAGCAATTCCGTGTTTTGGTTTTTTAGATGGTGAATATTATGCTGGATATTATCAAACAACTAGTCAGTTGATAAAAAAGTTTATACCTAAATCAGAAATTAAACAAAAAGACAGTGTGGTGCTAATTGGTGATAATGGTGGTCCAAACGGCGAATATGCTCGTGAAGTTAAAAGTGTTTTACATAAATTGGGTATTGCGGTTATTGGACAATTTCCTACATTTATGACTTTAGAGGCACTCCCGGAAATTGCAAAAGCTGAATATAGTATTGTTTTAGGTGGGCGAGGTTATACGCATAAATGGCTTTTGAAAATTGCTACAGATTTAAAGCAGCAATTAGCAATTCCCTATTATGCACAGATATACCCCATTGGTTGGAAAAACACTAAACAGTGGATTCAGAATATGGGCGTACTGTTTAAAAAAACATCTATGGCCCAAGCCATTATTGCACAAGAAGAAATTAAACTTATGCAAGTTATAGATAGTTTAGCGGTGAAATTAATAGATAAACAGGCCGTATTATGTATTGGTCGCATGAGTAGCTATTTTTCACCTAATTGGATTTTAGAGTTATTGGCTTTGCTAAAGTTAGAGCTAAAGAGTATTGTATTGTTGGATGGCTATACAGAAAAAGAAAAAAAGTCAATGCAATTGTTGCTTAAACAAGAAACTACAGTACCGATAATATCTTTTGAGCAAGTTGCGAATCTTTCTGATTTAGCAGATTTGATTTTGACAACCCATGAATTGCAAGATGATAAACATAAACAAATAATTTTACCCATGTTACCTGTTATTGGCGTTAGTGGGGAAATTGATTTTATTAATAAAATTTCTCAAATTATTTCGCGACGGGGTATTAAAGGAGGGGTTGTTTATGGGTGAAAAATGGGAAAATATTTGTAGCAGTGTTAATACTTGTGCTTTAAACGGAGCCAGTAACTTTTTTGCCGGGATCCCTAAAGCTCATATTATAAGTAATGGTCCATTATGGTGTTATTTCTATGCATTACGCTATTTGGAAAAAAGTCATTTAGATTTAGATAATCGTTTTCAATGTGCGCAACTAGATAATAATGCAGTAGTTTATGGCACGGAAGCTTGCTTGCTAAAAGCTATAAATTTAGTTGATTCGATGTCTGAACCTGAACTTTTGGCTTTAGAAAACAGCTGTGCGATAAGTTTAATTGGCGATGATTTAGCAGGAATTGCCCGTAAGGCAAACTTAAAGTATCCAGTGATAGATTTAGATACTGGAGGTTTAATAGGAGGATTTAATGAGGGCTATGTTTTAGCAAGTAAACGTTTATTTGAAAAAATAGGATTAAATAAAAATCTAGTTAAGAAAAAGAAACAGGTGAATTTGCTCGGCTGCACTTATGGGCATTATAATGCATATAACGATTTACAAGAATTACAAGCTATGTTGATAAAGGGCGGATATACAGTTGGAGCAATTCCTGGTGCGGGGAGCAATTTGGATGCTATTAAAAATATACCTGCAGCCGAGCTAAATCTTGTGGTAAATTCCGAATTAGGCTTAGAGCTAGCTCAATTTTTAGAAATAAACTATCAAATGCCTTATTTAGAAATCGGCATGCCTTACGGAATCGGTGGCAGTATAAACTGTTTGAAAAAAATTAAGCAGTATATAGACACAGACCTAAGTCAGATCATCGCTGAAGCTCAGACTAAAGAAAAGAGTATTTTAGCAGCTATTGGTGAACTAAAAAGTACTTGGGGCGAACTTTGGTTTGATACAGCAATTGTAGCTGGTCCTAGTAATATTGCGTTAAATATAGCGGAAGCACTTCGACTAGAATGGGCGGATATGGATAATTTAATTGTTATTACTCATGATAATAAAACTCGAGAAAAATTGCATACGCAGGCAGATAAGGTTATAAATAGTAGCAGTAATGGCGAAGAAATAGAAGATATTTTTGAAAACATTTCTAATAACTCCCTGTTTTTAGCTAGTAGTATTGAAAAAACTGCAGTAATGCGTCATAATATAACGCCTAAGGTTTTTTGCAACATTACTTATCCAGTCCAAGATGAAATTTTGCTTACCAATAATCCTTTTGTAGGGATCAATGGTGCTGCTTGTATGTTAGAAAAAATTTGGAATCAAAAAATAAATGCGCAACTTTTAGGAAATTAACGATGTTACTAAAAAAAACTATGGTTTTACTATTTTTGTGTATTTGGGGGATTATGAGTTCGGCTTGTGGTGTAACAGATCCAAAAAAAATCACTAATATGGGCTATAAAGTGGTAGATGATACAGGGGTTGTTTTTTATATGCCCAAGCCACCGCAGCGAATAGTGTCTTTAACTTATGGGACTGATGAAATTTTATTTGGCCTAGTTTCACCCCAAAAAATAGTAGCGCTAAGTCGTTGGGCCGATGATACAAAAATAACTTTTTTGCAACCTAAAGAAGCAAGTTTGGTGCAAGGAAGAAGTTTAGAAAGTATGGAAAATATTTTAGGATTTAACCCAGATTTAGTTATTGTTTCGACAGCAACTAACCCAGATTTAGTAAAAAATTTAAGACTTATGGATTTGAAAGTTTATGTGGCTTGTAGTCCGCAAAATTTAGAAGAAATGTCTGCTAAAATACAAGGCATTTCAAAAGTTGTAGCTGAAGAAACCAAAGGACAAATGCTTATTGCTCAGATGCAACAGCGGATTGATAAAGTTGCAACTAAATTGCAACCGCTTTCTCAATCCGACCGAAAAACTGTTATGGCAATGTCTTATATTGGTGCAATTGGCAGATCAGGGAGCTTACTAGATGTGATTTTCCAAAAAGCTAAATTGAGAAATTCTGCAGCTGAACAGGGTTTGAGTAAAGGTAGTTCCTCTTTGTCGAAAGAAAAAATTATTGCGGCAAATCCAGAAATAATTTTACTGCCTACTTGGAGTAGTGAAGCTGTGAATAATCCAGAAAATTATAAAAGTGAATTTCTCAAAGACCCTGCATTGCAAAACATTCAAGCGCTAAGAAATCGCCAAGTGTACATGTTTTCAGATAAATATCGCTATGTTGCCTCGCAGCATATTGCTGAATCAATAGAAAAATTAGCTCAGTTGGCTTATCCAGAACTGTTTTAGTTAGGAGAATGATTTATGAATAATAATTGGCAAAAAAATGCCAAAATAATAATTGCCTTAATTATCGCCTTTGTAGTAGTAGCATGTATGTCTTTAATATGGGGGCAATTTGATATACCCTTAGCTAATGCTTTAGCAATAATATTTAGTGAAATTGGTTTTAAGGATTTATTACAAGTGCCTTTTACACCAGAACAGAAAGCAGTTTTATGGCATATTCGCTTGCCACGAACCTTAGTTGGCTTAATGGTAGGCGCCGCTTTAGCAATTTCAGGCGCAGTTATGCAAGGTTTATTTAGTAACCCTTTAGCAGATCCAGGCATTATTGGCGTATCTAGTGGAGCGGCGACAGGAGCAGTATTTGCTATTGCCTTAGGTTTGACTAGCTTAGGGATGTTTTATATGCCGATGTTTGCTTTTTTAGGTTCAATTTGTGCTGTAGCCATAACAGTTTTTTTAGCAATGCGTAATGGTAAAATACCGGTAATGACCCTGTTGCTGTCGGGAGTTGCCGTCGGGATGTTATTAGGTGCAATGACCTCAGGCTTGTTGACTTTTATGAACGAACAAAAGCTACAGCAATATTTATTTTGGATGGTCGGAGGGCTAGATTATCGCCGCTGGGAACATGTTTACTTAGCGGTAGGGCCAATACTTATAGGTATTATAATTCTTTGCTCTTTAGGCCGACATTTAAATATTTTGGCTTTAGGTGAAGTAGAGGCTAGAGCGGTTGGGATGCCAGTGGTTCCTTTTAGGTTATTTTTATTATTTGTAGCCTCGTTGACAACAGCTACAGCGGTATGTGTAAGTGGCAATATTGGTTTTGTGGGGCTGATAGTACCGCATATGATGAGGATGATGGTCGGACCAGATCATCGAGTTTTATTGCCAGTTACAGCATTAGCTGGTGGGATGTTTTTAGTAGCCTGTGATACTTTAGGGAGAGTTATAATTCCACCAGCTGAAGTGCGGGTAGGGATAATGACTGCCTTACTAGGAACACCTTATTTTTTATATCTTTTGCGCAAAATGCAAAACACTAAATAAAGGATTATGGAGTTAATGAGAAAAAAAATAAAACTGTTAGTTTTAAGCTTAACTGGTGAATGTAATTTTGCTTGCGTGTATTGTTATGCCTCGGAACATCAAAGCCAAAAGATGAGTTTTGAGACAGCAGTAGCGGCGATAAATTTAGCATATCAAGAAGGGGAAGAGCTAGTATTACAACTAAGCGGGGGAGAACCGCTTTTAGCTTTTGAACTTATTGAACAACTTATTACATATATAGAAGCCAAGCAGCTAAAAATAAAAGTACAAATACAGACTAATGCGTCGCTACTTACAGATAAAATAGCTAAATTTCTCTATGCACATAAAGTTGCTATAGGCGTTAGTTTAGATGGGCGCGCGCCAGTGAATAATAAATTGCGTAAGTTAAAAAATGGTTCTGGTGCAACAGCAACAATTTTAGCAGGTATTGAAGTACTGCGTAGAAATAATATTGCTACAGGTATAACATGTGTAGTTACAAGCGAAAATGTAAATGATTTATTAGGTATAATCGAGATGGCTTACTATTTGGGTAATGTTCGAAAAATTGGATTTGATTTATTGCGTGGCCAAGGCCGAGGCGAAATGCTAGCTCCAGCTAGTGCCAGAGAACTAGATATAATATTGCCAAAGGTATATGCACTTACAGAACAGTTACACAAACTTACAGGAATAAAAATAACTATTGCACAGCTAGAGCGGGTAGCTACATTGAATAAAGGAATTGATGAATATTTTGGACATTGTTATGCAATGAATGGGAACGCGATTTTTGTAGATGCTGGCGGCGACATTTATGCGTGTTCATCTTTGGTAGGTAATCAAGATTTTTATTTGGGCAATGTTTATAAGGGACTTTGCACAGAATTACAAGCGCAGGTTGAAGCAAAAATCCGAACTAGCATGAATTTTTGTGAAAGCTGTGCTAGCTTTAAGCTCTGTGGCGGTGGGTGTTTTGCTCGTTGGTATGGAAGCGGTGATAAACAACTATATGAAGCAGAATGTGCTTTAAAAAAGCAGTCGATAAAAAAATTTTTAAGTAAAAAACAATTAAACACATGAAAAAATCGCTTTATACTTTTTTAGTATAGAGCGATTTTTTGTGTGTTTAGCAAACTTGACAACAGATTTTTTTTAATAAACTATTTTTTTGATGTTGTGTAGTCGCAGTTATTTGTGTAGTTATTTCAATCCCACCGGTTACAGGGTTTTTATATAAGCGTAGAGGAACCTTATAGGCTTGGCTTAGATTTTCCTCTGTAATTACATGATCTGGTGTTCCATCAACTACAACTCCACCGTTGGCAACTAACAGTAACCGTGAACAATATTTGTAAGCTAAGTTAAGATCGTGCACAACCATTAAAATTGTTTTGCCCGCGTGTGCTAGAGTTTTGCAAAAGCTAAAAATATCTTCTTGATAAACAATATCTAAGCCTGTAGTAGGTTCGTCTAAAAAAAGCAGTGGCGTTTGTTGGGCGAGAACCTTAGCGAGCAAAATACGTTGTTTTTGTCCTCCAGAAACTTTATCCATGGTAGTATCTTGATATTGAATAATTCCAGTATATTGCATGCAAGATTCAACTATTTCTGCATCTTCAGGACGTTCTTGTTGCCACCATTTTAAATATGGATAGCGCCCAGCGGTAACAATTTCTTTTGCTGTATAACCAAAGGTTATTTCGACATTTTGCTGTAAATAAGCTACTTTTTTAGAAAATTCCCGCGCTGACAATTTTTCCACTTCAATATTATCGATTTTAACAATACCATTTTGAATGGGCAAAAGCCCACGAATTGTTTTTAAAAGCGTAGTTTTCCCAGCGCCATTAGGTCCTATTATGCCAATTATTTCACCTGGATCTACTTTAAAATTAACATTTGTAAGTATTGGTTTACTTTTATAACCAGCCGCTAAGCTAGATACTTCTAAAATTTTATTCATAAACTTAAAACTCCTCTTATTTAAAAGCGTTACGTTGTATTTTAAGGAGACTACTCAATTCTTGAAAATCATTGTAATACAATTCATGAACTAAGTATTGGGGCTGTATTAGGTTAATAATTTTTTTTAGTTCAGAATTTTGACAAGGGCGATGTTGGTCTATTTGGGTTATATGCTTAAATATCGGGGTGTTATTGGGAAATTTTTTTTCAAAACTTTTAACGTAATATCCAGAAAGCGAACAACTTAAATGTACACCTTTTATTTGCTTGCAGGTTTCACCTAGCTGCTCAAGAACACTTAGCGCGTAGGCATAAGCCTCTACTTCATTTTGTAACTCGCAATTAGTATTCAGCAAATGACCTAAGTCGAGCATTATTCCGGTATGAGGATGATTTATTTGCGCTAAAAAACTATCTACTTGTTCTTTATTTGTTAGACGCAAACCAGGCCACCAGAGATTTTCAAATAATACTAAAGTAGTTGCGGGAATAATCTCAGCTATGGAATTAAACAGTTCTGTTGTACAGGCTAAAACTTCAGCATCAGAATAGCGAAAGTTCAAGGTAAATGCTTCTTGATAATCAGCATTTGCCACATGCCATACAAGGTATTCAGGGTTTAAAGCTAAAGCTGCCCTTATGTGATCTTTGATATAAGCAAGCCAAGCTTCAGTAGAAGTGGCGTTCCCAAAGTAACTTATAAGATCTTGTTGACAAGCAAATTGCATTTTCAGAGCTTCAGTATTATTATTCCAAAAATCCATCCAGAACGGCCAATATTTTAAATGTATACCTAAAATTTTATCAAGCGAATTGCAGGGCAAAGCATCATTTTTGTAAAGCATTAATTCAATTCCGTTTAAATTTTCTGCTTGAAGATAAGCATTAATGTCTAATAGAGGTTTAGGATTATGACCATGGGGCAATTCACAATAGTTTATTAGTTCTTTCATATATAATTCCTCTGAAAAAATAAAAACCACCAAACTAAAGATTTAGTAGGTGATTTAATGATGAAATGTTTAAATTACCACCTATCTCTCGTAGGTAAAAGTAATACACAAGATAGGTTTCCTGGCTTTACTAAGCTTTTTTAAGCTTAACAGTGGCGTGACCGCGTCGGCATAACCGAACTTACCTAAATTGAGTCATATTATTAAATTGTATCTGTTCTAGAGTATATTATAATAAATTGTTAATGTCAAATATAGATATGGAAATAAAATAATGTAATTTTTTGTAATTTATAATATAATTATGATTAAGATATTATAAATTAATAAATAATACCGACTCTGGAGAATTCCTTTAAGGAGTTGATAGAATGAATAGCATTCGCGAAATCCATGTAGCAAGACAGCCCATATTTGATCGAAATTTAAAAATATATGCGTATGAATTATTGTTTAGAAGTAATGCTCAGGATAATTTCAATGAAAACAGTGCAGATCAAGCAACGTATGATTTAGTTTCTAATACCTTTTTAGCATTAGGTTTTGAAACCTTAACTAAAGGCAAAAAAGCTTTTATCAATTTTACTGATAACTGTTTAAAAAATGACTTGCCTTTAATGTTACCACAAGACAAAGTAGTAGTAGAACTTTTAGAAAATATTGCACCAGATGATCAAGAAACTTATCAAATTTGTAAAAATTTAAAGGAAAAGGGCTATATGATTGTTTTAGATGATTTTATTATCACGGAAACACTCAATCCATTTGTAGAATTGGCTGATATTATAAAAATTGACTTTAAAACAACTTCACCACAACAGCAAGTGAAATTGATGAGAGCCTGTAAAAATTTAAATATAAACTGGTTAGCCGAAAAGGTAGAGACTTATGCCGAATTTAAAATTGCCGTAGAAATGGGTTATTCATATTTTCAAGGTTATTTTTTTTCCAAGCCTGTAATTGTATCTAGAAAAAGTATTCCTACTAATAAAATTATTTACATGCAAATTTTAAAAGAATTAAACAAAAAGCAAATTGATTTCTATAAACTTGAAGAGTTAATTAAAAATGATGTTTCTTTAACTTTTAAATTACTTAAATTCATTAATTCTTCATTTTTTGGGTTTAGATGTAAAATTAAATCTATAAAGCAGGTACTAGCATTATTAGGGGAAGTTGAATTAGTTAAATGGCTATCAATTATTGCCTTGAAAAATATTGCAGAAGATAAACCAGGTGATTTAGTCGTGGAATCCTTAGTTAGAGCAAAGTTTCTAGAAAAACTAGCACAAGAACTGAAACCAGAATTAATGGCTCCAGCATTTTTAATGGGAATGTTTTCTTATATTGATGTTCTGTTAAACAGTACTATGCAAGAAATACTTGAAGAAATAAATTTAGATAAAAGTATTCGTAATGTATTAATCGGTGAAGACAAAACCAGTATACTATTTTTATTACTAATGTTAGTGGAAAACTATGAAAAAGGTATTTGGGATAAATATTTTTATTATGCTAGTCGCTTAGGTATTAATGGCACTTATATAAGTGCGGTTTATCGAGAAGCGATTTTATGGGGAAATGATTTTGTAATATAGTTCCAATAAACAGAAGCACTAATTTATAAATTAGTGCTTCTGTTTATTGGATATTTATTGTTAAATTATTTGATTAAGATATTCTTCTTTTAGATTTAGGTAAATTGTTTCACCGTATCTTGCTTTAATTTGTTGGTGGATACTTTCGCGCAAATTAGCTTGTTCTTTGGAAAACTCTCCCGGGTAAAAATTGTTTAACATTTTAGTAAAGGCCATAGCTTGACCATAATGGAAACAGACCAAACTGTCAACCTTGTTAGCATAACTATCTGCAATTTGCAAAATGCTCTTTGTCAGTTCACTTTGAAAGCTAATATAAAAAGACATTTTTAAAGCCTCCTTTAAATATAATATTTAGAAGGTAGTTTTGACTAAATAATAGCATATACTTTAAATAAAAACAAGCTAGTACGCCTATTAGAGAGCGACAACGTCAAAATAGTATTATTGACACTTATATTTAACAATGCTATACTGAAGTGTAAATGTGAAACTAAAACTGAATAATATAAATTATAGGTGCCCGTAAGGGCTTAATAGAAAAGTCCGGTAAAAACCGGCACGGTCCCGCCACTGTGATAGGGAGCGACTTTAAAGATACCACTGAGGAAACTTGGGAAGGTTAAAGAAGCGATGAACTAGAGTCAGGAGAACTACCCATAATTAATTACCTTTGTACCTACGAGTGATAGGTGGTAATTGATAAAGGATTTTTTAGGAATTCTTTTAATTTGCATAAACCACAATTAACACCTTCTCGTAATATTAATGAGAAGGTGTTTTATTTTTGTTAGGATATCAAGGCAGGTATTTAGGAGAAGTTCACAAATTAATATGAAATTTTGGGGGATGAACATGAATTCAGTAATGCAAACTTTGGAGTATTTTCACAAAGGTGGACTAGTAATGTATCCATTATTAGTTTGTTCAATGATAGTGATCGCAGTCGCGGTAGAAAGATGGCTTTATTTTAAAAGTGTAGACTCTGGGAATGATTTTTCAGAAAGATTTTGTCAGTATTTGCGCAATAATGAGTGGGAGCAAGCTTTAACACTAGCAAGCAATACTGCAGGAGAAAATGCGAGAATTTTAGTTGCGAGTATGCAACGAGTGGAACAAGGCCAAAAAAATATTACTGCTTTTATGGAAAGTGAAGCATGTATGATAATTGCCCGGTTGCGTTTTAGATTAAGCTACTTGGGCGTTATAGTAACAATGGCGCCATTATTGGGGTTATTAGGAACTATAGTAGGAATGATATCTTCGTTTAGTGTTTTTGATCTTCAAGCTGGACAACCAACAGCAATTACAGCAGGAATTGGCGAGGCACTAATTGCGACGGCTACAGGTATTTGTGTGGCAGTTTTAGCCTTAGTAGCCCATTCTTATTTTGCCCAACGCTTAGATTCAATGATTACTAATATTGAAGAATGTGGGAGTAAGTTAAATGAACAAATAGATAGAGGAGATTTGTAGCTATGAGACTAAGAGATCGCCGAATTATAAAGCCGCCTGAGCTAATGATAATTCCGATGATAGATATAATGTTTTTTTTATTAGTGTTTTTTATGTTGGGAACTATGTATATGATTGAATTAAAAACTATTCCAATAAAATTACCCACAGCAACAAATACTACTTTAGAAGTGAAAAGCACTTTTTCCGTTACCATGAAAGAAGATGGAAGTTTGTGGTTAGAAGATAAGAAAATAGATTTAAGCAACTTACTTATGCAAGCAAAAATTGAAAAAAATAATAATCCTAATTTTGCTATTATAATTAGAGCGGATAAAAATATTGATTATGGCAAGGTAGTAAAACTTTTAGATCAAATAAAAGGGGCAGGAATTACGCGTTTTGGATTAGCTACAGATAGTGGGGTGTGAATAAAAAATTATGAATAAAAGAGCAAATATCGGACTAATTAGCTCGGTTGCTTTTCATGGGCTACTTATCTTAGCATTAGCATTTTCAGGAATATTTTCGAGTTTGCATAAGCAAAGTAAAATGTTAGAAATAACTTTTGTTGATATTGCAGGTGGTGGCGGCGGTGGTGGCAGCTCACCTGTTTATAATCCTAGCCCGGCTAAGCCTTTAACTTCGGAGAGTAGACAAGCAATATCTGAGCGAACTGTAGTGGCAGATTACTCTAAAGATAGTATTAGCTCACCAGAAGTAGCACCTACAACAGAAGTTGTTGATAATGGTTTTGAAAACGCAGAAGCCACAGAAGTTGCTGGGAGTGGTTCAGGTAGCGGTTCAGGCTCAGGTAGTGGCTCTGGTTCAGGTTCAGGTTCAGGCAGTGGTTCAGGTTCAGGTTCAGGCAGTGGTTCAGGTTCGGGCAGTGGCACGGGCACCGGGAGTGGTTCAGGAAATCAAGTTAGTATTCCTCCACGCCTATTACGAAGCTCTAACCCAGCTTATCCTAGTCAAGCGCGACAAGCTGGAATAACTGGACAAGTTGGCTTGCGCATTAGGGTAGATGCAGACGGTGAAGTATCTGATGTGCAAGTTATAGCCTCTTCCGGTAGTGAGGTTTTGGATAATGCAGCGCTCAAAGAAGTTTGGAAATGGCAATTTTCTGCAGCCAAAAATGCTTTTGGCAAGAAAGTAGCTTGCTATGTTACTAGAACAATTAATTTTAGTTTAAATAACCGTTAAACGCGAGGGAAAAATGATTAAACTTCAAGAAGTAAATAAAAAATTTGCTCAAAATATCGCTGTAGACAATTTATCACTTCATATTAGACCAGCGGAGATATTTGGCTTATTAGGCTCTAATGGAGCTGGAAAAACCACAACTATGCGAATTATGACTTTAATTAGTCAAATAAATTCGGGAAAAGTTTATATTGCTAATGAAGATATTTTCCAAAATCCCACTAAAATTAAGCCTTTAATTGGTGTGGTACCGCAACATTTTAGCTTGGAACATGAACTAACAGCGCGGGAAAACTTGATTTTGCATGCCCGCTTATACCATATAAATCCCTCAAAACAACAGGAAATTATTAATAGCACGCTAGAATTTATGGAACTAGAAGATCATGCAGATCGTTTAGTGAAAAACTATTCTGGGGGCATGAAGCGGCGTCTAATGATAGGCGCTGCTTTAATGCATAATCCGAAAATTTTATTTCTTGACGAACCAACTGTAGGCTTAGATGCACAGGTGCGAAGGAAAATTTGGGATAGTATTAGACTGAAAAATAAAGAGGGGATGACCATAGTTTTGACAACACACTATATTGAAGAAGCAGAGGAACTGTGCCAACGGGTGGCAATAATGCAACGCGGTAAGTTGCTAGCACTAGATGAAGTAGAACTATTAAAAAGTAAGTGCGGAAAGTATCTTGTTGAATGGTTCGAAAAAACACAAAGAAAAACTAAATTCTTTCAACATTTAAATGAGGCAAAATTATTTACAAGCAAATTAGACATGGAAAGTAGAATTAAAACCAGTAATCTAGAAGATGTATTCGTGGAATTAACAGGAAGAAAATTAAATGATTAGAGAAATTACCTATGATATTTATACTATTTTGTGGCAAGACTGGATAAGTTTTAAAAAAAGCTTTTTAAAATTTTTATTATCACGCATGATTACACCTATCCTTTATATTGTTGCTTTTGGTTTTGGGCTAGGTAAAAATGTTAATTTAGGAACTGGCAATTATCTTGAATTTATTATTCCGGGGATGATTGCTTTAAACTCAATGAACATTGCTTATAATACAGTAGCTCATCCTTTAGCTATTTCACGCATTTATTATAAGACTTTAGAAAACTTTTTAATTGCGCCAATTAATCCGCGCGCTATTATTATTGGCAAAATTTTAACAGGCGTATTTCGGGCCATTTTATCTAGTAGCATTATTTTGCTTATTGCCTTTGTACTAGATTTGAAATTGATTTTTGGCATAGGATTTTTTGCCGTGTTATTGCTTAATTCAGCAGTTTTTGCAGCTATTGGCTTAGTGGTTGGCTTGAGAGTAATGAGCAGTGAAGAACTAAACAATTTTAGCTCGTATATCTTAATGCCGATGTCTTTTTTATGCGGAACATTTTTTAGTACGGAGGTGTTTCCTGCATATATAAAAAATTTAGTGGGCATTTTGCCTCTTACACCTGCAGCCAATCTTTTGCGTGCTCTAGCACAAGGTGAAAGTTATGATTATAAATTTATTTGCATATTAATAATTTATTTATTAATAACATCTGTGTATGCGCATAAATTGCTTCTGAAAAAAAGCAGAGAATAAAACAGATAAAGGAAAATTTTAATGTTGAAAATCTTAATATTATTAGGAATATTTTTTTTGCAAAATGTAAGCCTTGTTTTTGCCCAAAACATTTCTTTAGAGGCGAAATTTCCTTATTTACTTAGTGAGAATCTAGAAGAAAGCATTGCAACTTATAGCACTAAAGCTTTATATCTAAATATTGAAAATAGAAACAACAAACAAGCAGATATAGTTGAAGTAGAAATTAATATTCCCAAAAACTTAGAAATAGCTAAAGCTGATTGGCAAGTTTTAGAGACTGAAAATAGTTATCTTTTGAAAAAAACATTTAAAATAGAACCGGCTTATGGAAATAATTTTGAGTTATTGTATTTTAAAGCTTTGCCAAACTTACCTTTAGGAGAAAAAAAAATTTATGTAAAGCTTAAGTCGAGTACCGAAGAAATAACTAAAGATATTAGCTTCCAGCATATTCTAGGCGAACTACAAAGTAAAACTAGTGATTCAAAAAAATTAATCAAAGAAAACTGGTATATTCACAATTTTGTTTTGCCTGTAGATAGTAATGGTATTAAAGATGACCGAGTTGATGCGGGAACTATTTATATTAAAGATATTAGTTTGGAAACTTTACGTAATAAGTTTCTCGGTGAAGGTGTCGTAAATTGGAGTAAAGTATATAACCATCCAGCTACCTTTGTATCTTTAGAACTGCGTAACCCTAATATGGATACTAGGTTAGTAAAATTCAGAGCAGAGTTATTAGATAAAAATACTGGAAAAGTATTGCCAGGTTTAACGACAGCTGGACAAGTAAATGAAAATCAAGAAAATTACAATCAAACAGGCGATACAGCAAGTTTAGCTTTACTAGCCTTAACAGGTAAAAAAAATCAAATTTTTACTTTACCTTTATATATTGATTATGCGCAAATTATTCCTGGGGAGTATGTTCTGAAGCTTACTTTAAGTAGCGGACAAGAAGATAAAATTAGAGAAGTTCCGATAAAAATAATTAAAAACAGGGTTTCTGGAATGTACGCCTTAGCCATATCTTGTGCTAGTTTTTTAACTTTGATCTTGCTTATGTATAAATTAAAAACAACTATAGCAAAAATTGCTGCTAAAGGTGCAATTACTATTGCTTTATTTGCGGCAATTAGTTTTGGTTGCATAACTGTGCCGACCACATTTTTAGGCGATTTATTGCAAGTTTTTTTAGGCCCTTTTTCTGGTTTAATAACAGGTTTATTAAGCGGGATTGTTTTATATAGTTTATTAGTGGCATTACTGGTTTTATATAGAGAAGCTGGCGTAGTTGCTTTATTTTTTTTATTGAAATTATTGCTAGCGGCACTATTATTTGGTCGAATAACGCCTTTAGGCCTGCTGATGTGTGCTGTAAACATAGTTTTTATTGAAATTGCTTTGCAAATTACCAATTTTTATAAACCAGCAACAATTAGTAAGCGCCGAATAATTGCGATATCTTTAGCATTAGGAATTACAGATGCGAGTATTACTTATGTTAACTTAGAACAGATGATGTTTTTTTATCGCCTTTATTATGCAAGTTGGTATATAGGTTTGCATATGCTATTTAATGGAATTTTATACAGTAGTATTGGCTCCTATCTAGGTTTTAAATTAGGTGATAAACTGCAGCAGATAATGGGGGAATAGAAATAATGCTCGATTTAAGCAAAATTAGCTATAGATATAAAAATCGCCTGAAATTTACTTTGCGGGACATTGACTTGCAAATTAATCAAGGGGAAATGCTGTTGATAGCTGGTCGTACAGGATGTGGAAAATCAACTCTCTTAAAAGTTATGAACGGCTTATTGAGCAAAGATAGTAAGGGAGAACTTAAAGGCCAGGTTAAGCTAAATTCTGAAAACTTGCACGACATGTCGATTGCTGAAATTGGCTTAAAGATAGGTACAGTTTATCAAACACCAGACGATCAGTTGTTTGCAATGTCGGTAGCAGATGAAGTTGCTTTTATTTTAGAAAATCAAAATTTTTTGGCAGAAGATATAACCAAACAAGTTACTTGGGCTCTAAAGCAAGTAGGGCTTGCAGGTTTAGAAAAACGTAGTATTCATACATTGTCAGGTGGACAACGCCAAAGATTAGCGTTAGCTTCTGTTATTGTTAGTAAGCCTCAAATTTTAATACTCGATGAACCAATTAGTCAAATGAACCCTGCGGGGGTATTAGCGTTTTTAGAGTTATTAAGTGCTTTAAATAAAAAATTAAATATGACGATTATCATTGTTGAGCATCGTGTTCATGAATTAATTAATTATTTTGAACGGATAGTATTTTTAGAAGCAGGCAAAGTTGTATATGATGGAAAATTAAAAACACTGTGGAGTGAAGTAAGCCAGAAAATTTTTTTTGGCTTGCGTGAGCCAGAGTTAATTAGACTGGCAAAAACTTTAAAGTTAGGACGATATTATTTGGATTTAGAAGAGTTAGCAACTGAAATTACCAATAAGTACCAGTTTACTCAAAGCGCCTATGCTCAACAGATAATTTCAACACCCATACCGCCTAGGAATGAAGAACTATTAATGAAAATTAATAATTTACATTACACTTACCCCAACTCTCAAAAAGAAACTTTGCAGGGTGTGAATTTTTATTTAAAACAAGGGGAAGTTGTGGCCTTAATGGGTAGCAATGGTGCTGGGAAAAGTACTATTTTAAATTTAATTGCCGGATTAATTAAAAACTATCAAGGTGAAATTGATATTTTAGGTGGTAGTATCGAAGTCAATAGTTATAAACTAGGTTTTTTAAGACAAGAGCCAGATTTAATGCTGTTAGCTGACACAGTGCGCGAAGAAATTTATTGGAAAAACAAAAAATTGGACAATACTAAATACCTGATGCTTATAAAACAATTAGGGTTAGAAGACTTGACAGATGATTTTCCCCTGGCCTTAAGCAAAGGGCAACGCCTACGGGTAGTGTTGGCTAGTATTTTAGCTCGGGAACCCAAAATTCTTTTACTTGATGAGCCTACTACTGGGCAAGACCAAGAGAGTCTTAATGACATAAAAAAGGTCATTAAACTGTTTAAAGAAATAGGAGGTGTGCTTTTTTGTACTCATGATGTAGAATTGGCTGCGCAAATAGCGGATCGGGTTATTTTATTAAATCAAGGTTGTATTATAAGTCAAGGAGCTAGTAAACAGGTTCTAGTTATGAAAGAAAACTTAAATCAGTGTGGAGTTAGTCAACCACCAATGTTGGAAGTATCTGAAAAATTACAAATACCTCCCTGTATAACTGTCGAGGAGGTCTTTGAATATGTCCGTTAGGCAAATTTGGGAAGGTTGTGATAAGCAAGACAATTATATTGCAAAGCTTTCGGGAGAAACGAAATTATGTGTTCTATTTTTCTTTTCTTTTATGGCAATAATTGTGGATAATCCCCGCAGTTTATTTCTTCTTTTTACTTTCGCACTTAGTTTACATTTTTTTAGTCATTTATCGTTTGTGAAATGGCGACTTTTGGCAATTCTGATTTTATTAGGACTTTGGGGTTCGATGCTAAGTCAAGCATTGTTTTTTGCACAAACACCGCGCACAATTTTAATAACTTTAATTCAACCACAGACACCTTTAATTGGTTCGCTAACTGGTGGAATAAATATCTACCAAGAAGGAATTATTTACGGAGCAGTACAAGGCTTACGGTCCGCTTTAATGTTGACGATGGGTTTACTAGTTTGCTGGAATTCTGACCCGCGTCAATTACTACAAGCCCTGGTTAATTGGGGTTTATCTAGCCAATTAGCTTTTATGCTAGTTACGGCAATAAGATTTTTGCCGGTATTAGCAGCTGAGGCAAATGAAGTACTGACGGCCTTAAAACTAAGAGCTAATTGCAAAAAGAATAGAAACAGTATTTTGTTGCATCTTCCATATATTTTCAAACCCTTAATGGCTAGAACCTTGCGGCGAGCTCAAACTTTGGCGTTATCTGTAACAAGTCGGGGTATTTTTTCTAGGACAGCTCTAGCAAGAGAGATTTGGCCTAAAAGCGAACAAATTCTGTGTTCTCTGTTAGGTTTAATATTAATTTTCTTCTTGTTTGCCAAAGGCGTTTACTATATGAGCGAGCAAGGTATTTATTTTGGAAGTTTAAGAAATATTTATGATTGGACAAAGAATTATTTATGAGGATAATTAAACAAATAAAAAAAATAATGCCTGTTTTATTTTTAGCATTATCGTGGTTAATTCTATTAAATCTAACAAGTGAAAATAAACCTTGGTATATTTTTAGCACCAAAGAAAATAGTGCAATTGCCAGCGTTTCCTTGGGAGATATCGCAGTAGAAAATTATGATCGCATGGGCTTTACCAAAGGCTTGGTAGAATATGTTAAAAGCAATAATACTTGGTTGGTGGGTACGGATAAAGGAGAAATTTTATCGATTAATCAGTCTGGAGAAATTCTATGGAAAAGAGCCTTAGGCACAGCAAAACTAACTTCTCTAGCCGTAAATAATGAGGGTACAATCGCATTTATTGGCGAACAAAGCTCAATGGGCTATATATATGCTGTTGATATTATTTCCGGAGAAATTGTTTGGAAATATGCAAGTTCTGAAGTTATTGGTTCAAAATCTGAACAGCGTTCTTTACCAGGAATTATGCATATTAATGTAGATGAAGAAAAAAATGTATACTTGATTGCGTATCGTTTTTTAATGAATGCAGATAGCAGTCGCGAGTATTTTGCCAGAATAGTTGCTCTAAATCAGCAAGGTCAGGTAAAGTGGAAATATCCAGCTCAAGAAGTTATGGATAGCTGGGCTAACTGGTCTGCTTTAGGCGGTAAAGAGCAAATTGTAGTTTCTACCTCGGCTTATGAACTACGCGACGAGATGAAATATCAAGATAGCCTGTATTTTTTGAGTCAAAATACAGGCGAGTTGTTAGTTAGCCAAAAAATTAAACCTATCGAACCTTTTAGTAATACTGTAATGCGTAGTAGTCCTAATTTTAATGCCAATGGCACTTTGTTAGCAGCAAGTACTAGTGATGGTCGAGGACTACTGTTAAATGATCGGGGTGAAATTTTATGGGAAAGAAATTTATCCAAACCACAATTAATAGATGGTGCTTGGATAAATGCTAGTGCAAGAGATGCTTATATAACAGATACCGGGATAATTTTTACAACTATTAATACGTTTAATCGGGCTAACTGGCAGTTACCAACGCCTGTTGAACATCCTGGCGACAATAGTATTTTTTGCTTTGATGTTAAAGGAGAGTTAAAATATAAGGTGCGATTTTCGGGTATGGTAGAGCAATTAGCCATAAATAAGATGGTCATAGCTTGCGCTATTGGACGAAATGTGCGGACGCATAACTACGGGGTACATGGAGTTGCGGTATTAGATCCTAAAACTGGAGAAAAAACCCATTTTTTTAAAAGTGCCGGCCCGACTCAAGCCGTAGCAATTTCGCAGGATGGAAAAACAATAGCTGCTATTGAAGCTGGGGCCTTGACTCCTGATGGAAAAACAATTGGGGCCTATCGTTTGAATATTTATACTGTAAGTAAATAATAAACAACAAAAAGCTCTTTCTTTATAATGAGCTTTTTGTTGTTTAAAATATCTGTTAAGGCTATTCTATGTTTATCAAGGTTGTCTTAACATTATATTGTTGCAAGTGTTTAAGACCATAAGCTGAAGTAACAATTGTTGAAGATTTTTTCAAGATATAACCACGATACATATTTAAACAGCCATTAACGATAGTTAGATAAGCCGCTTTTTCCTGCGGATCAACGACCGTAATATCAGCATCATAACCTTCTTGGATGCTGCCTTTGTTTTTTAAATACAGCATTTTAGCGGGATTATAGCTTGTTTTTTTATTGAATTCTTTTAGAGTGAAAGCTCCAAGTTCTACTAGGCGTAAACCAGTACTTAAAATTTCATTGCGGGGAATTCCGCCGCCATCAGTGCTAATGCAATCAACGACAAACTCATTATTATCTTTTTTTGCCGTAGCCATCGCTAAGCGAGAAGTTAAAGGATTAACCGGAAAACTAACTGTTGCGTGAGGATTATTTTGCCAGTATTCTATAGCTTTAGTACCACTAGCTAGAATAACGGCATCTGCTGTTAACATATTTATGTTGGCCCAGCCATCAAAGATAGCTTGTTGCATGCCGGTTCTAGATAAAGGATATCCTCCTGCTTTGAGACAATTTTTTGTGACTTCACTAGCGATTTCGTCATTTTCGATAAAAGCAGAAGTACCGTTCATCGCTGAAAGATATGATTCGCTTTTTATGTTAGGGTTAGCCTTCAAGGCTTGGATAAGTAAGTTACTTTCCTCAAGACAATCGTAAATTGCCCCGCGACAATAGCTATTAGCATGTGCAAGATGTAGTCTGTTGTTTGCAGCTAGGCTAATTGCTTCTAAAGCGCCTTTGATGTTAGAGCCAGAATTAGTACTACCCGCATGAAAAGCGATATAGGCATGTTCTTGTTCGCAAATATCGATTGCATCACTAATACTTTGAGGTGTTAAAGGATAGTGCCCACCTAAGATTTTCAAGCCAATACCGCCGCTTTCTCGGGTTTTACGTAACAGCAACTGTAACTCTGCGGCTGAAGGGTTAGAGTTGTTAACCGTTAAATTAGGTTTTATTTGATTTAGACAGGCAATATTTAAGCCTGCACCATTTTGGCTGGCAATTTTAAAAACATCCTCAACTAACCCAGCCATATCCAAGGCTGTAGTTACCCCAGCACGTGCTAACATTGTATGTCCTCTTGCTCCACCATACTCAGAAGCTAAATGTACGTGAGGATCAATAATGCCTGCAAAAACAATTTTCCCAGTTAAATCAAATACCTCAGCTGCTTTACTTGGAGAAATTTCTGGAGCGACAAGTTGGATGAGCCCATCTTTAATGGCAATATCGCAGTAAGACTCAGTATTGGTAGCATAATCTACGAGTTTCCCAGCTTTTAATAAAAGATCATATAGCATTTTTTCACCTTCTTCTTTGTAAATATTAGCAAAAATAAACAAGGTATGCAAATTACTATTGGATAAAATTATGACTATTGGTATAAAAAATACTTGCTGGCAATTTTCCTAAATGTCACTAGCTCCTTATCCCAACGTGCAAAAACTTCTGAATTTGTTTCAGTGTTACTATAAATACTGTTTTCTCCAAGTAAAATATCTATTTTACGGGAAGTTGTATTACGGTTTAGCCAAAATTCATTTGCAGATGATAGTTTTTCTAAAACTTTAATTATTTGAAAACCGGTTTGCGCAGCATTAAAGGTTTGACGATTGGTAATATGGATTTGTGCTCCAGCACAAGTTTGTCCTGAGAATTTGCCAAATTTAGGCATAAAGCTAATCGGACGAAAAAACACCCCTGGTAAAGACAAGGAATTCATTTCTCGTGCAAATTTATAAGGATCAATATTAGGCAAGCCCACGAGCTCAAATGGTAGCGTTGTGCCAATGCCTTCCGAAGCATTAATGCCGCCAAATAAACCTGTGCAAGAATACAATAAAGCAGCATTAAGTGTTGGGATATTTGGTGAAGTCATAACCCAAGGTAAATTAGTTTCATCAAAATATAGTTGACGTTGCCAACCGAGCATAGGAATTACGGTTAAGTCAGCATTAATACCATATTCTTTGTTGAAAAGCAGTGCTAACTCGCCTACGGTCATTCCATGTCTAAGTGGTAAGGGATACAAACCGATAAAAGACTCATTGCCAGACTTTAATATCGGACCTTGCATTATACCGCTAAGTGGGTTAGGTCGATCTAAAACTACGAATTTTTTCTTGTTTTCCTGGGCCGCTTGCATAGCATAAGCCATTGTGGAAACATAAGTATAATGTCTTGTGCCTATGTCTTGAATATCGAAAACTAAAACATCAATGTTTTTTAGCATATCTGGGGTAGGTTTTTTAGTATTGCCATATAAAGTATATATGGGTAAGTTATATTCAAGACTATAACCATTATTTATATTATCACCTGCGGAAATTTGTCCTAAAAAACCATGTTCTGGTGAAAAAATTGCAGTTATATTTGTACATTCCGAAAAGATTTCTACGGATGACTTAAGATTTTTATCAATTCCAGTAGGATTGGTGATTAAACCTATCCTTTGGCCTTGAAAAAGCTCTTTATACTCGCTAATTCGTTCAATACCAAGAATAATATTTGTTTTTTGTGCATTTGCAATATTGATAGAAAAACTTAGAAATAGTATGATAATAGTAGAAATAATTTTCCTCATGCAGTTAATCTCCTTAGATTTCAATTTTATTCTAGCTTTTAAGATTTTTTTTCGAAATAACATCTTTATTTTTTTTGAAAAGATGTTATAATTAATCGATATTATTCCATATTTAGTATAGGGGTAATTTTACTGATAATCAAGGAAAGAGAGTTGTTGGTAAAATATGAAAGAAATGGTTTGTGTTAAAGAAATTTTTAAACAATTTGATTCGAGTGTGATTATCCCTGGCTTGAACTTAACAATCAATGATGGCGAGTTTATTACTTTTTTAGGACCATCTGGTTGTGGAAAAACAACATTATTAAGAATGATTGCAGGGTTAGAACAGCCTACAAGTGGCAGCATATTTCTAGATGGTAAGGATGTTACTAATTTACCACCATATAAAAGAGATGTAAATATGGTTTTTCAACAATATGCTTTGTTTCCACATATGACGGTGGAAGATAATATTAAATTTGGTTTAAAAATGAAAAATGTTGCTAGTGATGAGCAACAAAAAAGAGTTGATCAAGTTATTGCTTTAACCCAACTTGAAGAGTTACGTTATCGCAGACCCAAACAGTTGAGTGGGGGACAACAACAGAGAGTAGCAATAGCTAGAGCAGTTGTAAATAACCCCAAAGTTTTACTGTTAGATGAACCACTTGGAGCTTTAGATTATCAATTGCGCAAAAGTTTGCAACTAGAGTTGAAAAAGTTGCAGAAACGCTTAGGTCTAACATTTATTTATGTAACTCATGATCAAGAAGAAGCTTTAACTATGTCTGACCGAATAGTTGTAATGAACAAAGGGGTTATTGAACAAGACGCAGACCCTAACACGATTTATCATTATCCAGCAACTAAGTTTGTTGCTGAGTTTATTGGTGAAAGCAATTTTCTAACAAGTGCTGAAGGCATAATTGCATTAAGACCAGAAAAAATCTATCTTTCAGATGAAAACGAAGATTTAGAAAGCAACTTACCAAACTATGTCCCACACCCTAAGTCGAAATACTTTGGCAAAATTACTGATATTGTTTTTTATGGAACATTAGATAAAGTTTTCATTCAACTAGATGATAGTAAGGAAGTTGTGGTAGCATATCAATATTTTGATGATGTACGCCGTTGGCAAATCAACGAACGCGTTGGTTTGTGGTGGTATCCGCAAGACGAGGTGAAGCTAACACGATGATTAAGGGAAAACATATGGTTTTGCCAGCCATTTTTTGGTTGTTGATTTTTTTTGCGATTCCTTTGTTTTTTGTAGTGATTGTTTCTTTTATTGGAAGAACGCCTTACGGGCAACTAGTTTTTGAGTTCACCCTAAATAACTATTTAAGATTTTTAGAACCTCTCTACGTAGAAATATTCTTTCAAACAATTTTAGTTGCATTGGTAACTACAGTTGCTACATTTTTATTAGGTTATCCACTAGCTTATACAATTGCACGCTTGACGGGCAAATATCAGCAAATTGGTTTGATTTTAGTTATGATTCCATTTTGGATTAACTTTCTAGTGCGTTCTTATGCTTGGGTTATAATTTTAAGAACGCAAGGAATTTTAAATACGTTTCTATTGCATATAGGAGTAATTGAGCAACCTTTGTCATTATTGTACAACAGTAGTGCAGTAATGTTAGGAATGATATATGCGCTATTGCCATTTATGGTTTTGCCAATTTATGTTTCTATTGAACAACTAGATGGACGCTTATTAGAAGCAGCGTATGATTTAGGTGCCTCACCAGCTAAAACTTTTTTCAATATTACATTGCCACTTACTATGCCGGGCGTTGTGGCTGGTTCAATTTTAGTTTTTATATCTTCACTAGGAATGTTTGTAGTTCCAGATATTATGGGTGGTGCTAAATCAGCTTTGATTGGGAATGTAATTCAAAATCAATTTTTGTCTGCGCGTGATTGGCCATTTGGTTCAGCCCTATCGATTGTTCTTGCAGTTTTATCCTTGGTGCTAATAGTTTTATACAACAAAGCAACGAGCATGCAAAAAGGAGGGAAGAATAATGCGAACTTGGCGGCATAGTGCTTTGATGGCTTATTCTATGGCTATCTTGGCTTTTCTTTATCTCCCAATGCTGATTTTGGCAATGTATTCTTTCAATGCATCGAGAATAAATGCAACTTGGACTGGGTGGACATTAGATTGGTATATGTCATTATTTGAAAATCGCCGTGTTTTAGATGCTTTATTTAATAGTTTAATAATTGCTTTTTTTTCAACAATATTTTCTACTGGCCTAGGAACCATGGCCGCGTTAGCTTTGAAAAAATATAAATTTAAAATGAACACGGCTGTTAATGCTTTGTTGTATATGCCAATTTTAATTCCTGAAATTGTTATGGGCTTATCATTATTAGTTTTATTTGCCCAGTTGCAAATGCCTTTAGGCAAATTCACTTTAATTTTGGCTCATATAACATTTTGTTTGTCTTTTGTAATTATTACGGTAAGTGCTCGCTTAGAAGGTATGAGTAGTGAACTAGAAGAAGCTGCTCAAGACCTTTATGCAACACCTTGGCAAACTTTTAGATATGTAACTTTGCCAATAATAATGCCAGGAATTATTGCAGGGGCGTTAATGGCTTTTACTTTATCGATAGACGATTTTGTAATTAGTTTCTTTGTTGCAGGACCTAATTCAACAACTTTGCCATTATATATTTATGCTATGGTTAAACGAGGCATTACCCCCGAAATAAATGCACTATCGACAATTATGGTTTTATTTACAGTTTTACTTGTGGTAGGAGCACATTTTTTACAAGATGGATTTGCTGCAAGTAAGCATAGTAAAAAAAATTAAAGATTATTTGCTGTATAGCTGATAATAAATAATTAAATTTAAGGGGCTGATAATTGAGTTATGAAAAAAAAGGGTTGTTTTTATTTACTTTTATTGCTTATGTTTGCATTAGTTATTGCAGGATGCGGTGGTAATGTTAAGCAAGACAAGGTTAAAGACTCGAAAAGTAATAAAGTTTTGAATATTTATAGTTGGCCAGATATTTATAGTCCAGAACTGATTGCAGAGTTTGAGAAAAAGTATAATTGTAAGGTTAATTATGATGTGTTTGCTAATAATGAAGAATTACTAGCTAAAATTCAAGCAGGTGGAGCACAATATGATTTAATCCAGCCTTCAGACTATATGGTCGCGACAATGATCAAATTAGGGTTACTAGAAGAGTTAAATAAGGATAAAATGCCCAATGTAAAAGTGCGTAATACACTTTTTAAGAAACCACCTTATGATCCAGAAGGTAAATATTCAGCTGTTTATACTTGGGGGATTACTGGGATAGTTTATAATACTAAATATGTAAAAGAAACGCCTAGTAGTTGGGCAGATTTGTGGAAATCTGAGTATAAGGGTAGAACAATATTATTAAATGATTCTCGTGAAGTTATTGGCATGGGACTTAAGAAAAATGGTTTTTCGAATAGTAGCCAAGACACTAATGAAATTAAATTAGCTGTTGATGACATAAAAAAATTAGCTCCTAATATCCTAGCGTTTGATACTGATACTATAAAACAAAAATTTATAGCTGAAGAAGCTTGGATAGGTACCATGTGGTCGGGAGATGCCATATTTGCTAATCGAGATAACAAGAGCTTAGCTTTTGTTATTCCGAAAGAAAATGCTACAATTTGGGCTGATAATTTAGCGATACCTAAAGGTGCAAAAAATAAAGAGTTAGCAGAAGCCTTTATAAATTTTGTTTTTGATAAAGAGCAGAGCATTAAAAATTACGAAGCTATTGGCTATATAAATCCAGATAAAGATGCGTTAGCATTACATTCTGAAAAATATAGAGATAATCCGATTGTTAAAACTAGTTTGGCTGCTATTGAAAATAGTGAATGGCTAGTGGATGTAGGTGGTCAATTGCCACTTTATGATCGTTCTTGGACAGAAATTAAAACCGGCAAATAAGTTTTTCAGCAAGACTGTCTCAAAAAACTTTGAGACAGTCTTGTTTTTCTTTACCAAGCAAAAAAATATGTGATAGAATTAATGTTAGAATTTTAATATTAAGAGGTGCGATATGCAAAGTGATATGGATATGTTCGTAAGGATAATTACTTCCTGTATTTTAGGAGGTCTTATTGGTTTAGAGCGCGAACGGGGATTAAGGCCAGCAGGTTTTCGTACCCATATTTTGGTATGTACAGGTGCAACTTTAATAACTTTAGTATCTATATATGGCTTTGTTGATTCTACCGGAGTGCGAGATCCGGCTAGAATTGCGGCACAAATAGTAAGCGGTATCGGATTTTTAGGTGCAGGGACAATTTTAAATAAAGGATCATCGGTAAAAGGATTAACAACAGCAGCAAGCCTGTGGATTGTAGCAGGAATAGGTATGGCAACAGGAGCTGGCATGTTAAAATTAGCCGCTGGAACAACATTATTAGTTTTAATTGTCTTGTTATCATTTGCCCACTTAGAGCGAGCTTATAAAATTTTTCGACCGCGCACTAAAGGAATTTTGAAAATCGTTGCTACTAAAGAAGGTTGTAACATTAATACTATTACTTCGCTTATAGAAGAATATGAAGCCACTATTAAAAGCATAGAAGTACACGAGATTTTTTCAGAAAATCTCGTTGTTTTAGAAGTATTGTTAATATCTAGTGAGGAAGATATTAATGATATTTTAACAGAAATCGTAAAAATGCCTTGTGTTGAAAAAATAACTAGGTTGAGCTAAAGGATGGCGGGAAAATTGCAAAATAGTTATTGTGTTTTACCAGATAATAATCTTGCTTTTTGGCAAATTATTGAAGAAATAGATATTCCAGAACGAATAAAAGTAATTTTGCGAAATAGTAAAATTGAAAAAGTGTATATTGATTCGCAAAGAAACGCCTGGAATATCTATACATTAGTGGACGAACTAATTGATGAAATTAATCTAATTATAGTAGAGGATTATATAAAAGCAGGTTGTCAGCTGACTTCAGTTCGAATAAATCAAAAAGTCAGTAACGATGATTTGGAATTAGAAATAAAAGAACATATTGAAAAATATTTTAAAAATTATTGCCAACATAATTTACTTAAGCTAATGTTAGGCGATATTCGAATTAAATATCCGGAAATAGATATATTAGTTCGTGGAAGTTTTACAATAGATATTTTAAAAGAGCAAAAAGCAAACTTAGAAATACAGAATTACCTAAAAAAATTTTTTAAAAACGACTTGTTGATTAACTTTAAACAGCTATTAACTGAAGAAACCCCGAAGACCATAAAAGACGATAAAGAAACTATTAGCATCAGACACACTGCTAATGTTGTCAAAACGAATAGTGATTTAATATTTGGTAAGGTGTTTAAAGGTAATATTCGAGAAATAGCTGAAATTACACAAGAAGAGAGCCGGGTAGTAATTGCTGGCAAAATTAATAATTTGAAAATTTTAGAATTACGAACTAAGCGCATTCTACTTAGCTTTGATATCGTTGATAAAACTGACGGCTTGAGCTGTAAAATATTTTTTAAAGATAAACAGGAATATGAGCAACAAGCGCGAAAAATAAAAGCAGGATTGTTAGTTAAGGCTTTGGGCGACGTGCAACACGATAAATTTGCAAAACAAGAACTAGTAATGACGGTAAAAGGATTACAATTGCTGCCAGAAACTCATCGAATAGACAATAGTATTAAAAAAAGAGTAGAATTACATTTACACACCAAAATGAGTTCTTTAGATGCCTTAGTTTCTATAAAAGATTGCATAAAAACTGCAGCTAAATGGGGTCATAAAGCTATTGCAATAACAGATCATGGTGTTGTGCAGGCTTTCCCAGAGGCTTATGAAGTAGCTGCCAAAGAAAAAATTAAATTGATTTATGGAATGGAAGGTTATTTGTTTGAAGATGATAATCCAGGAAAGTATTGGCATATTATAATTCTAGCTAAAAATGAAATTGGCTTAAGAAACTTATACAGATTGGTATCATTGTCTCATTTAAAGTATTTGTACAAACGTCCAAGAATTCCAAGAAGTATTTTACAAGAATACAGAGAAGGATTAATTTTAGGTTCAGCTTGTGAAGCCGGTGAGTTATATCAAGCATTACTTAAAAATTTAGATAATGATAAGATAGATGCTATAGCTAATTTTTATGACTATCTAGAAATTCAACCAATCGCTAATAATAGTTTTATGATCCGTAAGGGTATTGTTGAGAACGAAGAAAAGCTGTATGAATTAAATAAAGAAATATGTGCTTTGGGTAAAAGGCTAAATAAAAAAGTGGTTGCAACCTGTGATGTGCACTTTTTAAACCCAGAAGATGAAATTTTTCGAAGAATTCTAATGGCTGGACAAGGGTATAGTGATGCTGAGTTTCAACCACCTCTATATTTACGCACGACAGAAGAAATGTTACAAGAATTTGCCTACTTAGGAGAGGAGTTAGCGCAAGAAGTTGTAGTAGAAAATACACAGGCAATAGCTGCGGAAATTGACGATTTCAAGCCGATTCCAGATGAACTATACTCTCCTAAAATAGATGGAGCCGAAGAAGCTGTACGCGATATGTCATATCTTTCGGCGGAAAAACTGTATGCTTATCAAGGAGAACTGCCAGAGATTGTAAAAGAGCGACTAGAGCAAGAATTGAATTCAATAATCAATAATGGTTTTGCGGTTTTATATTTGATAGCGCACAAATTGGTTAAAAAATCTTTGGATGATGGTTATTTAGTAGGTTCGAGAGGTTCGGTTGGATCATCATTTGTTGCTACTATGATGAATATTACTGAAGTAAATCCGCTTTCACCACATTGGCATTGTAGTAAATGTAAATATAGTGAATTTTTAACGGATGGTAGCTATGCTTCGGGGTTTGATTTGCCTGAAAAAAACTGTCCACATTGCCAAATATCTATGATTAGAAATGGTCATGATATTCCTTTTGCGGTTTTTATGGGCTTTCACGGAGATAAAGTTCCTGATATTGATTTAAATTTTTCTGGGGACTATCAGCCTAATGCTCATAAATATACGGAAGAACTATTTGGTCGAGATAATGTATTTCGTGCAGGCACAATATCAACTTTAGCCGATAAAACAGCATATGGTTTTGTGAAGAAATATTATGAAAGCAGTGGAATTCAGGCACGTGAAGCAAAAACTAATGCTTTGGTAAGTGGTTGTACTGGTGTTAAGCGAACCACTGGTCAACATCCTGGGGGGATAATGGTAGTGCCTAGAGATATGGATATTCATTACTTTACGCCCATTCAACGTCCAGCTGATGATAAAGAGTCTAATACTATTACCACTCATTTTGATTATCATTCAATTAGTAGTAGGTTAGTTAAACTTGATATTTTAGGGCATGATGATCCGACTGTCATTAGAATGCTCGAAGACATTACAGGGATAGATGCAATGCAAATTCCAGTAGGGGACGAAGCTACGATGTCTTTATTTTATTCTTGTGAGGCGTTAGGTATTAAAGCAGGTGATATTAATTCTAGTGTAGGTACTTTTGGCATACCTGAGTTTGGAACTAAGTTTGTTCGACAAATGCTGGAAGATATTAAGCCCAATAAATTTAGTCAGCTTGTGCGTGTAAGTGGATTTTCTCACGGAACCGATGTTTGGTTGAATAATGCCCAGGATATAATAAGAAATAAAGTAGCGGATGTTTCAGAGACTATTTCGGCGCGGGATGACATTATGGTATATCTTATTCAAAAAGGGGTAGAAAATAGCCTGGCTTTTAAAATTATGGAGAATGTACGCAAGGGCAAAGGGGTTTCCCCTGAACAAGCAGAAGAAATGCGTCGAAATAATGTTCCGGATTGGTATATTGACTCATGTAATAAGATAAAATATATGTTTCCTAAAGCCCATGCTGTTGCATATGTTTTAATGGCTTATCGGATTGCGTATTGCAAAGTTCATTATCCGCTTGCATTTTATGCAGCATATTTTAGTATTAGGGCAGATGAATTTGATGCGGCTATAATTACTAAAGGCAAAGACGTTATAAAAACCAATATTAGGATAATAGAACAAAAAGGCAATGATGCTACTACTAAAGAGAAGAGTTTGTTGACTATTCTAGAATTAGCTTTAGAGATGTTGGTTAGGGGGTTTAACTTTAAAAAAATTGATTTATATCGCTCTGATTCTAAAAAATTTTTAATTGAAGAAAACAGCTTATTGCCACCTTTATCAGCTTTGCAAGGTGTGGGCAGTAATGCTGCTATAAATATAGTCGCAGCCAGAGAACATGGTGAGTTTTCTTCTAAAGAAGATGTTGCAACCAGAGCAAAAGTTAGTAAAACTGTTATCGAAAAATTAACAGAGCATGGAGCCTTGGATGAATTACCAGATACAAACCAATTGACATTGTTTGCTTAAAGGCAAATTAAAATGCTAGTATCACTTGTAAAGCATTTTTAAAAGTGATATAATTACTATAAGTTTATTAATGATTTTTTCTTGAAAGAGTGGGTTTTTACCCACTCTTTCAGCTTAGATAATTATATTAAGGGGAAGTGATGCTTTTGAAGCGAGAACAGATCGAACAGTTTATTGAAGAATTTGTTCAAGAAAAAATTAAAAACACAGAATTGGAATTAGTAGATGTTGAGTATGTGAGGGAACGAGATTGGTTTTTAAGAGTATATCTCGATAAAGAAGGTGGCTTAGAAATTGAGGATTGTCAATATATAAGTGAATTGCTCACAGAATACTTGGATGTTAAAGATCCAATAAAAGATAAATATTATTTAGAAGTTTCTTCGCCCGGCTTAGATAGACAACTAAAAAAAGCGAGAGATTTTGTAAGACATAAGGGACAAAAAATTGATATCATGTTTTTCAAACCACAAGCAGGTATTAAGAAGCTTGTGGGAATTTTAGGTGATGTGAATGAAGAATTCCTAGAAGTACAAACTGAGGACAAAACAGAAAAACTATCAAGAAGCCTTATTGCTAGTGTAAGACTGCATATAGACTTTTAGAATAATAAAAATAGTAGGGGGAAATTTGTAGTGAATTCAGAATTCATTTTGGCAGTTAGGGAATTAGCAAAAGAAAAAGGTGTTAGCGAGGATATGCTGTTTGAAGCTGTTGAAGCAGCAATACATTCTGCTTATAAAAAGAATTTTGGTGCAGGACAAGCTGTACGTGTAGTTTTAGATAGAGATAACGGCGCTTTAAAAGTTTATTCACGTAAAGAAGTAGCATCTATCGTTTTAGATAAAAATAATCAAATTTCTGAAGAGGAAGCTAAAAACATTGATCCAAGATATCAAGTTGGTGATATTGTAGAACGAGAAATACACTTGAAGGATTTCGGAAGATTGGCCGCTCAAAATGCTAAGCAAGTTGTTGTTCAAAGGATTAGAGAAGCTGAGCGTGGCAAGGTTTTTGAAGAATATCATAATAGAGAAAATGATATTGTAACAGGCGTAGTACAACGTGTTGAACAAAAGACTGTTTACATTGATTTAGGGAAAGCTGAAGCAATTTTAATTCCAAATGAGCAAATTCCTGGAGAAACATTCAAAAATTCGGACCGTATAAAAACATACATAATTGAGGTTAAAAAAACCAGTAAAAATACTCAAATTATGGTTTCGCGTACGCATCCTGGTTTACTAAAAAGATTATTTGAATTAGAAGTCCCAGAAATAAAAGAAGGTGTAGTAGAGATTAAGTCTGTGGCTCGTGAACCAGGGTTACGTTCGAAAGTTTCTGTATATACTCGTGATGAGAATGTAGATCCAGTTGGCTCATGTGTAGGTCACAAAGGGTTGCGCGTTCAAACTATCGTAAATGAATTACGTGGTGAAAAAATTGACATAGTAAAGTATGATCAAGATCCTAAAATCTATATTTCTAATGCTTTAAGTCCAGCAAAAGTATTATTAGTAGATGTCAACGAAGCAGAAAAAGCTTGCAGAGTAGTAGTTCCAGATTACCAATTATCCTTGGCTATTGGCAAGGAAGGACAAAATGCCAGATTAGCGGCCAAATTGACAGGTTGGAAAATTGACATCAAAAGTGAATCACAGGCTCAGGCAGAAGGGGTTGAGCTAAGTTATGAAGCCTAAAAAAATACCGCAACGAATGTGCATTGCTTGCCAAGAGATGAAGAATAAAAAAGAACTTATTCGAGTAGTGCGAATTCCTACTGCTGAAGTTCAAGTTGATCTTTCGGGAAAAAAATCAGGGCGTGGCGCATATGTTTGTCTTAATAAATTGTGCATAGAAAAAGCCAGAAAAGAAAAACGCTTAGAACGTGTTTTAAAAGAAGAAGTTCCAGCAGAGATTTATACACAACTACTGGAACTAACTGAGGTAGAAGATGCAAAAAACTAAAGCTGCACTAGGCCTTGCGCAAAAAGCGGGGAAACTTGCATCTGGAGATACAAGCGTGGACAATGCTATTAAAACCGGTAAGGCAAAATTATTAATTATAGCTACAGATGTAGCGTTTAATACTAAGAAAAATTTAAAACTATTAGCAGAAAGATATTCAATTCCTGCATATGAAATACTTACCAAAGAAGAACTTGGTTCGGCTATTGGTAGAGCTCAACGTGCTTGTATTGCTGTATTAGATGCTAATTTTGTAAAAATGATTGTTAACAGTATTAGTCAAAGAGTTGATTAATATAATTTTGGGGGTGGACGGATGACAAAGCGTAGAGTGTTTGAAGTAGCCAAGGAGCTAAATGTCTCTAATAAGGAAGTACTGGATATTTTAGAAAAGAACAATATACAAGCAAAAAATCATTTGAGCACTATTGAAGATGGGGCTCAAGAAATCGTACAAAAATACTTGAAGGTGAATAAGGAACAAGTAGCAGTTGCAAAAATTTCTAAACCAGCTCAAGAAAATAGAAATAATATCGAAAATAAGCAGCTGGGGAAGAATGATATAATGAACAAAACTATTGCAGAATCCAAAACAATTAACACAAACAAACAACAGGTCCAAGCAGAAGAAAGTAAAAAAGAAGCGGTTTTGCCTACGCAAAATAAAAACGTCGTAAATTCGACTAACATGACGCGTAGCAATTCGCGCCCAAACACAGCGAATAAACAGGGATATCAAGGAACAAACCCTAGACCTAATAGTAGCAATAATACGAATCAAACAACTTCTCAAAATCGAGTTGCGACTAATAATAATGCTAATAGAAGTACTAGTGGCACCTCTACTACGAGACCAAACCAACCGCAACAACGTTCGAATAATAGTAATAGTGCGACTGTGAATAGGTCAACTGGTAATACTGCGGCACCGAAAAAAAATGCCCCAGTCACTGGAACGAGTAATACTAATACTGCTAACAAACCTGGTAATAAAGGTGGAAATAATCGTCAAGGAAGCTATAATAGCCGACCTCAATCTGGTAATCGCAATCAAAACAATCGCAATCAGCACAACAGGAGACCTAATAAAACATCAGAACCAGTGGTTGTTCGGGAAGTTAAAAGACCGGAGAGTATCCAGGTTGCAGAATTTATAACTGTAAAAGATTTAGCCTTAAAAATAAAATGTGAACCGAGTGAAATAATTAAAAAATTATTTATGATGGGCATGATGGTTACTATTAATCAAGATTTAGATTTTGATACAGCAACTCTTGTTGCTAGTGAATATAATATTGAGGTTTTAGAACTTCCACCGGAACAAGATCCAACAGAGGTTCCAGAAGTTGAAGATGAACCTAAATATAGAGTTGCTAGACCACCTGTTGTAACTGTTATGGGACATGTAGACCATGGTAAAACTTCGTTATTAGATGCAATTAGAAAAGCTAATGTTACAGCGCGAGAAGCTGGCGGAATAACACAACATATAGGGGCATATCAAGTTAATTTTAATAATAGAAAGATTGTATTTTTAGATACTCCAGGTCATGAAGCGTTTACAGCAATGAGAGCACGTGGCGCAAAGGTTACTGATATAGCAATTTTGGTAGTTGCTGCTGACGATGGGGTAATGCCACAAACGATTGAAGCGATTAATCATGCTAAATCAGCAGAAGTGCCAATAATTGTTGCAGTAAACAAAATGGATAAAGAAGGTGCTAATCCAGATATTATTAAACAACAATTAGCCAGTCATAATCTTGTTCCAGAAGACTGGGGCGGAGATACGATTATGGTACCAGTATCTGCCAAACAAAAGATGGGTATTTCAGACTTACTAGAAATGGTATTGTTGGTTGCTGATATGCAGGAGCTAAAAGCAAATCCAACAATTCCTGCTGTTGGAACGATAATTGAGGCAGAATTAGATAAAGGACGGGGTCCGGTAGCTACAGTTTTAGTTCAAAATGGTACATTGAATATAGGTGATAGCATTGTCGCTGGAACTGCCTATGGTAAAGTTAGGGCTATGATAAATGAACGTGGCGAAAAAGTAAAAAGAGCTCTTCCTGCTACTCCAGTAGAAGTGTTGGGTTTATCTGATGTCCCATTAGCGGGAGATGTTTTACATGCCACAGATGAAAAAACAGCGCGGTCAGTGGCAGAAAAACGTTTAGCTAAAAAGCGCATAGAAGAAATGCAAAAAAGTCAAAAAGTATCATTAGATGATTTGTTTCAACAAATCCAAGAAGGTAAGTTGAAGCAACTAAATATTTTAGTCAAAGCTGATGTTCAAGGTACTATTGAGGCTTTGAAACAGTCTCTTTCTAGCATCAAAAATGAAGAAGTAAAAGTGGAAATTGTTCATGCAGGTGTAGGTGCTATAAATGAATCCGATGTTATGTTGGCATCAGCCTCTAATGCTTTAATTATTGGCTTTAATGTTCGTCCTGATAATAATGCTAGGAAAGCAGCAGAAACTCAAAGTGTTGATGTTCGCCTGTATAGAGTCATTTATGATGCCATAAATGATGTTGAAGCAGCAATAAAGGGAATGTTAGCGCCTAAATTTGAAGAACAATTGCTAGGTAAAGTTGAAGTTCGACAAGTAATGATAATCAATAAAAACCCAATTGCAGGTTGCTATGTTCAAGAAGGGAAAGTAACTAATTCCGCACAAGTGCGTCTGGTAAGAGATGGAATAGTAATACACGAAGGTAAAATAGATAGTTTAAAACGGTTTAAAGATGATGTAAAAGAAGTTGTTTCAGGCTATGAATGTGGCATAACCCTAGAAAAATTCCGTGATATTAAAGATGGGGATATCTTAGAAATTTTTATCATGAAAGAAGTGTAGAGAAATTTTAGGGAGGTAAATTATGGCGCGCGTAAGAGCTGAAAAAATTCAAGAATTGATAAAGCAAGAAGTAAGTAAAATAATTCTAAATGATTTAAAAAATCCTCATATTGGGTTTGTTACGGTAACGCAAGTTGAAGTTACGAATGATTTGCGGCATGCAAAAATATGGCTAAGTTTATATGGTGGACCAGAGGAGCAAGATAGAACTTTGCAAGCTTTAAATAAATCTTTAGGCTATATACGAAGTGAAATTGGGAAGAGAATTCGTCTTAAATTTGTTCCGGAACTTGCCTTAATGACTGACAATTCGCTTGAGTACAGTAGTCATATTCAGAAAATATTATTGCAGATAAAGGAAAATGAGGCGGAGTAAGATGGTAGAGTGCAGTATAAGCGAAGCGGCTGCTATAATTAGACAGTCTCATAAGTTAGCAATTGTAGCGCATGTAAATCCCGACCCAGACACTCTAGGCAGTGTCTTAGGATTGGGAAGAGCGCTGGAAAAAACTGGTAAAGAAATCATCATGTTAGTTGATGATAAGATTGCCCATAGCTTAAATTTCATGCCTGGAATTGGTGAAATTAAAAGACCGGAAGAAATTAGAGAACAGGCTTTTGACTTGCTTGTAATTTTAGATGCTAGTGATTTAGATAGAATTGGTAATGTTGCCAAAGGGATAACAGCGCCCATATTAAATATTGATCATCATATATCAAATAGTTTATTTGCAGATTATTTAGTATTGGACACAAAAGCAGCAGCTACAGGAGAAATTATCTATCTGTTGTTGCAAGAATTAGAAATCCCTTTAGATATTGAAATCGCCACAAATTTGTATACTGCAATAGCTACAGACTGCGGTTTTTTCCAATATGCAAATACTACATCTAGAACAATGTGCTGTGCGGCAAAATTATTAGAATATGGGATAAAACCCAATGAAATTTCAGATAATTTAGAAGTGAAAACTTTAGAAAGTATTCAATTGCTTTCTAAAGTTTTACAAACTATGGAATTTTATTCTCAAAACAGAATTGCTGTTATTAGTTTACCAAAATTACTATGTCAAGAAGGTGTGGAAACGGAAGGCTTTATTCGTTATCCGCGCTATATTGATGGAGTCGAAGTAGCTGTTTTATTTAAATATGTATCAGACAAAACGACAAGAATAAGTATGCGTTCTAAAAACTTAGATGTTAGTGAAGTGGCGTTATTATTTGGTGGTGGTGGTCACAAACGAGCAGCTGGCTGCACGATTTATGAAGATATAAATACCGCTAAAAATCAGCTGATTAAAAAATTAAATGAAGCAATCGAGGCTGAAGAAAATAATGCTTGATGGAATTTTAAATATATTAAAACCACCAGGGATGACAAGTCATGATGTGGTGAGTTTGGTGCGCAAAACATTGCACACTAAAAAAGTAGGACATGCTGGAACTTTAGATCCGGATGCAGCAGGTGTATTACCTATATTTGTTGGTAAAGCTACACGATTGATTGAGTATGCAACAGAGGCACCAAAAACTTATAGAGTGCACATGCAATTTGGAGTACAAACAGATACTGGGGACGATAGTGGTAATATTATAAAAAAGTCAGAAATTTATTCTTTGAACGAAGAGCTAATAATAAAAGTATTGCAAGAATTCCAAGGAGAACAAGAGCAAATTCCGCCGATGTATTCTGCAATAAAACATGATGGTAAGAAATTATATGAACTTGCTAGAAGTGGCGTAGAAGTAGAGCGTAAACCTAGAAAAATTTTTATAGAGGCAATAAGATTATTAGCTAAAAATGAACAAGGCTTATTTTTAGAAGTTATTTGCTCTAAAGGAACTTATATTAGAACTTTAGTTGAGGATATTGCTCAAAAATTAGATATGTGTGCAACAATGACATTCCTGCTAAGAATGCAAGTTGGTGTATTTAATATACAAGAAGCAATTTCTTTAGAGATATTTTTAGAAAAACAAAAAAGCTGTCTACTTAACGCAGAATTGGCTATTAATCATTTGCCAAAAATTAAATTAACAGAAAAGCAGAGCTTGAGATTTAGCCAAGGAGTTTTAACAACTATTCAGGATTTAGATTTAAAATATAAACAGACAGAACAATTGCGAGTATATACCCATGAAGATGTTTTTTTAGGCATTGGTTGTGTAGATAGCAAGCAAATAAAACCACTAAAAGTATTTACTATTGTTAGATTGGATTGATTGCGAAATGCAAGTAATAAGAAGTTTTGCAGAAATTAAAGATAGTGTTAAGGGTTGTATTTTGGCTTTGGGTACTTTTGATGGAGTTCATTTAGGACATCGTGAAATTATATCTAAAGCTAAAAAGTATGCCAACGAAAAAAAACTAAAAACTATAATTTTTAGTTTTTCTAATCATCCTTTTGTGCATTTAAAACCAGAGCAAGTGCCATATATGCTACTCAATAATGAAGATAAAGAATCTATTATAGAAGAACTAGGTGTTGACGTGTTAATTAATGTTGCATTTGATCAAGAACTAGCTAATCTGGAAGCAAAAGAATTTATAGATTTACTCTACCAATATCTACAGCCATTAAAAATAGTTGTAGGTGAAAATTTCACTTATGGCAAATTTGGTGCTGGTAATGTTATTACTCTTTCGAAGGAGTGCAAGTTACGTAATATTGAGTTAGCAATTCAACCTTTAATTAGAATTGATGATCTATTGGTAAGTAGTACTAATATTCGTCAAGCTATAACTTTAGGCGAAATTTCTCTTGCTAATTTATTATTAGCGCGAACACATTTTATTCAAGGCAAGGTAGTAAAGGGTTCACAAATAGGCAGAACTATAGGTTTTCCAACGGCTAATCTTGAATTGTTAGGTCTAAATTTAGCCATACCAGCTAACGGAGTTTATGTAGCCAAGGTACTTACGGAAAGTAAGCAAGAGTTTTATGCAATTGCAAATATTGGAACTAATCCTACAGTTAAAAGCACTATGGATAAACGCTTAGAAGTTCACATTTTAAATTTTCAGGGTGATATTTATGGAGAGAAATTACGTGTATATTTTTATGAAAAAATACGTTTAGAGCAAAAATTTAATAATTTGCAAGAATTAGCTGAACAACTTTATAGAGATAAAAATTTTGTTCTAAATTATTTTAGTCTAGTATAGAAATAATAAAAAACCAAAACTTTACAAGCGGAAAGCTTAGTAAAGTTTTGGTTTTTTCTATTGCATATGTTTTATACGATCGTGTTCTTCGGCTTTTTTGGCATCATTGAAGTTAGGTAAATTACTTAAGTATCCTGTGATTCGTCGCACCCGATTAATAGTATCATATTTAGGTGTCAATATTACTTCATCTGATTGCGAATTAAGTTGAATTTCAAGTTCTTTAAGCTTGATGGTAGGATTTAATTCTAATTCCTCATTAACATAACTTAAAGCTTCTTCATAACTCATTGTATCAGGGTAAGTAATTTGAATGTTTTTAAAATGTGCTGTCATTATATTCATCCTCTCGTTAATAGCATATTAGTATTATAGAATACTAATTATTAATTGTAAAGAGAAGAATTAATAACAAAAAGCATATTTAGGACTTGAATAACGACGCAACTACTATATATTGTATTTTTCGGCAGGTTTCTAAATTTAAAATAAGAAAAAAATAGGACTTTAAGCAAAAATATCAATCATTTTTCGGTATAAATTAGCAATACGGTTTTCTGAAGAAACGATATTTCTGGGAATAACAAGTTTAGCAATTTGAAAGTCTTTGCCAGCTTCTTTTAATTTTTCTAGGGATTTGAGCATTAGATTGTAGCCAGAGCGAGAAATGGAAACAGTAGCAGCAGGGTTAGCCTGTTCTTTCGCTAAAAGCGTGTTAGCTATTGAGTTTCTATTTACTTGCGCAAGCTGCTGAGCCGAAAGTTTTGTTTTACCACGTTTAAGGCTCTGTGGTTCTGAACTTTTGTTTGATGAATGGTTAGATTTACTAGAATTACCAGCCAGTACATCAATCCCCTTAATAATACTCATACTATTTAAGCTCCTTCATTTGCGTAAGATAGTTGCTTAAAACTGTACGCAGTTCTTCTCTAACTAGATCAGATTTTTTATCAACACTTAGGATGTACTCAATATTTTGTTCTTTGTATGGATGATAAATGAAAATATTAGTTGTTTTATCATAAAGATATACTTCTAGTTTTATATTAGTAAAAACATAGTCATCATCAGAATTAAAAGGCATATAGGTAGTATATTGCTCATATTTATGAATATTAAGAAATACGATAATTTCACAATTTACCTTTTCCGAAATTCTAGTTAGCAGTTCTTTAGAAAGTGGAGCTTTTGCTTTAAGGGGCGAAATAAAGTCAGCTTGTGGTAGAACTTTATAGTTAGGAAATAAGAACCTACGTTTTACTTCTGTACGAAATAATTCAAAATCTTGTGAGCTCTCTTCAGCTGCAACTAAAAATAAAACTGGTCTTTCAGGAAAAGCTGCGTTAATATTACAGGCATTCGAAAAAAAAATTATCAAAAAACAAATTAGAAAAAAGTATACTTTTTTCATGACCAACACTTCACTTTTCATTTAATTTTTTGAAAAAAAGCAATATAAGCTTACTAGAGCTGATATTGCTTAGTTTTTTATAGGCAAACAGTACGAACATATTCCACATTAAAAGCTGCTTGAATTGCAGGCAAATAATTTGCTTCAATAGTAGTTCGTTGCATAGCTGTACTAGTTATTAACATGACGGTAGTTTCATTACGTTTAATTGATTGGATAGTACTAAAGTGTTTCAAAAATGCATCTTCTCCTATCTTCTCTTTTAAACTACTTAAAGCTGGAAATAGATCTGGCTGTTCATTTTTAATACGCTGTTCCAGTGGTGAAAATGGAACAGTAAACACTTTCGCATCTTTAGGACTGTCAACCAAAAATTGTTCATCAGATTCGTCGGGAACGTAAAACCCATTTTTGTGCATACTCATTTATATAAAGCTCCTTTAAATTAAATTATAATCTCCTAAATTATAAGATATTTGTTGCTAAACGTCAAGTTTGGCAGAGTTTATATGATTTATAACTTGCATTATATACAAAATTTATGATAGTATTAATATAAATAAATTTTGAGGTCTTAAGGAGGTGTATCTGTTCTGCAAACTTTTGTAGACAGAGTTTAGTTGGATTATCTAACAATAAGCGTTAATTTAATATTGGTGATTTTTATGGTGGCATTAAATGGATTTTTTGTAGCCGCTGAATTTTCCATGGTTAAAGTACGCGAAAGTAGAATAGAAACATTAGCGCTTACTGGAAATATGCAAGCACGCTTTGCTAAGGCAGTAGTAATGAATTTGGATGCATATTTATCAGCGTGTCAATTAGGGATTACCTTAGCTTCATTAGGATTAGGTTGGATGGGTGAGCCCGCGGTAGCTAAAATTTTAAACTACTTATTCACAAGTTTTGGTTGGTCAATTGAAATATCAAAAAGTATGTCTTTTGCAGTGGCTTTTTCTTTTATAACGGCTATGCACATAGTCTTAGGTGAATTAGCTCCGAAAACATTAGCTATACAAAGAAGTGAATCAGTAGTCCTTTGGACCGCCGTTCCACTAATAATTTTTTATAAATTAATGTACCCATTTATTTGGGTTTTGAATTTTTCGGCAAACAAATTTTTATCTTTTTTTGGTATAAATTTCAAAGAACACCATGATTCAGCCCATTCAGAGGCAGAATTGCGAATAATAATGGAAGAAAGTCATAAGAGTGGTTTGATAGATAACACTGAGTTGATGTTTGTGGACAATATTTTTAATTTTTCTGAGCGCACAGCAAGAGAGATTATGATTCCGCGAACAGATATGGTCTGTCTGTATAAAAATCATTCTTTTGAAGAAAACTTAGCAATTTCTTTAAGCGAAGAACTAACTCGCTATCCAGTTTGCAACCCAGATAAGGATAATATTATTGGTTTTGTTCATATAAAAGATATGCTAGCGGTAGTTGCCAAAAATCAGCCGCGGGAAATTGAACCATTAATTAGAAAGATAATAACTGTTCCTGAAACTATGTCTGTAGCGCAGCTTTTGAAAATTCTACAAAAAAATCGTTCGCAAATTGCATTGTTAATAGATGAGTATGGTGGAACAGCAGGTTTAGTAACCTTAGAGGATATCTTGGAAGAAATAGTTGGTGAAATTCAGGATGAATTTGATGAAGAACGTCCAGAAATAGAGAAAACTGATAAAGGATATTCCGTTGCAGGTTTAGTTTTAGTAGATGATATTAATGAATTATTGAATATACAAATTGACACGAATTTAGCAGACACAATAGGCGGATGGTTTTATACTACTATGGGCGTAAATCCAACAGTAGGCCAAAAAATTGAAGAAGCAGGTTATATTTTCACAGTTATAGATATTGATAATATTAGAATCAGCAGAATTAGAATTGAAAAAAAACCAGTTGAAAAGTTGACAAACTTAAGTTATGCGGATAAAATAAACGTCATGGATTAAATGTTATAATTAAAGCTAAGATATAAGATAAGTAGTATACTTTTAAATTTTAAGAGAGTTCTTGCTTGGTGCGAAAGAATAATTTTAAGTATGCGAATACACTTATGGAGCAGTGCTTTTTAGCATCGGTTAGCACCGTTATCAGCTTTAAAGCGGCTTAGGCAAAAAAGGTGGTACCGCGGGTTAATACTCGTCCTTTCTAGATAATCTAGAAAGGACGTTTTTTTATTATTAAATTATAGATAAAGGTGGTAGAAAAATGTCTGTTTTTGATACTTTAACAGAAAGAGGTTTTATTAAGCAAGTTTCACATGAACAGGAAATTAAAGAGCTGTTAACCAAAGAACAAGTTACATTCTATATAGGCTTTGACCCTACAGCAGATAGTTTGCATGTAGGACACTTTGTTGGTTTAATGGTAATGGCACATATGCAGCGTGCTGGACATCGCCCTATAGCATTATTAGGGGGAGGAACCGGTATGGTAGGAGATCCCAGCGGTAAAGATGATATGCGAAAAATGATGACAGTTGAAACTATTAATCATAATATTGCTTGTTTTAAAAAACAAATGCAAAAATTTATTGACTTTTCCGAAGGTAAAGCATTAATGGTTAATAACGCAGACTGGCTTTTAAGTTTAAACTATATTCAACTTCTACGTGAAGTTGGGGTTCATTTTTCGGTAAATAGAATGCTATCAGCTGAATGTTTTAAACAACGCCTGGAAAGAGGCCTATCATTTTTTGAGTTTAACTATATGATCATGCAATCATATGATTTTTGGGAGCTTTTCCAAAAGCATAATTGTGTTTTACAATTAGGCGGCGACGATCAATGGTCAAATGTTTTAGCTGGTGCTGACTTAATTAGACGCAAAGAAGGAAAACCAGCATTTTGCTTTACTTTTAAACTATTGACTACTAGTGATGGCAGAAAAATGGGCAAAACAGAGAAAGGTGCTTTATGGTTAGATCCAGATAAAACTACACCATATGAATTCTATCAGTACTGGAGAAATATAGCTGATGCAGACGTAGAAAACTGTTTAGCACTACTTACATTTTTACCAATGGAGGAAGTCCGTCGTTTAGGTTCTCTCCAAGATCAAGAAATTAATCAAGCAAAAACCATTTTAGCCTATGAAGTAACAAAATTAGTTCACGGTGAACAAGAAGCTACTGCCGCAAAATTAGCTAGCGAAGCTTTATTTGGTAGTGGGACCAATCTTGATAATGTGCCTACATTTAATGTATCAAAAAAAGAGGTTGAAAATTTATCGCTATTAGATATTCTTTGTGCAAATAAAGTTTTTGCAAGTAAAAGTGAAGGTAGACGTATAATTACCCAAAAAGGATTATACTTAAACGATAATGTTGTGGATAACATTGATTATAAAATAACCATTGATATTCAGACAAACGAAAATATTTTAATTCGTCGCGGAAAGAAAACCTATTATCGGATGCTATTAGTTTAAAATTTCTTGTATAAGAAAAACATTCAGGAAAATATTTCTTGTTGCCTTATTGAACTTTTTGGATAGTTATTTTCTTAAAAAGATACTAATCTAAGAAAAAAGCATTAACAAAAAATTCATTTGTTGTATAATAATTTTAAGAATAAAAAGCAAGGAAGCTTCTATTGGCTATTATGGTCATTAGAAGCTTTTGTTTTTTTGTAAATTTATAAGACAACGGCGTCTTGTTATGCTAATTAATAACAAGACGTCTTTGCTTTATTAATTAGCAAATTGAAAGGAGATAATTAGGTTTGCAAACTATATTTGTATATAGTTTTTGTAATACAGTATATTTTTTGAAAAATTCCTAAAAAAAGAGGAAGTAGATTTTTTATGCAGAATAGTACTATTTAAGAATGGTTAAGGGAGGATTTATATTATGGCAGAACCGGTAATAACTAAAGGAAAGAAATCAAGTTGGTCAGTATTGTTAGGGGCGGCATTTATAATGGCAACATCAGCTATTGGACCCGGTTTTTTAACTCAAACAACAGTATTTACAGCAAAGTTTCAAGAAAATTTCGCATGGGCAATACTAGCTTCGATAATTATAGATATTGGCGCTCAACTAAACGTTTGGCGAGTGATAACTATGAGTAAAATGAGGGGGCAAGACATTGCTAACCAAGTGCTGCCAGGCTTAGGCTATGTAGTCGCCTTCTTAATAGTTTTAGGTGGATTAGCTTTTAATATCGGTAATATTGCTGGAGCAGGTTTGGGTCTAAATGTCTTAGTTGGTGTTTCGGCAGAAACTGGGGCTATAATTTCTGCATTTATTGCGATAGGAATTTTTGCATCTAAAGAAGCAGGAATGGCGATGGACAGAGTTGCCAAATATTTGGGGGGTTAATGATCCTCTTAACTACTTATGTTATGTTTGTATCTAACCCGCCTATCGCCAAAGCAGCAGTTGCTTCAGTTTTTCCGGCTGATTATGGATTATTAATGCTTCCAATGATTACTCTAGTAGGAGGGACAGTAGGGGGATATATTACCTTTGCTGGGGGGCATAGATTGCTGGATGCAGGGATAGTTGGTCAAGAAAATCTTGGAGAAGTTAATAAAAGTTCGATCATCGGGATTGTCATAACAGGTATTATGCGTGTAGTACTGTTTTTAGCAGTTCTAGGTGTTGCTTCATTAGGTGTTAACTTAGCGACAAGTAATCCACCCGCTACAGTATTTCAATCGGCAGCTGGTGATATAGGTTACAAGTTTTTTGGAATTGAATTGTGGGCTTCAGCAATAACTTCAGTAGTTGGCGCTGCTTATACCAGTGTATCTTTTTTACGAAGTTTCTTCAAGGTTATAGATAAATACAATAGTTATTTTATAATGGCCTTTATTGTATTTTCTACAATGGTGTTTGTTACAATTGGGCGTCCAGTAAAAGTTCTTGTTTTAGCTGGTTCTTTAAATGGTTTAATTTTACCAGTTACTTTAGGTGCAATGTTATTAGCATCGCGAAATCCTAAAATTGTTGGAACTTATAAACACCCGATGTGGATGATAGTTTTTGGTATTTTAGCAGTACTGGTTACGGTTTATGCAGGTTCGATTTCAATACAAGGTATGTTAGCTTTGTGGAAATAAGGAGGGAAAGATAATGGATTTAATGAATATGCACCCCAAAGAACTACGTTCTTTAATTCGTCAAAATGAATTGATTTTACCTACTGCTGGTATGGCAAAGGGTTATACTCAAGCTAATTTAGCAATATTGCCTAAAAGTCTAGCTTATGATTTTTTGTTATTTACACAACGTAATCCCAAACCATGTCCAGTTTTAGATGTAACAGAAGTAGGTTCTGCCAAGCCAAGTTTAATAGCTCCAGATGCAGATCTGCGCTATGACATTCCCAAATATCGCATTTATAAACAAGGGGTGCTCGTTGATGAGGTTTTAAATTTAGAAAATTATTGGCGAGCAGATTTAGTTGCATTTTTACTGGGGTGCAGTTTTACCTTTGAAAGTCCTTTGTTAGATGCTAATATTCCAGTAAGACATATTGAAGAAAAATGTAATGTACCAATGTATATAACTAATATCCAATGTAAACCAGCAGGTATTTTTCATGGACCTACGGTGGTCTCTATGCGTCCAATGTCTGAAAAAGATGCGATTCGCGCAATTCAGATTACATCGCGTTTTCCAGCCGTGCATGGCGCTCCTTTGCATGTTGGTGATCCTGAAGTTATTGGGATTAAAGACATTAATAAGCCTGATTTTGGCGATAGCGTTACAATTAAGCCAGGAGAAATTCCCGTATTTTGGGCTTGCGGAGTTACACCACAAGCTGTAGCTATGGCTGTTAAACCAGAGATTATGATTACACATGCACCAGGCTATATGTTTGTTTCTGATTTAAAAGATGAAGGCTTATCGGTTTTCTAAAAATGAGGTGAACTGTCAAATGCAAAATATTAAAATGCTAAATGCAGGCGAGCAAGGCTTAGTCATTGAATTTGGTCAAGCTATTGATGAAAAGATTAATGCTAAAGTTGTCAAATTAACTAAGCTAATCAATGAGACTAAGCTTGAAGGAATAATTGAAGTAGTTCCTACATACCGCTCGCTGTTAGTATACTTTGAGCCGTTGATTTTATCGAGAAAAACTTTAATTGATAAAGTCAACACAATGCTTTCAGAGGTGGATAATCTAACGACTCAACAGAAAGGAAGGATTGTACACATTCCAGTGTGTTATGTGAAAAATGATTTTGCCCCAGACATAGATTTCGTGGCTAAACATAACAATCTTGATGTTGAAGAAGTCATAAATCTACATACAAAACCAGATTATTTAGTTTATATGCTAGGTTTTATGGCTGGTTTTCCCTATTTAGGTGGAATGTCGGAAAAAATAATTACTCCAAGATTAGCTACCCCGAGAACTAAAATTCCAGCTGGATCTGTGGGAATTGCCGATCGGCAAACCGGGATTTATCCCGTAGAAAGCCCAGGTGGCTGGCAACTGATTGGGCGTACACCCGTATTAGTTTATAATCCCCAGTTAGACAATCCCTTTTTGTTCAAAGCAGGAGATTACTTGCGTTTTGAAAGTATTACCGAACGCGAATATGAACTAATTGAAAAATCAGTACTTCAGGGAAGCTATAAACCAGTGTATAGCTTTCTAGGGGGTGAACAAGATGCTTAAAGTACTTAATCCAGGACTACTTACTACAGTGCAAGATTTGGGGCGTTGGGGCTATCAAGCCTTTGGTATGCCTGTAGCTGGAGCAATGGATAGATTAGCCTGTAAAACAGCCAACTATCTATTAGGGAATAGACCGACAGCAGCTGTTTTGGAATTTACGATGATGGGGGGAGAGTATCAATTTTTGACAAATACTTATATTGCTTTAACTGGTGCAAATATGATGCCCATGTTAAACGGGATCCCTGTAAGTATGTGGTCAACGATAAAAATTGCAAGTGGTGATGTTTTGACTTTGACTTATGCTAAAACTGGTTGTCGTTGTTATTTAGCCGTTGCTGGTGGACTCGACTTGCCTCTGGTTTTAGGTAGTAGAGCTACTTACACTAGAGCTAAAGTTGGCGGATTAGAGGGTCGAGCTTTAAAGAAAGCTGACATAATTAATTTTTTGCCCACTGAATTGCCTACGCAAAAGTTATTACAGTTACCCACAGAACTCCAACCAGTGCAACCTAAACAGATAATTTTGAGAGTATTACTTGGCCCTCAAGCGAATGATTTTACTGAGCAAGGCAAAAAAACTTTATTTAGTAATATTTATACTATTAGTAATGAAGCTGATCGCATGGGCTACCGCTTGGAAGGTGAAGTAATTGAACATGCAACTAAACCAGATATTGTATCCGATGCGCTTTGCCAAGGGGCTGTGCAGATTCCAGGGCATGGACGACCTATTATAATGATGGCTGATCGACAAACTACTGGTGGTTATACAAAAATAGGCAGTGTAATTGGTTCAGATTTAAGACTACTAGCTCAAGCTAAACCTGGAGATGAGGTTTCTTTTCAAGAAGTTACCGATAGCGAAGCTGTAGTTGCCTTAGCTGAAGAACAGGAATATTATAAAAAAGTGCAAGATTTTGTTGAAAACACTGCAAACCATGCAAGTACAAAACTTAATCTGACTGTAAATGGGAAAAATTATTTTGTTGAAATTCAAGAAAAATATAGGAGTGATTCTAATGAGCTATGTTGATCTAAATTGTGATATGGGAGAAAGCTTTGGCACCTACAAGTTAGGATATGATGAAGAGGCGATGCCCTATGTTACCTCAATAAATGTGGCTTGTGGTTTTCATGCCTCAGATCCCTTAAATATGCTTAAAACTATTGAATTAGCTAAAAAATTTGATGTAGCTGTGGGGGCACATCCATCATATCCAGATTTAGTAGGTTTTGGTCGTAGAAATATGGACTTAACAGCAGAAGAAATAAAAGCTGATTTGTTCTATCAAATCGGAGCTTTAGATGGAATATGTAGAATTTATGGAGTTAAATTGCAGCATGTAAAAGTTCATGGGGCTTTGTATAACACTGCTGGAAAAAATTTAAAAACAGCTATTGCTATTGCTGAAGCAATAAAAGCTTATGATCCGAATTTATTTATGCTCTGCTTGGCTAATTCAATGATGGTAGAAGCAGCAAAACAGGTGGGAACTAAATATGTCGAAGAATCTTTTGCAGATAGAGCTTATATGGTCGATGGTTCATTAGCTCCAAGAAATCAAAAAGGTGCTGTAATTCATGATGTGTCAGAAGTTGTAGAACGTGTTTTAGTGATGGCAAGAGATAAAACTGTGAAAACTATTGATGGACACGAAATACCTTTAGCAGCTCAAACAATCTGTGTACACGGTGATACCAATGGTGCTGTGGAAATGATAAAATCAATAAGAAAAAAACTTGAGGAAGCGGGTCTTGAGTTTAAGGCTTTTGGGAAAAATTCTTAAGCAAAGTAGCGAAGCTGAGTAAGACGAAAAACAAAAGGGATTGGGTCTATTATTGTAGATCCCAATCCCTTTTAGCTGCTTATATTATTCACACCACAACATTTGACAAAGAACCTAAAAATTACCTATTTGCTATGACTTTAATACCGAAATTATATAAAAACGAACTTATTAAAGAAAGTAAAAGCACTGCTAAATAGGTTGACAGCGCAATCGCTTCGTCAAAGATAATTTTATACTCATAAAGTTTTGTAGTTACTAAATAGAGAAATAATGGATGAATGAAGTAAACAATATTAGACGATTTTGCTAGAAATTTTAAAAATTTTTGCCACGAAACTAAAACAGTATGCTTGATTTCTAAAAAGATAAAGGTAGTAACTATAAAACTGGTTGTAAAGAAAAAACCTGGTAAGCTTAATTGTTGTAGAGTGTTTACCGTTAATTCTAGATTAGCTACTGCAATCATTAGGGAAAACTTATATATTAGTACGCTTAACGATATAGTTAAAAAAAATAAAAAAACTTTAAAATTTCTAGATAGAATTGGCACTATATTTTTATAATTGTTTCCGAAGTATGAACCTAAAATAAAAATAAACAAATAGTGTGGTACCAAAAGATTAAGTCTAAAATTAATTAAAGTTTTTAATAGTTGATTATCAGTAACCGGGGTATAAATCAAAGCTAAGTGATTAAAAGAAATTTGAAAAGTCAATAATATAATAAATCCATAAATAGGCTGGAGATTAATTTTACGTAAAATTATTACCCAAAAAGGCATAGTAGTGTAAAAAATAATAAGCAATAACATAAAGTATAAATGATAGCAAGCATATCCTAGCAATACAGAATGCAAATATCCCAAAATAACAAATAATTTTCTAGTGTTTGTATCGAAGAAAAAAAGATAGTAAAAAAGAGACCATAGAAAGTACGGGACTAGTAAATTTTTTAGTTTTAGCTTTAAAAAGCGGCGGTAATTGAAATTTTCATATAGGTTAAGATTGCTAAATAAGCCAAATCCAGAAATAAAGAAAAATACAGGGATACTATATCGAGAAAAAATTTCCAAAATAAAGAAAAGAAAAGGGGAGAAGTTTGGTGTATTTACGGTGAAAGAGCCCACATGTATTGCTAAAACACCTAACATGCCTAAAATTCTTAAGTAGTCTATGGCAATATTGCGTTTATTCATTTATTGAATCCTTTACAGTATGTTTTTTTTGACCTCTTGTTTATCGTATAATTTTTCAAAATCCTCAATCGTAAGTGGCTTTGAAAAATAATATCCTTGAATCATATCGCAGTTGATTTTTTGCAAAAACTCAACTTGCTCTAGAGTTTCTACTCCTTCAGCAACTACTAAAAGATTAATTTTTTGGGCTAAATCAATTATTGTTTCAATTATTTGTCGACCGTTTTTAGTATTAAAATTTTCATTAAAGAAGGTTCGATCTAGTTTTAAGACATCGATTAATACTACCCCTAACATATTTAGCGAACTGTATCCAGTGCCAAAATCATCTAAAGATATTTTAAATCCTTGTTCATGCAATTGGTAAAACAATGTTTTCATTTTAGTTGCATTTTCAAAAAAAACAGTTTCAGTAAGTTCTAATTCAATTAAAGAAGGTTTTATATTATACTTTTGCACCGTTGAAATTAGCGAAGATAAATAATCGGCATGGTAGAGATGCAAACGCGACTGATTTACAGAGATTGGTAAAATTGGTTGATTGGCTATTCTTCTTGAGGAAAGCCAGCTACAAACCTTATTTAAAACATAATTATCTAATTGAATAATAAAGCCATTTTTTTCAAATAGCGGAATGAACTTATCTGGGGCAATTAAACCTTTGTGCGGATGTTGCCAACGTATAAGGGCTTCGGCGCCTACTATTTTCTTATTTTGCAAATCATATTTAGGTTGGAGATATACTATAAACTCACTATTAATAAGTGATTCTTGCATAATATTTTCTAGTTCTTGATTGTAAACAATTTGTGCGCGAATAGCTTCGTTATAAACAAAATAGAATTTATTCTTAATAGATTTTGCTTTTTCTCTTGCTAACAAAGCATTATCCCCAGCAATATCTAAAGATATAGCTGGGTTTTCTAGAATATATATTCCAGCATACACATTTAAATTGTATAATACATTTTCAGAAAATTTATATGAACGGATTTTTTGAGAAAGAATAGCCAAGCGTTGAATGAGTTGTTCTTTGCTTTCAAATTTCACTAATAAATGAAATATATCCGCAGTAGCTCTGCAGGCTAATTCTTCTGCAGCTAATTCTTTACGGAATATATTTGCAATAAAACGCAGGAGGTTATCACCATGGGCAAATCCCCATTTATCATTTATTATTTTAAACTTATCTAAATCTAAAATTACATAGGCATAGTTATTTGTAGAATTTTCTAAAATTCTTGCAATTTGTTTTTTAAAATAAGACTTGTTAGGTAAATTTGTCAACTCATCATAATAAGCTAGTTGGGCAAGCATTTTTTTAGACCGCTGCTGCAAATAAACAACAACAATAAAAAAACATATAAAAATAAAAATAAGAGCAATGATTAAAAATAAAATATAAGTATCGATTTTAGTATCGATATGCAAAAATTGAATAATAATGAAATTCAAGAGAAATATGCAGGCACACGCGAAAAACAAAAGATTTTTCGTTATTAAAATTTTTTTCATGCGTGGCTCCTTTCTAGTTTTTTAATAAAACACAATTATATTATAGCATTAAAAGGATTATTTGCAATTTTTATAGGTATTTTAAATACGTTATAACTCTATATTTTTTTACTTGTTTGTGATATGCTTAAGAATATACTAATATAGCATATCAATTTTAGGAGGTATTATTTAATGAACGTAGCTTTAATTAACGGCGAAATAGTTGATATTAATCAACCTGTGATAACACTTCAAGATCGAGGTTATAATTTTGGTGACGGAGTGTATGAAGTAACTCCTTTTTACAATAAAAGGTGCTTTACTTTAGTACCACACATGGAAAGATTATTTAATTCAATGAAAAGTTTGCATATACCAGCAACCTATACTATGGAAGAATTGATAGAGTTTCACGAGCGTCTAATTGAAGCTAGTGGCTTAACGCAGGGTTATATTTACTTACAAGTCACTAGAGGTGAAGCTCCAAGAGCGCATCCGTTCCCTGAACAAGTTATTCCCTGCTTAACAATGCATGTACATGAAATTAATGAAAGTCAAATAAAATTACATCAAGAACAAGGTGTTGTATGTATAAGTCAGCCTGATTTAAGATGGCTGAGATGTGACATTAAATCCCTAAATCTTTTGGGAGCCGTATTAGCAAAACAAAAAGCGAAGGAAGCTGGCGTATTTGAATCAATTTTATACCGAGACAGCGAAATAATTACAGAAGGATCTTCATCTAATTTCATGGTTGTTAAAGATGGAATTTTGTGGACACATCCAGCGAATAATTTGGTCTTAAATGGAATTACAAGGCGGGTAATTTTAGAAAAAATTTGTCCAGAGTTAAAACTAAGTTTCGTGGAAAAGGCTTTCGATCTAAATTTCGTAAAAACGGTCGATGAAGCTTTCGTTACTGCTAGCACTATTGGTGCAACGCCAGTCATAAGAGTTGATAAATTTAACATTGGTTCTGGAGATGTGGGCCCAATAACTAAGAATATTCAACGCTCGTTTAATGAGTTCATTAAACTTGAGTGTTTTACAAAGTAAAATAGCGGTGAGTAACACTAGCAATATAACTCGTGGTGCTTTATTATTGGTGGTGGCAGTGATTATTCAGGGTATAAGACTAGTACTACCACTGCCAACTATAGTGAGCATGTTTCTAGTCGGTTCATTAGTGAATTTAGTTTTAATTATTGCAGTAGTTAAAAATAATCTCTCTACAGCTTTTATAATTGCAATTTTGTTGCCTAACATTGCTTATGTTCAAGGACAACTTCTAATACCAATGCTAATACCAGTTGTCATAACAGGTAATATAGCATATATTTGGGGCATTTATAAACTTTTTTCACACAAAAAATATCTTTTTTTAGTTCCAACGTTTAAAGCTGCATTAATGTATTTTTTTACTTTTATATTGCTACAACAAATTCCGTTAACAGATATTGTAAAAAAAACTATTAGTTTTTCTATGGGAATTGCACAATTAGTTACTGGAGTTTTAGGAATTATTTTTTGGATTTTTTTAGAAAAACGTAATTATTTTAGATCTATAAAATAATAAATATGGAGGATAGAACAATGATAAGCGAATATCAAGGAATTTTGCCAACACGTCACCAAAATACCTTTATAGCTGAAGGTGCTCAAGTAATCGGAATGGTAAAAATGGAAGAATATAGTAGCATTTGGTTTAATACTGTTGCTCGAGGCGACGTTAATAAAATTGAAATAGGTAAATATACTAACATACAAGATAATAGTGTTATTCATGTTGCCGATGATTGCGCGGCAATTATTGGCGATTTTGTTACAGTAGGCCACGGAGCGATTATTCATGGTTGTACAATTGAAGACCACTGCTTGATTGGTATGGGAGCAATTGTCTTGAATCATGCAATAATCGGTCGCGGAAGTATTGTAGCGGCAGGAGCTGTTGTTAAAGAAAAAATGATGGTACCTCCCAATTCTTTAGTTGCTGGAGTTCCAGCTAAAGTTGTTAAAACGTTTACAGATGCAAGTCAAATGGAAAGCATTCATGCTCAAGCCGTAAAATATAAAACTTTATGGGCTGAAAGATATGGATTGTTACCTGAAAATGATGGTGAAAAGTATAAAGGCGAAAAAATAGTATAATGTAGTGCCCCCCAATCGTTAGATTTTTAGGTCTAACTTTTGGGGGGCACTACATTATACTCTGCTGTGGGGGTGCTTTTTACTCTTTAATTACAGTTATTAACATGTCATTTTCTGCACAACAGGCATTGCCTTCATCAGTATCAATATGAATCTCATCAGCACAAGCAGTCGACACCCTTGTAAAAACATTTTCAAATATTAAAGCTCTTTCACCAGGAAATTTTAATTTAACAATATCTTTATCTTTAATGCCGTATTTTTCAGCTGTTTCAGGAGCTAAATGCAAATGTCTCGCTGCAATTATTACTCCTTCACTAATTTCAATTTGACCTTGTGGTCCAACTATGGTTACTGGTGAACTGCCGGTTAAATCACCAGAGTTTCTTATCGGTGGATTTAGTCCGATTTTTCGAGCATCTGCAATCGCAAGTTCTACTTGTGTTTGAGGTCTTACAGGACCTATAATTCTAAGATTAGGTAAATTGCCTTTTGGGGTGATTAGAGTAACCTTTTCTTCTGCCGCAAACTGACCAGGTTGAACTAGATATTTCATTGGTGTTAGTTGAGCTCCAGGACCAAATAAAATTTCTAAATGTTCTTGTGTCACATGTAAATGGCGAGCAGATATTCCTAATTTAATTTGAAATTGCATAAAATCGCACCTCGTTTGATTTATTTTTAATTTAGGGAACTGTTTGATGTATACATTATACTATAGGAGTGTTGAAAAATAAAGTTATTGTCTTTGCTAAATTTTATACCGAAAATACTCGATGAAATTATATCATGAAAACTGCTTAATTACAAAAAATACTCAGTATACACAAAAATAGCTGCTTAAAGCATTCTATTTATTTGGCATACTGAGTATTTACTATTTTAGATTAAATTATTGTCTAGATATAACTTTGTTTTTTAGAATTAAAATATCTTGGTTATCTAAGATTATCTCTAATTTATTTTTTTCAACAGACGTAAGTCGATTATACATTAATCTTCTAATTACGAGATTATAAGATTTGTCATTACTTTTTATTAAATTAGATAACATGATGCTGTTTTTAGCATCAGTATTAAAATTTATATTTTTAGTATCAGTAACTTCTTGTCCATAAATATTCGTATAAAAAGCAAATCCTGGTCTTAGAAATTTATCTACGTATACAGGAATATTTTTATTATTAAATTGCGTAGCATAGAAATTTGCCGTACTTTTAACACTTAAAAAATTGGTCATTGCAGGCAATAATGTTTGCATAACTGTAAACATTATGATTAGACCTAAGAAAGTTTGGGTAAAGAGAATTGCTTGAAAATTATTTTTTAATAAAGAATAGATTACTAACAGTAAGGTAACACTTGTAGCCCCTACGATATAATTAGCCCCTAAAGTTAGTTCTGGCAAATAGTTAGGCCCCACAATCCAAACCGCTATAAACAGACCATAGAAAAATAAAGTGCTGAAAATTAAGCTATAATTTTTGTTATAACCATAACGATTATTTAAATATTCAAAGTTCCAAGCAAGGATAATACTAAGTGGAGGGAAGAGTGGAAATATATAAGAAACTAACTTAGTTTTAGCAATACTGAAAAAAACAAAGATAAAAATCCACCATATTTGTAAAAATAATAAAAAAAACTTATCTTGATAATTTTTATTGTTATAAGCATTATAAATACTAGAAATAAAAAAATTTATCCAAGGGAAAAGTCCAATGATTAAAACTGGAAAATAAAAATACCACAAAACTCTGTTAGTATGTTCTGCATTAGTGAAACGGGCAATATTATGTAACCCTAAAAATGTATCGATGAAAATTTGTCCATGAGTTTTATACATAAGAAAATACCATGGGAGAGTAAATAAACAATAAAAGAAAAAACCTAAATAAAAATTCCGAGCTTTAAACAAAGAAAAATTTCTAATAAGGCAAGCGTGGATAAAAATTATTATTCCTGGAAATATGAAGCCCACTGGTCCTTTTGTAAGCGTTGCTAGAGATGCAAAAATAAACATAATTGCATATTTTCTTTCAAAATAAGAAAGTAGAGTAGCTGTGAGAAAGAATAATAAAACCATATCAGTGACGGAGGCTTTAGCTAAATAAAAGAAATTAATACAGGTTGACAAGATAATAGCTGAATTAAAAGCAATATTCTCATTAAAATGTTTTCTCACTTTGAAATATAAAAACAATATTGTTGAAAGAGCAAATAATGATGCTGGAAAACGAGCAGCAAACTCTGAAATTCCGAAAATTTTATAACTGGCAATTACCAGCCAATAATACATTGGGGGTTTGTCAAACCAAAAATCGCCAAAAATTCTGGGAGAAAGATAATCAGCAGCAAGAAACATTTCTTTGGCTGTTTGCGCATATGCTGGTTCATCAGGATCTAAAAGAGGGATATTCGAGATACCCCAAAAAATATTTATAGTAGCAATTAATAATAAAAAAATAAAACGATAATTTATCTGCATAAGTTTCAGTCCTCTTTGTTAGTATTGAAGCCATTTAGTGTCAATGTCAAACCTGATTTTAAGGAAGTAGATAATTCCAAACCAGAATTTAGCAAAAGTGAATTATCAAGAACTGATTTGTAAATATCGCCTGTTTTAGCCGATTCAAATTTTATCTGGGGTTTAGTATTAGCTATAGTTGAAAACATTGCGATTAACTCTAAAAGGCTTGTCTGCTTATTAGTCGAAACATTATAGGTGACTAACGAATGAGGTTTATCAATGCAATGCTTAATAGCTTTAGCAACATCTGCAACATAGATAAAATCTCGTGTTTGTAATCCATCGCCGTAAATAGTTAGAGGTTCGTTTTTAATGATTTTTTTCGCGTAAACGCTGATAACTCCACCTTCACCACTATCGCCTTGACGCGGTCCATAAACATTCGCAAAACGTAATATAGTAGCGTTAATATTCTTTATATTGCTGTATAGAGCTAAATAATTTTCAAAAGTTAGCTTGCTGAGGCCATAAAACGAAGTTGGTTTTGCCAAAAAATTTTCAGCAATCGGTAAAGGCAGTCCATCGCCATAGACTGCTGCACTAGAGGAAAAGATAATATTTTTTACTGCATACTTAAGCATGCAACTAAGAAGGTTAATACCACCACAAATATTTATATCGGCATCAATATCTGGATTATTAATTGAATAGCTAACCATTGTTTGTGCCGCTAAATGTATCACAGTATTAATATTCTTAGTTTTAAAAATATCTTCTAATTTTTTTTCACGAATATCACATTTGAAAAATTCAATATTTGCGGGTAAATTTTCCAATCTACCAGTAGATAAATTATCTACGACTATTATTTTATACTCATTTGGAAAGCTTGATAATAGTTCAACTAGATGGGAACCTATAAAACCAGCCCCGCCTGTAATAAGTATGTTTTTGCTTTTCATATATCTGAAACTCCTTTGTTTTTGATTTTAATAGCTTTTTTCGATATTCTAGCTACTATATCCGGGCCAAAAGTTTTTATCGAAAAATATGCTCCAATAATAAAAGGTAGATACTCAACCATAATTCGCCAAACTATTGCCAAAATACCTACAGTTCCAATTGGTAATAGCGGTTTGAACAGCATAACAAATCCACCTTCAGCAATACCAGCACCGCCAGGAGTTGGTGCAAAGTATAGCAACAGGTTCAAAATTATCATCCGCCCCATAGTTACGAACATATTTATAGTTTCATCCAAACCGTAAAATAAAATAGGCACGACTGCATATATAAATAAGAGGCTTAAGCCAGATTCTAAATAGACACGAAATATACATAGCGGTTTATTGAAAAACAAAAATGTTGCTGTTTTAATTTCTTTGTAGAAAAAATATATTTTTCTTTTCAAACTACGATTTAGTGACTTGGTAAAAAACACTAAAAAATACTCTGGATATTTTGTTCGCATTAATAATACTGAAATAATTGCTAAAATTACTAATGTAGAAGAAAATAGATAAATTGTATTTTTGCTTAAACTGGGGATTAGAGAGTTGTCATAGTGTAGAACAAAAGGAATTGTTGTTATTAAAAACAAGATTGATAGAATAGTTCTAACGAGAACAACTACTGTTGCTTTACCTACAGGAACTCCAGCCTTTTTTAAAAACATAACTTGGGCTATGGCTCCGCCCGTGGCCCCAGGAGTTAAAAGCGCTAAAAAATAATTACTAAATACTACTTGCATTGCTTCTAATGGCGAAATTTGTTGGTCGGTAACTCTTACTAAATGTACAAGTCGAGTTCCATCTAAAATTAGACCGATAGTTAGACTACCTAAGGCAAAAAGTAAGTACTCCCACTTGAATATATTTATTTTTTTTATATTATCTAAATCTATGGTCAAGTAAATGACAAAGAAAGATATTAAAAATATTACTGCTAAAATAAAGGCTAGTTTTTGTAAAAGTTTTTTATTCATATTCACAAATCCTTAAAAGATATTAAGGCAATATTTTTTTCTTTTAATTTTTCTTTTACTTGAGAGCTTAGGAGGGTTTGAAGTTCTAACTCCCAGTTATATTGCCAAGCAAATTTTCTAGTCAAATCTTTGTTGTTATTTCCAGGATGAATCATAATTTCATTGGTCTCGGTCGTTATGTTTTCTAAAATATTTAAAAAATACTTTTCTTGTAAATTACCACCAGCCAACATTCCAAAAAAACTATTAGGTAATGTTAATTGCGCCGCTTCGAACTTTTTTTTACTTAATTTTGCAAATATAGACAAAATTGTTCTTCCTAAAAATCTAGCAAAAGTATAAGGGTAGTTTCCGGTAAAAAAGAAATTTTCATGCGGCAATCGAATTTTAGTTATTTGATTTTTTTGGGCTATTTTTGCAACCACATCATTAATTCCTGGTAAAACATGTAAGTGTTGATGACTGTCTATGTGAGTTAAAATTAAACCATGAGCACGCATAAAGTTTATTTGATTAGATAGTTCTAATTCTATTTCAGAGAGCTTAATTTGCTTTAAAAAAAATTTTTTAGTGAATATTAGGTAATTATCATAAAACCGTTTTGTCTTTGGGTCTAATAAAGAAGGAATAAGCTGCGGATTAGTAATAGGTTTTAATCCTCCAACTAAACATAGGTGAGCACCAATAGACAGTTTAGGGTAATAACTAGCTAAACTAACTGCTGCTTGAAAATAATCGCCCGTAGCCAGAATGCTTGTACTAGTTAAGACTCCCTGGATGTGAGCATTTATTATAGCTTCGTTGATAGCTGGATGCAAAGCAAAATCATCTGCGTTTATGATTAATTTTTTCATTTAAATAACCTTTCTAAACAATTTCAGAAATATAAGGCTTCAATAGTTTTCGGCACATTTTAAACATAAAACATTTTAACACAATAAGCGAAAACGGGCAATTATTTAAAGACCACGTCTGGAAGGAAAAGTTGCAGAACTAACAGCTATTGTGTATAATCAAAAGAAAAGATTTATTCTGCTAAGGAGATTTAATATGAAAGCAATAGCGCTGATTGCCCATGACCGTATGAAAGAAAAAATGTTGGATTTTGTAAAGACTAATCAAGGAATATTAAAAGATTATCAGTTAATTGCCACAGCAACGACAGGAAAGCTGATTAAAGATAATACAGCTTTGGAGGTACACTGCTTTTTATCTGGGCCTATTGGTGGCGATATGCAAATTGGAGCACAAATAGCTTCTGAACAAGTTTCTATGGTTGTATTTTTAAGAGATCCGTTGACTGCTCAACCACATGAGCCTGACATTACTGCTTTGTTAAGAGTTTGCGATGTTCACAATATTCCAGTGGCTACTAATTTAGCGGGGGCAAATATTTTTTTGCAGGCATTGGTGAAATAAGGTGAATATTTCCTTTAATGTCATCACTTTAGCGGTCATAATTCTAGATCAGATAAGTAAGTTACTAATACAAAAACATTTTCAGTTTGAAGGGATAAGCATAGCAGTTATTCCAAATATTTTTCACATAACTTTTATTTATAACAAAGGGGCGGCGTTCGGACTTTTAGAGAACAAACAATGGTTCTTTATTTTAGTGGCAATTGTTTTGATAGTCGCTGCTTACTATCTAAGAAATGAAATAAAAAGATCATCTTTAAATGCTAGATATGGGGTAGCTTTTTTATTAGGTGGAGCAATTGGTAATTTGATAGATCGAATTGTATTAGGTAAGGTCGTGGATTTTTTTGATTTTATTATATGGCCAATATTTAATATCGCTGATATCGCGATTTGTATAGGAGTAGGATTAATATTATGGTCAACTTGGACCGAGAGCGTTTAAATTTAGAAAATGATGTAAATATACTTGTTGAACAAGATTATATAGGAAAGCGCTTAGATGTTTTTTTAGCTGAGAGTACTGGACTAACGAGAGCGAATATTCAACGTTTAATTAAAGCTGAAAAAATTTTCGTCAATAATCATGTATATAAAGCAAATTACAACTTAAAATTAGCCGATAAAATAACTTTATTAGCAATCAAACCGGTACTTACCGATATTTTGCCTGAAGATATTCCTTTAGATATTATTTATCAAGATGAAAGTTTAGCGATTATAAATAAGGCTAAAGGAATGGTTGTACATCCTGCTGCAGGTAACTATACTCATACTCTAGTAAATGCACTTTTGTATCACTGTAAAGATTTATCCGGCATAAATGGTGAATTGCGACCCGGAATAGTTCATCGACTAGATAAAGATACATCTGGGCTGATGGTAGTAGCTAAGAGGGATTTAGCGCACGTAAGCTTAGCAAAACAAATTGAAACTAAGACAGCTATTAGGATTTATTTGGCTTTAGTCTTCGGAAATGTTAAAGCAGATGCAGGTGAAATTAATTTACCAATTGGCAGAGACGAAAAAAACCGAAAAAAAATGGCAATAACTTACAAAAACTCCAAACCTGCCTATACTACTTACAAAGTTTTAGAACGTTTTGGTGATTATACGTTAATATCCTGTAAATTACATACAGGCAGAACACACCAAATTAGAGTTCACTTGAGTCATCTGGGACATCCACTTGTAGGAGATGAAAAATATACAAGTCGCAAAAACAAATTCGGGATAAGTGGACAAATGTTACACTCTGCATTATTGATGCTTAAGCATCCATTGAAAAATGAAAATTTAGTTTGTACTGCTAAGTTACCTACTGAATTTTTAAAAGTACTAAAAATATTAAGAAATAAAAAGGTAACTAAGTAAAAGGAGCGAAAAACATGATAGAGAAAAATGTAATTATGGATAAAGCGGCAATCAAAAGAGCTTTGACAAGAGTGGCACACGAAATTTTGGAAAAAAATAAAGGTGTAGAAGATATTGTTTTATTGGGAATTCGTTCCAGGGGAGTTCCCTTGGCGAGCAGAATTGCAGAATTAATTAAAAATATTGAGGGGAAAGTTATTCCAGTGGGTTCATTAGATATAACCATGTATCGTGATGATCTATCCCGCTTAGACTATCAACCAATTGTTAATGCTACACATATTAATTTTAATATTGATAATAAAAAAGTTATTTTGGTAGATGATGTTCTCTATACTGGTCGAACAACTCGCGCTGCTATGGATGCTGTTATGGATTATGGACGTCCTCAAAATATACAACTAGCCGTTTTAATTGATCGTGGTCATCGTGAATTGCCAATTCGAGCTGATTATATTGGCAAAAATGTGCCTAGTGCTCAGAAAGAGATTATTACTGTCTTTCTTGAAGATATAGATTTAAATGAAGCTGAAAGAGTTGTTATTTCTCAATAAATCATAATATGTGGGAAGTGAGATAGTGCCGGAAATTAAATCTGAAACAGAAATTATGTATCATGTTGGGTTATCTAAAGAGATGCTAAGTGGAGCTAAATACGCTGTACTTCCAGGGGATCCAGGCAGGGTTGAAAAAATTTGTCAAAAATTAGGGCATAAATATATTGCACTCAATTTTAATCGTGAATACAAAAGCATGCTTGTCTATCTAAATGAAGAACCAGTTTTGGTTTGTTCTACAGGAATGGGAGGACCATCGGTAGCTATTTGCTTGGAAGAATTAACTAGTTTAGGTATAAAAAAATTTATTAGAGTGGGTACAACTGGAGCGATTCAAGAGCGGATCAAAATGGGAGATGTTATAATCAATAATGCTGCGATTAGATTAGATGGCACATCAACCCATTATGCGCCCTTAGAGTATCCTGCTATAGCCGATGTACACTTAACACAAGCCTTTATGAATGTGGCTCGCGAACAAGCGATAAATTTCCATGTTGGGATAAGTGTTTCATCGGATAGCTTTTGGCCAGGGCAAGAACGTTATAATAGTTTTACTGGTTATGTTTTACGCAAGTTTCAAGGTAGTTTGCAAGAATGGAAAAACTTGGGTGCATTAAACTACGAGATGGAAACAGCGACGCTCTTCACAGTAGGGCAAGTTTTTGCTGTACAAACTATAGCAATTTGTTTAGTTGTTGCTAAAAGAGATGAAAGCGAGAGTGTGCTGTCTAAGATCCATTGGTCTAATTCAGAAAACCAAATGTATATTTTTTTAAAAAGCGCTTTATTGTACTGTCTAAAAAATAATATTTAAAGGTTAAACTTAAAGCAGGAAAAGTGAAGATTATAGCGAATATGTAAGATAGAGGATAGCAACATCAAATAAATCTATATCTGAAGGAGTGATAATGGTATGCAAGAAGAAAAAATTGATATCCTAAAAGTTTCGTCTAAATCTAATCCTAGTTCAGTAGCTGGAGCTTTGGCCGGAGTGTTAAAGACAAAAAATTCAGTAGAAATTCAAGCTATTGGTGCAGGAGCTTTAAATCAATCTATAAAAGCAGTAGCAATTGCAAGGGGGTTTGTTGCTCCTCATGGCATAGATTTGATTTGTGTGCCTGCTTTTGCAGAAGTGATAATTGATGGCGAAGAGCGTACTGCAATTAAATTGATTGTTGAACCTAGATAAATAAAGCAGCACCCCCCGAAAATATTTTAGGGGGGTTTTTAATATTAAATTACTATTTTTTTATGGAGGTCAAATAAAAAATGAAAATTAATTTAGCGGATAAAATTACAACACAAGACACCATCGCGGTAGGTATATGGAAAAGCATTAGTGGCGATTGCAATTATAATCAAGAGTTACCTAAAGAAATTTTAGATATTGTTAAATATACTTTGAATCATGAGTTAGAGTCTTATAAGGAAACATATCAAAAAATATTTTGCTTGAAAAAAGGGCGTGGTTTTGTAAAAATATTAGTCTGGGGTCTAGGAGAACAGACTGAAGATATCAGTGTTTCTTTAAGAAACGCAGCAGCAAATCTAGTTAGATTTTGTATTAAAGAAAAACTTCAAAATTTAAGTTGTATTTTGCCAAATAATGAATTACTATTTTTTGATTATAACTTTCAAGCGTTATTAGAAGGATTTTATTTAGGAAACTACTGTTTTGATCAGTATAAAAGTAAAAAAGAAATATCTAAATTGCAAACACTCACTATCGCTGCTAAAACTGTTCCAGTTGAAAATTTTTCAACTATTAACAAAACAGCAGAAATTTTAAGTAAAAATGTTATTTTAGCTCGCGATTTGACTAATATGCCGGCAAATGAGTTAAATCCTAAAAAAATTGCTAAATTAGCTGAAAAAATGGTAAAAAAATTGCCGCTAAAAATTAATGTTTTATCAGAAAAAGAATTACAAAAAAACAACCTTAATGCTTTGTTAGCAGTAGCAAGCGGCTCAACCAATAGCCCTTATATGATAGTTTTAAATTATCAAGGAGCCCCTGAAAACAAAGAAGTTTTAGGATTAGTTGGTAAAGGGGTAACTTTTGATAGTGGTGGAATAAGTTTAAAGCCAGCAGAAGGAATGCAAGAAATGAAAGACGATATGGCTGGTGCAGCAACAGTTTTAGGCTCAATCCTAGCTATTGCTGAACTAGGGCTATCATGCAATGTTTTAGCAGTAATCCCTTGTGTCGAAAACATGCCATCAGGAAATGCTTATCGACCTGGCGACATAATTACAGCTATGAATGGAAAAACTATAGAAATTATTAGCACCGATGCTGAAGGTCGGTTGATTTTAGCTGATGCCCTTTGCTATGCTGAAAATTTTGGGGCTACAAAAATAATAGATGTTGCCACTTTAACTGGAGCGTGTATGGTTGCATTAGGGCAGGTATATGCAGGTAGCATTACTAATAGTATGGAATTTCATGATTTGTTATCTACGGCAAGTAAAAAAACAGATGAGAAATTATGGTTGATGCCTAACGATCAAGAATATAAGAAATTACTTAAAAGCGAATTTGCAGATTTGAAAAATAGTGGTGGTAGATTTGCAGGTATGATTAGTGCCGGATTATTTTTGGAGGAATTTGTGAGTAAAAATTGGATTCACATTGATATTGCACCCACGGCAACTGTGCCTGAAAACAATGGCTATATAAGTAAGGGAGCAACTGGTTATGGTGTGCGCTTATTGGTACAATTAGTGCAAGAGGTTTTCAAATGCTAACAGATTTACATATGCATACTAATTGTTCCGATGGTAATTTAGAGCCAGAGGAACTGGTATTGGCGGCTGTCAACAATGGTTTATCAGTTATATCCATAACAGATCATGATGTTGTAAAAGCTTACGATTTAGCCCAAAAATTTATCATGAACCAAAAATTACCTTTAAAAATAATTTCCGGGGTAGAAATTAATACTAATAGCGCTAATAGAGAAGTTCATGTTCTCGGTTATCACATTGATACAACTTCTGGAAAACTGGCAGAAAGACTTAAAATGCTTCAAACCGAAAGAGTTTTAAGAGTCGAAAAAATTCTTCTTAAGCTTAAGCAATTAGGTTATGGACTAGATAAGGCCGATATTTTAAGCGTAACACGTGAAGTTATTTCTTTGGGACGTCCCCATATCGCCAAAGCCTTAATTAATAAAGGGTATTTCGCAAATAAAGCAGAAGTTTTTGACAAGCTATTAGCCAACGGGGCACCAGCTTATGTACCCCATGTTAAATTGGAGGTGGGTGAAGCCGTGAATCTAATAAATAACGCGGGCGGAATAGCTGTTTTAGCTCACCCAGGTTTAATAAAAGATGATATGCTAGTTGAAAACCTATTGGATAATTATAATTTTCAAGGCTTGGAAGTATATTATCCCCAACATACACCAATGCAAATAGCCAAATATCTAGCTTGGGCTAACATTAGGAATTTATTAGTTTCTGGAGGATCGGATTTTCATGGTGTTTCAGGTCGCTATCCCAGTAAATTGGGTGTATTTTCAATATCAAATGAAATAAACAAAGATTTGATTGCCTGGAAAACGCCTAAACTAACATCTTGAAATTAGGAGGGATATATGGATGTTTATGCTTTAGTAGGTCAAAGTGGAACAGGCAAAAGTCATCGTGCATTGATGGTAGCCTACGAAAATTATGCCGATGGTATTATTGATGACGGGCTTTTGATAAAAGATACTAAAATTTTAGCAGGATATTCTGCTAAAAATGAACAAAACAAAATACAAGCAGTTAAAAGAGCTATATTTTCAGAAGAAAACCACGTACAAGAAGTAAAGTATGCTCTTGAGACAGGAAATTTTAAGCGAATATTAATTTTAGGTACTTCCATAAATATGGTAAATAGAATTGCAAATCGTTTAAATTTACCTAAACCAAGTAAATATATATTTATAGAAGATGTTGCATCCTCGAAGGAAATAAGTAAAGCAAGACATGCTCGTCTTAAAGAAGGAAAACATATAATTCCTGTACCAACAATGGAACTGAAACCACATTTTTCAGGGTACTTAATTGACCCGTTGATTGTGTTATTTAAAAAAAATAAACTTAATAGAAAAAAGCTAGGAGAAAAATCAATTGTACGACCTGCTTTTAGTTATTATGGGAAAATTTTAGTTGAAGATGCTGCTCTAGAAGATATAATAAAACTTGAATTAAGAGAAAATTCAGCAGTTGATACAGTTAGCAGTTTAGAAATTATGCGTTGGGACGAAAACAGTTCTTTGGCAATCAAAATTACTTTGAATATAATCTATGGTAAGTATTTACCTGCGGTTGGAAAAGAGATACAATATACGATAAAGGACAAACTTGAATATTTTACGGGCATGTATGTACATAACGTTGATATCGTTGTGGACCGTTTAATTAAAGAGTCTAATAATACAATGGAGGAAATTTAAAATGCAAGACAAGAAAGTACTTTTTTCAGGATATGCTAAGTTGCCTACAGGAATTACAGCGAGTGAGATGTATAAAGTAATAGGCATTATAGTAGTTGTCGATATGAAAACTGGATTTATTGAAAATGCTGATTGTACACTCGCTACAAAAACAGCAAGAGATCATGTATGTAGACACATTGTGGGTTATAATCTATCTAATGGACCAGAGGGTTTACAAGAAATTTTAGAAGATGTTTATCAAGGCAGTGCAAAGAAAGCAGTAACAACTGCTATTAGAATTATTTATGACAAATATAAAAGCTATAAAAATGGTGATACACAAGAGCAATTGTCTTAGTAACAAGAAAGGTTGAAATATGAATTTACAATTAAAAAGATTAAAAGAACTATCTGAAGTTGCTGGAGTTTCTGGGAATGAACATCGTATAAAAAATTTACTGAAAGACAGATTGCTTCCAGTAAGTGAAGAAATTTTTTATGATAAATTAGGCAGTGTTATTTTTAAATCTAAAAATAATTCTGACGAGTTGAAAATAATGTTAGCCGCACATATGGATGAAGTTGGCTTTATGGTTAAAACAATTACTGCTGAAGGGTTTTTGAGATTCACCTGCCTAGGTGGTTGGTGGGAACAAGTAATGTTAGGTCAAAGAGTCATTGTGCATGCAAAAACTAAAGATATTACAGGCGTAATAGGTTGTAAGGCACCACATATATTAACACCTGAAGAAAGAAAGAAAATAGTTGAAAAAAAAGATATGTATATTGATATTGGGGTAGAATCACAAAAAGAAGCTGAAGCACTAGGTATCTATCCCGGAACGTTTATAACTCCATCTGTCCAATTTGAAGTTATGGCTGATGAAAACTACTTGCTAGGAAAAGCGTGGGATGATAGGATAGGTTGTGCTATTATGGCTGATGTAGTAGAGGCTTTGTCAGAAAAAGAACATCCAAATACTATTTATGCAACTGCTACGGTTCAAGAAGAGGTTGGTTTGCGCGGGGCTCTAACAAGTGCGAATAAAATATCTCCTGATGTAGCTATTATTATTGATACTTGTGTTGCTGGAGGTGTGCCTGGAGTTACTAAGGAACAAGCGAGTGCAGAAATCGGCAAAGGTGTTGCCATTACAATTTACGATGCTAGCATGATTCCTAATACAAAATTAAGAGATCTTGTTTTAGATATAGCTAAAGCAGAAAAAATAGATCATCAAATAAGTTTTTCAGAGGGAGGAGGCACAGATGCAGGGCGTATTCATATGCAAGACATAGGTGTTCCTAGTATTGTTTTAAGCATTCCAACTCGCTATATACACAGCCATCAGGGAGTTATTCATAAGCATGACTACGAAACTGCGATTCAATTAATACTAGCTGTGATTGGCAAACTAGATAACATTTGCTATAATACTATAGTACAGTACTAGCTGTACTGATATCGATAATATAGGAGGATGTATTTAATGCAAAAAACTTTAGTACTTGTTAAACCTGATGGTGTAAAAAAATCTTTGATTGGCGAAGTGGTAGCACGTTTTGAACGTCGGGGTTTAAAAGTTTGTGCCTTAAAATTAATGCAATTAACTGAAGCTCAAGCTAAAGCTCATTACGCAGAGCATGCAGAAAAACCATTTTTTGGTGAATTGGTAGATTTTATTACTTCTGGACCAGTAGCAGCGATGGTAATTGGTGGCGAAAACGCTATTAAGGCTGTACGTACTATGATGGGAACTACTAATCCGGTTGATGCTGTCCCTGGATCTATCCGTGGCGATTATGCTCTTTCTATTGCTGAAAACATAGTTCATGGATCAGATAGTGAAGAAAGTGCTGCAAAAGAAGTATCAAACTTCTTTAAACCAGATGAGATTTTATTTTAAATAAATAAAAGTGGTGATGAAATGAAGGTTTATACAAAAACGGGTGATAAAGGTACGACCAGTCTATTAAGTGGTGAGCGTGTAGAAAAAGATACTTTGCGTGTTGATGCTTATGGAACTGTGGACGAACTAGATTCTGTTTTAGGTATGGCTAGAGCTTTTGTAAAACGTGAAGATGTGCGTGAAACTATTTATAGCTTACAAAAACTTTTGGGAATGCTAATGGCTGATGTTGCTAGTTTAAAGCTAGAGCAGCCATATATTACTACTGAACATGTAAATATTTTAGAACAAACCATCGATAAATTTGATGCATTACTACAGCCTCTAACGAAGTTTTTAGTGCCAGGAGATACACAAGGAGCGGCAATGTTAGATTTAGCAAGAACTGTAACCCGCAGAGCAGAAAGACGTTTAATAACTCTTTCAAAACAAGAAGCGGTTAATCATAATGTGCTTGTTTGTCTAAATCGCATATCTGATCTTTGCTTTATTCTTGCACGTGTAGAAGTTGAAGTAAAATAAAAAGGAATTGTCGTAAGAAAGCTTTTGGGCTCTCTTAATGACAATTCCTTTTTTCGTTATTCTGTTTTACTTCATTAACTTTGCTATTAATTTAGCAAAATCTACGGGATTTTCTACCGTTAACCCTTCTAATAATGTTGCTTGTCCATAAAGTAATTTGCAATAATCTACGAATTGTTCTGATTGCGCATCAACTTCAAAGGTTCTTTTTAAAGTCTTAAATATTTCATGGTTAGGATTTAATTCTAAAATTTTTGTAGCTTTTATTTTGCTATCTTGAACATCAGCCAAAATTTGTTCCATCGAAATGCTAATACCCGAATCAGAACTAATAAGGCAAACAGGACTTGATTTTAGACGATTGCTAATTCTAACTTCATCAACTTTTTCTGTTAGAGCATTTTTTATTGCTTCTAATAAATCTTTATTTTCATTAATAAGTTTGTCTTGACTAGCTTTATCTTGTTCTGTTTCAAATTTTGAAAGATCCAATTGACCGCGGCTTATAGACTGAAACTTTTTACCAGCATATTCAGCAAGCATGTCAATTGCAAATTCATCTACTCGATCTAAGAAATACAATATCTCTAAGCCCTTTTCTTTTAAAACTTCAATTTGTGGTAAACTGTCAATTGCTTGGCGATCTTTTCCAGTAGCATAATAGATAACATCTTGTTCTGGTTTCATATTAGCCACATATTCAGCTAAAGTGATCAACGAGTCTTCAGTGACACTTCTCGAACTAGGAAATAGAAGAAGTTCTCTTAATTTTTCGTGACTAGAATAGTCTGCATAAATTCCATGCTTAATAGCTTTGCCAAATTCTTTGAAAAATTTAAGATACTTATCCCGTGAATTTTTTAGCATGACCTCTAGATTTTTTAAAATTGTTTTTTCCAAATTTTTTCCGATTTTCTTCAAAGTCTGATTTTGTTGTAAAATTTCTCTAGAAATGTTTAATGAAACATCTGGAGTATCAATTATACCTTTTACAAAACGTAGGTATTCTGGCAAAAGTTCTCGACAATCATCCATAATAAAAACATTCTTAGAATATAATTTTATGCCAGTAGTATGTTCTTTTTGATAAAAATCATATGGGGCATGTTCTGGAATATATAGTAAAGTTATATATTCAAAAACCCCCTCAGCCCGAGTATGAATTACATCCAAAGGATCTTGCCAATCTAAAAAAAGATGTTTATAAAGCTGGTTATACTCATCCGGTTTTATATCATTTTTATTTTTAGTCCATAAAGGTGCCATCGAATTTAGTATTTTTAATTCCTGTTTAGTTTCAACTGAATCAGATTCTTGAACAGGGATGTCAAACAACATTTTTATTGGAAAGCGAATATAATCAGAGTATTTTTTTACTAAAGTTTGCAAAGTTTGTTGATTGAGATAATTTTGTTCGTTGTTACTATCTAACGTATGTTCTTCTTTTAAATGTAAAGTGATAGTTGTTCCGCAACTCTCTTTACTAGCTGGTTCAATATTATATTTGCCATCGCCAGTTGATTCCCATTTAAAGGCTAAATCGGTTCCAGCTTTTTTAGTTAAAAGCGTAATTTTATCTGCAACCATAAATGCAGAATAAAAACCAACCCCAAATTGCCCGATTAATTCAGTCGCATTAAGATGTTCATGATTTTGCAATTTGTCAATAAATTCTTTGGTTCCCGATTTGGCTATTGTACCAATATTCGCAATTAATTCTTCTTGGGTCATTCCAATGCCGTTATCGCTAATAGTAAGGGCTTTGTTTTTTTGATCTGGGACTAAGAATATCTCATAATTAGCATCCTCCGGAACTAAATTAGTCTCCGTTAATGCTGCAAATCTAAGCTTATCAATAGCATCGGAGGCGTTAGATATTAATTCTCTGAGGAAAATCTCACGATTGGTGTAAATAGAATTAATCATTAATTGCAACATTCTTTTTGTTTCAGCTTGAAATTCATAAGTAGTTGACACAGTATCACCTCAAATAAAATATAACTAGCACTCTAACTCCGCGAGTGCTAGTTATATGATACACACATTAACGAAAAAGGTCAAGAGGTAAGTTTGTTTATGAATCTTTAAGGCGTTCTAATACTAACTTATAACCATCTGCACCATAATTTAAACAGCGCTTAACTCTGGAAATTGTCGCTGTACTGGCGCCAGTTTGCCTTATTATTTCTTCGTAAATATAGCCTTCTTGTAGCATTTTGGCTACTTGCAAGCGTTGCGCTAGAGATTTTAATTCTCCTACCGTACCAACATCTTCAAAAAATTTATAGCACTCTTCTACATTTTTTAAAAGTAAAATACTTTTAAAAAGCTGATCTATTAATTCATCTTTTAATCTACTATCCATAATAATCATCCTTTATAATTTATCTAAATAAATTTTATATTAAATCCGTAATTTAAGCAATCCTTTAACTGTTTAAAATGCAAAACAATTTATAAAAAATATTTAACTTTTATATTGACAAAAATAAAAAAAAACTATACAATAAACAACATAGCAAAATAAATGCAACGATTGTTTGTAAACATTGTAGTTGTATTTTATAAAGAAATTCATCCAGAGTAGCTGAGGGAATGGCCCGATGAAGCTACGGCAACCATCCAATAAGGAACGGTGCCAATTCCAACGGAATACAGTATGTGTTTCGGCAGATGAAGATGATTAACGTAATAGTTAGCAATCTCTTCATCTGTATGAAGAGATTTTTGTTTTTTTAGTCAATAAAAAAAGAGGTGAGGATTTTGATTAAGATTAAAAATTTAAAAAAGACTTATGAAAGCAAATCAGGCAATATTTATGCTCTTAAAGATATTTCCCTGGAAATAAAGAAAGGTGAAATATTTGGAATTATAGGTCAAAGTGGTGCGGGAAAGAGCACATTAATCAGATGCATCAACAGGTTAGAAGAACCAACATCGGGGAATGTAGTGGTTGCTGGACAAGATATTACCCAACTCAGTGAGTTCGAATTACGCAAAGCTCGATATGAAATAGGAATGATTTTTCAGCATTTCAACTTACTAGCTTCACGAACTATCTATGAAAATGTTGCTTTCCCTTTAGAAATACAAGGTGTAAGCAAAAGAGAAATTGAAGAAAGAGTCAAGCCGCTCTTAGAACTAGTTGGTTTGGGGGAAAGGGCTAACTATTACCCTTCGCAACTCTCCGGTGGTCAAAAACAACGGGTTGGTATAGCAAGAGCTTTAGCTTCTAATCCGAAAGTTTTATTGTGTGATGAAGCTACTTCAGCATTGGATCCACAGACAACAAAATCAATTTTAGAGCTCTTAAAAGACATTAACAAGAAATTTAATTTAACCATTGTGCTAATAACTCATGAAATGCAAGTAATTAAGGAAATTTGTGATAAGGTAGCAGTGATTGAGGGAGGAACAATTATTGAACAGGGTGAAATACTTGAAGTTTTTACTAACCCACAACAACAAACTACTAAAGAATTTATTAGTGTAATTAATAATCAAGAATTACCTGCAGTTGTTAAGCATTTAAAATTATCGCCTACACCAATCGAAAATGGCAATTTAATTTTGCGCTTAGCTTTTATCGGCTCATCTACTGAAGAACCGATAATCTCTGGAATAATCCGTCGTTTTGATGTCAATACAAGTATTTTATATGGTAATATTGATTATATCAAAGACGTTCCCTATGGAACACTTGTGGTTGAACTTGCTGGTGAAGGAACTAATATACAAAAAGCCCTAATTTATTTGAAAGAACAAAACTTGAAAACGGAGGTAGTTGGTTATGCCAGAAGAACTAATACAGCTACTGCTTGAATCTTTAGCAGAAACATGTTACATGGTTGCAATATCTACATTCTTATCAACTATGTTTGGAGCACCCTTGGGAATCATTTTAACTGTTACAGATAAAGGGCATATTTTAGAAAATAAAGCATTTAATAATATTTTAGGAAATATAGTTAATGCGACTCGCTCGGTTCCTTTTATAATCTTAATGGTAGCAATTATTCCACTAACTCGAATGATAGTTGGCACTTCTATCGGAACTACAGCGGCAATAGTCCCCTTAACCATATCTGCAACGCCCTTTATTGCTAGAATAATAGAGGGCGCTTTAAAAGAGGTACAATATGGAGTTATTGAAGCAGCTCAAGCTATGGGAGCAACACCATTACAAATAATTATCAAAGTGTTAATTCCTGAAGCAATGCCGGCTATTATTTTGGGGATTACTTTAGCGATTATTAGTCTAATCGGCTACTCTGCAATGGCTGGTGCTTTAGGTGGCGGCGGTTTAGGTGACCTGGCAATAAGATACGGTTATCAACGTTTCCGTATAGATATTATGATTATCACGGTTTTGATTTTAATTGTTCAAGTCCAATTAGTACAATCTTGTGGTGATTATTTAGCAAAAAAATTCAATAAAAATAAATTATAAGGGAGATATTTAAATGAAAAAATATTTTATAATCTTTTTGGTTTTAGTTGCCAGCCTATCTTTAACAGCTTGCGGAAATAATTCTTCAGAAAAAAAATCCAATGCTCAGCCTTTAAAAATAGGAGTTACAGCTGGACCACATGCTGAAATCATGGAAGTTGTCAAAAAAGAAGCTGAAAAAAACGGTTTAAAAATAACTGTAGTTGAATTCAATGACTATATCCAGCCCAATGTTGCGCTAAGTCAAGGTGATATTGATGTGAATAGTTTTCAACACAAACCATATATGGATTATATAGTTAAAGACCGAAAATATGATTTACACTCTGTAGCTAACACAGTTATTTTCCCGATGGGCTTGTATTCAAAAAAAATAACTGACTTAAAAAACATTCCGGAAAACGCGGTAGTTGGAATACCTAATGACCCTACTAACGGAGCGCGCGGTTTATTGCTTTTAGAAAAAATCGGCTTAATAAAACTAAAAGAAGGAACTGGAATTAAAGCTTCTCCAGCAGATATTATAGCGAATCCCAAAAACATAAAAATTAAAGAATTAGATGCAGCAATAATTCCTCGTTCTTTAACGGACCTAGATCTTGCAGCCGTGAATACCAATTATGCAATGCCAGCTGGTTTGAATCCAGCCAAGGACGCTCTTTTTTTAGAAGACAGTAATTCACCTTATGTAAATATTATAGCTACTAGTGGCAAAACCAAAAACGACCCAAGAGTTCAAGAATTAATAAAAGCTTATCATTCTCCGGAAGTTAAAAAATTTATTGAAACAAAATATCAAAAATCAATTATTGCCGCTTGGTAATATCTTAATAACTTGACATAAGTATCCATCTATGCTATTTTTAAGTTGTTTAAAAGTTTTAAAAAATTAAATAAAAAGACTAGGGGATCTGGTGTACCAGCTGAGATGAAATTTAAAATTTCGAACCCTTTGAACCTGTGCTATTAGTATAGCCGTAGGAAAGTCTAAATATTTTATGAATTGTAAAATATTAGAGAGTTGCCTACATGGCAGCTCTCTTTGTTTTATATTATTTTTTAGAAAGAAGGATTTATATGAATGTACGGAAATTTATTTTACTCTCTTTGTTAGTTGCTATTGGCTTTGTTTTATCACCGATTTTAAGAGTTCCAGGAATGGCTCCCATGCAGCATTTTATCAATGTCGTTACCGCCGTATTGCTTGGTCCGAGCTACGCTTTTTTGGGCGCTATAGCCATATCTGTTTTGCGAATGATGCTTCTAGGTATTAACATTTTGGCTCTTACTGGTTCAGTTTTCGGAGCTGTTTTAGCAGGTCTTATTTATAGACGTACAACTAAAGTTTGGGGTGCTGTTATTGGTGAAATTATTGGCACTGGAATTATTGGCGCGATAGTTTCTTTTTATGCAGTTAGCTTTTTATATGGAAGTAAAGAAGTAGCCTTATTCACTTTTGTACCTTCTTTTATTCTAGGAACGCTTATTGGTACAACAGTTGCCTACGTTTTTCTAGAAAAATTGTTATCTAGTGATATGCTTGAAAATATACATAAACAATTAGAAAGGTAGGGTACAAAATGTTTTTGGGAAATTCTACTTATAAATTCGCTGAAATAAAAGAGCTAGTTGATAAATCAAAACCTCTAGTCCATTGCTTGACTAACAATATTGTAATTAATGATACAGCTAATATCATCTTAGCTGTAGGCGCTAGTCCCATTATGGCTGAAAATCCAGCAGAAGTATTCGAAATTGTTAGCCAAGCAGACTCTTTACTAATTAATATTGGTAATATCAACGAAAGTCGTATAGAGAGCATTTTTATTGCTGGTTTAGCGGCCAAACAAAGTGGAGTTCCTATTGTTTTTGATCCAGTAGGTGTCGCTTGTAGTAAATTTCGCATTGAACTAGCAGAAAGAATCATTCATGAACTACAACCTCAGATTATTAAAGGAAATATGTCCGAAATAAAAAAATTAGCTCTAATGGAATCGCAAAGTCGCGGCGTAGACGTTGCCTTATGCGATACTATAAATTCATCTACAATTGAAGTTAACCTACATATAGTTTCAAAACTTGCCGAAAAACATAATTGCACTGTTGTAGCTACTGGAATGCATGATCTTATTGCTAACAGTACAGAACAATATGTTCTTTCTAATGGTTCTAAACTCTTAGAATCTGTAACAGGAACTGGCTGCATATGTGGAGCTCTAATAAGTGTTTATGCAAGTACGCGCGAGTATACTGCGGCTAGTTTATTAGCAATATCAATACTAAATATTGCCGCTGAACTGGCAGAACATGATGTAAGGCGTGACAATTTAGGTATTGGTAGCTTTAAAATAAAACTTTTTGATTATATTTCAAAGATAACATTAGATACTATAAATAGTAGGAGGAAAATAAATTGGATAAAATAGACTATAGCTTGTACTTAGTAACAGATAGCAATCTATTTGTTGATGATACTGCTTTGCTTTTTGCAACAGAGCAAGCACTTAAATCTGGTGTAACTTTAGTACAGTTACGCGAGAAAAATTTAACAAGTATAGAATTTTATAGATTAGCTATTAAAATGCGAGATTTAACTGCTAAATATAGCCGGCCTTTAATAATTAATGATCGCCTGGATATAGCGTTAGCAACTGCTGCAGATGGGGTTCACTTGGGACAAAGCGATTTACCGGCAGATGCAACTAGGAAAATTGTCTCTAAAGATTTTATAATTGGAGTTTCAGCAAAAACTCTAGAACAAGCATTAATAGCAGAAGCTGCCGGAGCTGATTATTTAGGAGTTGGGGCTATTTTTCCTACAACTACCAAAGTAATCACTAAACCAACGTCGATTGCTACTTTAAAAAACATTGTTCAGACTGTGAAAATTCCTGTTGTTGCAATCGGCGGAATAAATGTTGCAAATCTGGATAGTTTAATAGCGAGCGAAATTTCTGGAATTGCAGTTGTTTCAGCTATTTTGACTGCGAAAAATATTGGGCAAACAGTAACCCAACTGAAAAGTAAAGTAGCACTAATAAAAAACAATCTCTAAGCTTGTTGACACTATAATCAGGTAATGTTAAAATTAACAATGAATTTATTTTATTAAAATTAAAGTATTAGCCTTTGCGGATTGCCGTAAAGGCTAATAGCATTATTAGATTATTTTAATAAGGAGTAACTTTATGATTTGCACATTGAATTTGCGTTGTAGTGATTGCAAAAAGCTTTTCACAGCCAAAAAACATCTATATTATCGAAACAATTTTGCTACACAAAATTTTGCAGACATTCAATTGATTTGCGATAGTTGTTACAACAACTGGGAATCTTTCTGGGAAATTACTAGTGCCAGTTTTAGAGAAGAAAACTGCTACTATTATGTTGATATTCTATTAGCTAATGGAGAAGAGTATGTCAATCTTGATTGTACACCATTAGATGATATTATAGTTACCAATATTGATATGCCTTTAGCGGCTAAAAAACATTTATTTGCTCTTTATCAGTTATGGCTAGATGAAAAAAGAAAGGATCTTTTAAAAGAATGTATTTTTAATGAAGAATTTATGAAAACAACATTTACTTGTACAACTTATGGTGGAATTGAGTTTAAAGATATTGCTTTTCGATTTAATCGTAAAGGTGAATTAGAAGTTGAACGTGAAGTAGATACGAAAATATTAGAGCAAGTTGCTGAAGCCTGGCAATTATACGAAATAACTGGTAATAATCATTTTAAAAGTAAATAAAAAAGCGGAGGAATAAATGACAGAACTAATAAATGAGGTAAATAGACGAAGAACTTTTGCAATTATTTCACATCCTGATGCCGGTAAAACCACCTTGACAGAAAAGCTACTTCTGTACGGAGGCGCGATTCATTTGGCTGGAACTGTAAAATCGCGAAAATCTCAAAAACATGCCGTTTCTGATTGGATGGAGATAGAAAAGCAACGTGGAATTTCAGTCACATCAAGTGTTTTGCAATTTGATTATTCTGGTTTTAGAATTAATATTCTTGACACTCCTGGACATCAAGATTTTAGTGAAGATACTTACCGTACATTAATGGCAGCAGACAGTGCTGTAATGTTAATTGATATTGCAAAAGGTGTGGAAGAACAAACAAAAAAATTATTTTGGGTTTGTAAAAAACGTAAATTACCGATATTCACATTTGTAAACAAAATTGATAGGTTTGGCAGAACACCATTTGATCTAATGGATGAATTGGAGAAAGTACTTACTATAAATGCCTACCCAGTTACTTGGCCAATTGGCATTGAAGGAAATTATATTGGAATATATAATCGCCTTACTAAAGAAGTTGAACTATTTGCAACTGATAATCGGCGCGGACAAAAACAATTACTTTCAACTAAAGGGTCTTTAGAAGATGTAAAGATGAAAGATTTAATTGGACCAGAGTATTATGAGAATTTGCTTGCCGAAATAGAGCTTTTAGATATGGCTGGAGACTCTTTTGATGTTGAGAAAATTAAAGCTGGAGAGCTAACCCCGATGTTTTTCGGCAGTGCAATGACTAATTTTGGTGTTCAAGCATTTTTGGATAAATTTCTCGAACTCTCACAACCGCCATTGCCACGAGTAACAAAAAATGGTTTTATAGAACCAACTGATGAAAACTTTTCTGCATTTATTTTTAAAATCCAAGCAAATATGAATCCAGCACATCGCGATCGTATAGCCTTTATGAGAATTTGCTCAGGAAAATTTGAAAAAGGCATGAGCGTGTATCATGTCCAAAGTGGTAAAGAAATAAAACTTTCGCAACCGCAACAATTTTTAGCGCAAGAACGAACTATAGTTGAAGATGCTTATTCTGGTGATATAATTGGTGTTTTTGATCCGGGAATTTTTGGTATAGGTGATACTTTGTGCTTAAGTAAAGAAAAACTTCAATTTGAAGATTTTCCTGTTTTTCCCCCTGAACAGTTTGCACGTGTCCAACCCAAAGATACAATGAAAAGAAAACAATTTGTTAAAGGCATGATACAGCTGGCGCAGGAAGGTGCTGTTCAAGTATTTCGTCAACCTGACATAGGAATAGAGAGTTTTGTAGTTGGTACAGTTGGCAGTCTTCAACTAGATGTGCTTGAATATCGCTTGAAAAACGAATATGGAGCAACGTTATTAATAAATAATCTTAGCTATAGTCTATCACGTTGGATTTTAGGGGAAAAGAAAGATATCGATGCGATTAAAGGTATTGATAATGGTATGCTTCTCGTAGATACAAAAGACCGTCCGGTTATTTTAGTTAATAACGAATGGAGTCTTAATTGGCTTATCGAAAGAAACCCTAATTTAGAATTTTTAGTAGTTCCAACTGATGCAAGAAAAATATAAGATTTAGGTGTTGACAATTATGCTTACACAATCACGTGGAATAAGTTTATTTAAAAGAATTACGATGTTGGTAACTTTTATGATTTTATGTTCTCTATTAGTAAGCAGCACTTTAATTACGAAGCGTGTCCCCGATGTTTTTCAAGAAAAGCTAGGAAGCAGTGCCATGAGTGTAGCTGCAGTTGTATCTAATAACCAAAAAATTATCGAACTAATAAATTCTACACGCATCGAAGATTATATTCTAATGGAAGAGATAGTAAATGCTACTTCTAAAGCTACTAATTCTAATATAGCTGTTTTAAATATAAATAAACAAGTTATTTTAGAAAAAACCGCAACTGCTAACAAAGCAGAGTTTAATAAACAAATAATAGAAGCATTTAAACGTGATGATTTTTATGATAATATTGTAGATAGCAAGCAACGTTTGTTTTTTGCCGATCAAGTAAAAAACACAGTATATGGACCTCATGGTGAGAAGCTTGGTTATGTTTTTGTGGCATTCCCTAAAAATGTACTTTCGGACTTAACTAATGAAACAATTATATTGATAATAATTTCAAGTATAATTGGTTTATTTGTAGGTGTTGCTGGGGCTGTATATACTGCCAAAAGCATTAAAGATGTATTGTTAGGGCTAGAACCAGAAACTGTTGCTCAGATAGTTCAGGAACAACGGGCTATTTTAAATTCAGTTCGCGAAGGAGTTATAGCGAGTGATCGACATGGCAGAATAACTCTTTTAAATGCTGTAGCACAAGATATATTTGCGCAAACTGGAATTAAAGAAAAAAATTATCTAGGAAAGAACATTAATATATTTTTTAATGATAGCTCTTTTTTGGAAGTATTAAGTAAGGGGAAAAGTATTTACAATGTAGATGAAAATATCTATGGTACATTACTGATTCTAAATATCTTACCCGTTAAGGTTAATAATGTAGTAGTGGGTGTAGTTGCAACATTTAGAAAGAAAACTGAAATCGAAGAGTTAGCCGCACAACTTACAGGTGTTAAAACCTATGCTGAGGCATTACGCGCAAATACGCACGAGTTTATGAATAAACTACATGTAATTTTAGGCTTAATACAACTACAAGCTTATGATGATTTAAAGAACTATATAAAAGAAATTGCGGACTATCAGCATGGTGAAATAACAAGAATTAATAAACATATAAAAAATGCTATATTAAGTGGTTTTATTTTAGGCAAAAGTAATCGAGCAAAAGAATTGGGTATTGAATTTATATTAGCTGATGATAGTGAATTGCATGCAAATATTCCCCACGATTTGACCCATAAGATAATTTTAATCCTAGGAAACCTTATAACCAATGCTTTTGATTCAATAACGCTTAATAAAACTTCGGAACAAATAGTATTTTTAACTATTAAAAACTATCAAAATGAGATTTTTATTATGATAGAAGACTCCGGTCCAGGAATGACGGAAGAAGTCTTGCAAAAAGCTTTTGACAAAGATTTTTCAACTAAAGGCCAAGAGCGAGGCATTGGTTTATATCTTGTTAAACAAACAATTAAAGAATTAGGTGGCAATATTGAAATAGATTCTAAACTTGGACAAGGTACAATTTTCACAATAAAATTGCCTCTATAAATAAAGGAGTGTTAAGTGTGATTAGAATTTTAGTAGTAGAAGACGACCCGATGGTAGGTAAATTTCACGAGCATTATATTAAGCAATTAAAAGATTTTGAATTAATTGATACAGCAAGAACTAGTGAACAGGCACTGAAATTTTTAGAAAAACAGTCATATGACTTAGTTTTGTTAGATATTTTTATGCCTGGAATTGATGGTCTTCAATTATTGAAAGAAATTCGTAATAAAAATTTCAATGTTGATGTAATTGTCATTTCGGCAGCTAATGAAAAAGAGCAGATTCAAACTGCTATGCGCTTTGGCGCAGTTGATTATATTATTAAGCCATTTGAGTTTGAAAGATTTAATTTAGCGCTAAATAATTATAAACTCCGAAGGACCAATTTGGAAAATTTAACTCAAGTGAAGCAAGAAGATTTAGACAAAAATTTAACAATTAAGGAAACCCCTTCCGATACAAATGTTCCTAAAGGACTAGATAAAAACACCTTAAAATTAATTTGGGAAATAATTTTAAAACAAGAAAACATGTTTACTACTGATGAAATAGCCTCTTCGGCTGGAATTTCCCGTGTTTCTATAAGAAAGTACTTAGAATTCTTCAAATCTTTAAATGTTCTGTCTTTAGAACTACATCGAGGTTCTGTAGGCCGACCAATCTATAAATACAAGTGTTTAGATAAATCTTCTTCAATAATTAATCATTATGTAGAGTAAGGAAAAAAATTATGTTAGCTAAAATATTAGGTATAAGTGTTGCTTGTTATACCATGCAAGAAACTATTGATTTTTTATTAAAAAGACTTTTGAATCAGCAAAAGACTTTCGTGGTAACAGCTAATGCTGAAATTATAATGCTCGCCCAAAACAATAAAGAGTTTAATAGAATAATAACAAAAGAAGCAGAACTAGTATTACCAGATGGGGCAGGAGTGGTCTTAGCTGCACGTTATTTAGGATATCATATGCCAGAACGTGTTGCAGGGTGTGATTTAGTATCTGAAATTTTAAAAGTAGCCGCGGACCAAAATTTAAAAGTTTATTTTTTGGGTGCTGCACCAAAAATTGCACAAAAAGCTAGTGAATTATCCATTGAAAAAAATCCCGGTTTAAAAATTGCGGGAGTTCGCGATGGATTTTTTTCTGATGCAGATGTTCAGGATATAATAGATGCCATCAATGCTAGTGAAGCTGATATCTTGCTAGTAGCATTGGGGGTACCTAAACAAGAAATTTTTCTTAATCAGTATCGTGAACAATTAAAACCCAACTTACTGATTGGAGTTGGTGGCACATTCGATGTAATGGCTGGAAATGTAAAACGTGCACCAGTTTTTATGCAAAAAAACAATTTAGAGTGGCTATATCGTTTTTTAATGCAGCCTAGCAGATTCTTAAGAATTTTAGCAATTCCTAAATTTATTTTTAAAGTATTTTGCAGTAAATTATTAGACAAACAATAATATATATACTATAATAATATCTTGATATAAATATTTTAAAAGTAATATGAAAGGTAAGGTGAGTGAATGGTAAAAGCTCCCATTGTTAAAGACGGTCATTTTATTATAGCTTTTTTCTTGGTTTTAACAACAATAACTGCTATTTTTGGCGATATATATTGGAGCATTATCCCCGGTGTATTGGTATTATTCTTTATGTTTTTCTTTAGAAACCCAAATCGAAAGGTAATTTTAGATGATAAACTATTATTGTCGCCCGCAGATGGGATGGTTATGGGTGTCGAGGATATTTATGATGAAGAATTTCTTCAAGAACCAGCTACAAAAGTAACAATATTCTTGTCTGTGTTTGATGTTCATATTAATAGAAGTCCTATGCGTGGCGAAATTAAATATCAACGTTACACTTGTGGCGGATTTCGTCCAGCATACAAAAAATCTGCTTCCTTTGAAAATGAGCGTCATGCCATTGGAATTGATAATGGAAAAATAAAAATTCTAGTAATTCAAGTAGCTGGTTTATTAGCTCGAAGAATTGTTTCTTGGGTAACTTTGGGACATAATATCGAACAAGGACAGAGATATGGGATGATCAAATTTGGTTCAAGTACAGAATTAATATTGCCTAAAAATGTTACAGTTTTAGTAAAAAAAGGAAAAAGAGTTATTGGTGGTAAAACTGTAATTGGAAGGATTGATTAAATTTGCGAAGTGTAATTCCTAATGCGTTAACCTCATTAAATTTGATTTTCGGAGTGTTATCAATTTTATCAACTATTAAAGCTGACTATTGTTTGGCTGGTATTTATATTATTTTGGCTATGATTGCTGATGCTTTAGACGGGAGAGCTGCGCGTTACTTCGGTGTAAGTGGTGATTTTGGTAAAGAACTTGATTCACTGTGTGATTTAGGCTCTTTCGGAGTAGCACCGGCAATTTTAATTTATCAGCATTCTTTATCTACCAATGGTAATATTGCCATTGGAGTAATACTAATGTTTGCTGTTTGTGGAGCGATGCGTTTAGCACGTTTTAATGTTAACGTTTCAACTGTACAAGGCTTTTTTATGGGGATGCCAATCCCTGCAGCAGGATGTATGATAGCTACATTTGTAATTGCAGATTTGCAAGGTCTAAGTCCTACTATAATTTTGTATTCAGTCTTAGTTTTAGGATATTTAATGGTAAGCAATATAAAATACCCTGATTTTAAGGGCAAAGGAAATCCTATTAAGCCTGTATCAACAATAATTACAACTTTTAGTATGCTTTACATTGTTTATTTGCTTGGCATAGAAAATATTTATCGAACAATTCCTTTTTTAGTGTTTCTGTCATATTCGCTATTAGGGATATTTAATAGTGTCTATTGCTTAGTATTTGCAAAGCGCTAAATTTTCTTTGTAAATAAAAAAAGAAAACGTATGGAATACCATAACGTTTGCCAAATTAAAGGGGAGTTTATTTTAATGGTACATTTTTTTGACTTGATAATGTTGCCACTGCAGTTTTTAATTGTTTTTTTCACTTTGTATTATTTCACAATATCTTTCTTTGGAATGTTTAAAAAACAGGAAGAAAAAATAAAAACACCTAAAACTACTTTTGCGGTTATTGTAGCTGCACATAATGAAGAGACTGTTATTGGACAGTTGGTAGAAAATTTGCATGTGTTAAATTATCCAAATGAACTGTACGATATCTTTGTTATTGCTGATAATTGTAAAGATAATACAGCAAAAATAGCTTCAAGAGCAGGCGCTTTAGTTCATGAGCGGTTTAACGATCAAGAAAAAGGCAAGGGTTTTGCTATGGAGTGGATGTTTGATCGATTGTTTAAAATGGAGAAAAAATATGATGCTGTAGTTGTTTTCGATGCAGATAATTTAGTTCATCCAGATTTTTTAAAGGAAATGAATAATCGTTATCTCAAAGGTGAGAGAGTTATTCAAGGTTATTTAGATTCCAAAAATCCGAATGATACCTGGATAGCAGGGGTTTTTTCTATTTCTTTTTGGGTTGTAAATCACGTATGGCATTTAGCAAAATATAATCTTGGCCTGACAAGTGTTTTAGGCGGTACGGGTATGTGTATTTCTACTGAAGTTCTACGTGAACACGGTTGGGGTGCAACTTGTTTAACCGAGGATATGGAGTTTACCATGAAAGCTTTGCTTAAAGGAATTCCTACAACTTGGGCACATGATGCTATTGTGTATGATGAGAAACCTTTAACTTTTATTCAATCCTGGAAACAAAGAAAACGTTGGGCTCAAGGGCATTTTGACGTTGCGGGTCGTTACTTTTTTAAAATTTTAAAAGCGGGACTTTTAAAAAGAGATATTGTTTTATTAGATGCTTTAGTGCATTTATTCCAGCCGTATTTTCTTTTTATCTCAACAACATTTGTTTTATGTAGTTATATATATAACTTTATTCCTTTTTATACAAATGTTTTATATCAAATATTACCATGGGAAGTTTGGACTATCATTGCCGTTGGACAATATATTTTCCCAATGATTATTTTAGCTAAAATTCACGCTTCATTGCGTTCTTGGTTATATTTAGCCTTATACCCGCTATTTATTTATAGTTGGATTCCAATTACGGTATTAGGATTCATTCATCGACATGATCATGAATGGAGTCATACAGAGCATACACGTGGGATATCATATCAAGACGTGCTAATCCCCTCTTCTTCCGAAATTGGACCTAAACAAGTTGTATTTAGTAAAAAAGAAGTTTAGCAATTTATAAAAAAACGAGCCTTTTTGTAAAAACACAAATTACAAAATTAAAGGCTCGTTTTTAAATTAATTTAAGGAGTTCAAAATGCAAATTTATAACACTATTTTACAAACAGGAATTTTGCAAGGCTATAATTTACTTGTTATTGATTTAACGAATTGCAAATTAAGTAGAATAAAAAAACAAGATCTAAAAAATATGATAACTGCACGATTGCAATTGGAAACTTGCGCATTTTTTTTGATAAAACTAAACAAGCACAACTTAGAAGATAAATTTTGTTGCAAAAATCTAGAAATAATCAAAGAATATAATTACCACGTAGTTATAGAAACTGTTTATACAAATGTAGTAAATTTAGCGACTATTTTGCCTTATGCACAAACTTTAATAATGAGATTAAGTATTAATAATCAGGAACATTTTCATAAGGAATATCTGGAATATCATCGGTTGCTCTTCTTGTTAGAAACTAGAAATTCTAATTTAGAAATTGAACTCGATTTACCTTTAGAATTGCTAGAAGATAGAAGTTTTCTAACTTTTTTGGGGGAATGTCAGGAAAAAGTGTCAACACGTGTTTATGTACCTAGCTATACGAATGCAGTACAAGTTTTAAGTCGACTTTTTTTGAGAATTAGATTTTTACTTAAAGAGTTTTGATGGGTATATTTTGTGTATATCGCTTGCTTAAAATATCTTGGATATGGGCATATTTACTAGTAGTCTTGGGATCAACATGTCCCAATTCTTTTTGTACTACAATTAAATCATGTGTAGCTTGATATAACAGCGCACCAGTAGTATGCCGGAGTAGGTGACAAGAACGCCCACTATGATCGCCTTTCTCTTTTATTCCGGCACAAATAAACCAATAATCAATAACATCTCTAATAGCACAACGGCTAAGCCGTTTACCAGTATTATTATTACTTAGTGATGTGAATACAGGGGTTCCTAGAGTATCTTTTGCCTCACAACTAAGTTGACGTAAATCTAAATATGTTTTTAATAGATTTAAAACATCTTCTCGTGGTGCAATATAGCGATCTCGCCCCTTACCTTTTACTAACACTAAGCCTTTAGAAAAATCAATATCTTCACAGCTTAGTCGATGGGTTTCAACTGTGCGCAAACCTTGCAGACCCATAAGTGCGATTAGACTTTTAGCCCGTAAAAATTCTTCTTGTTCTTTCGCGATTTCACTATGCTCTGGAATTATATGAAAAAGATTCTCCAATTGCTCGACACTAATATATTTAGCTCCCTCAATATTAGCGGCTTTGCGTTGTTTCGGAGCTTTAACACCCAAAACAGGATTTTCTGGAATTATTTTTCGAGATAATGCAATTTCATAAAATCTTCTTAAAGCTGATAATTTTAAAGCTATAGTAGGGATTTCTAGTTTCAAACTTACTAGATAGTTACGATATTCAATTAAAATGTTTTTATCAACATTTAAAGGTTGCAACCCTTCGATCAAACACCATTCTAAATACTGACTAATATGTGAATAATATGTAATCAAAGTATCTTCCCGAGCAGATCCATCAGCTATATAACGTTTTAAATATGTTTTGTAGTTAGCAAGAAAATTTTCACGAACTAATAATTCTTGCTTAAAAATTTGTACTTCACGAGTTTCAATATTCATTTCCTTTTCTCCTTCATTTTTTCACAGGATAAAACATAAGCGCCTCTTTTATAGAGGCTTTTATAAGAGAAATTCAACTCCTTAGAATTCCCATTATGAGGAGTTAAATATATTATAAAACAGAACTCGATATTTTAGCAAGTTCTGTTTTATAATATATTTAACTTTAAAATTAAGTGGAATATATAATTTTTTTTGACCCGCATACACATTAGCGCTCCATATACCTGGTGTATTCATCGTATACGATGTGTACATAGATATTTAAAATAATTTACTTGTTTACATAACGTATACGGTGGTATACTAATGTAAAGACGACATGTAAGGAGATTTGAAATGCAAAAAAATGAAATTATAACTATCCGCACTAATAGTGATGTAAAAAAGATGGTGGAAGAAGCTAAATTAAACAGTGGCCAAACCGCAGGTGAGTGGTTAGAACAAGCTGTAATAGCTTGGGCTGAAAAGCACAATAATTCGGTTGAAGAAAAACCTCTCGACAGTATGCACATTTTGGCTGGACGAAAAGCAATTGCCGAAGTAAGTAAAGTTTTGGAAGCTTTAGAAATAGCAGGTAAACAAACCCTTGAACTTTGTAGGCAAGAAAATATTATTTGGCAAGCCAAATACCAAGAATTAGAAGAAGCGTTAGCTGCTAAAGAAATCGAAAAAGCAAATTTAATTACTGATTTGAATAACAAAGAAATCGAACAGAAAAAAGAATTTGCCGCACAAGCGAAGCTGATTACCAAACTCCAAGAAGAATTGCAAAATCAAAAAGCACAAAAAAGCGCCTTGCAAGAAGTCACCCAATGTTTGGAGCAAGAACGTTCTATAAGCCTAAGGCTACACAAAAGTAAAGAAGAGTTGGAAAAAAAATTCCAAGATATTGAGAGCAAGTATAATAAATTAGTGTTGGAAAATGAAAATCAGATAAACAATCTAGAAAAACTTCAAGAAAAAACTACTGTTCTTGAGCAAGAATTAAAAAAACTACAGCTCGATTTGAGTAATAAAGAACGCGAAAACATAACTTTAAACCTAAATAATAAATACCAGGAAAATACATTAGCACAATTACGTGCTAGTATTGATACTCAAAATTTGCAAATTAAAGATTTACAAGCAGAAAATTTTAATTTGATAACTAAAAAAAGTGAACTAATTGGCGAAATTACTAGTCTAAAAACACAATTAAATAAATCCTAACTCTCGAAAATACCGTACAACTGTATGGTATTTTTTATTTTAACTCAATTTGTCACAGTATTATATTACAGTATTTGCTGTTTATTTACAAGTTTTCATAAACTTAAAGAGAAAACTTTTCGAAAATTCAATAAGGTTTTATTTGGAAACCTACAGACTGTTAAATATTAAAGTTTTTACAGTATATATAATGTATACAACTTGACCAATTATTTCTTATTAATTATAATATAAATGTTATATTTTCTAGAAATAGTTTCGAACGTTATCTTTGAAAAACCATTTATAATTCGGGAGGCTTATAATGTATAAATTAAACAGAAGTCCAGAAAAACAAGGTCTCTATGATCCCTGGTTCGAGCATGATGCTTGTGGTTTAGGGGTTGTAGCCAACATCAAGGGTAAAAAGTCAAATAAAATTTTGAAACAAGCTCTCACAGTACTATGTAATTTAGACCATCGCGGCGGTCAAGGAGCAGATAAAAATACTGGCGATGGTGCCGGAATCTTGTTTCAAATTCCGCATATGTTTTTCCATAAGGAATGTGCCAAACTAGAAATAGAATTACCAAAATCTGAAGAGTACGCTGTAGGTATGCTTTTTCTTCCACCTGATATAGTTGAACGCGAAAATTGCCAACGCCATTTCGAAAGAATTGTTAAAGAAAATGGGCAAATCATTTTAGGTTGGCGTCAAGTTCCAGTTAACTCTACTGTTTTAGGTGAAAAATCGCGAGATAGTCAACCTTATATTGCCCAAGTATTCATTAAAGCAAACGACAGTATTCTAGGAAAATTGCCTATTGACAATAATATTTTTGAAAGAAAACTATACATGATACGACGCGAAGCTGAAAATTATATAAAAAAGGGAAATCTTCGCGGGGGAAATTATTTTTATATAGCAAGTTTATCTTCAAGAACGATTGTCTATAAAGGAATGCTAACCACTCGGCAGTTAGATGAATTTTATATCGATCTATCGGATAATAGTATTTTAACAGCTATGGCACTAGTACACTCTCGTTTCAGCACGAATACTTTTCCAAGTTGGGAGAGAGCACACCCTTATCGCTACCTAATGCATAATGGCGAAATCAACACATTACGGGGTAATATAAATTGGATGCGGGCACGTCAAAGCTTATGTGGTAATAAACTTTGGGGTAAAAATATTAAAAAAATTATGCCCATAATCGATGAAAGCGGTAGCGACTCTGGAATGTTTGATAATTGCTTGGAATTTTTAGTTATGTCAGGCAGAAGTTTACCCCATGCAGTTATGATGATGATTCCTGAACCATGGGTAAATAATCCCCACATCGACGAAGACTTAAAGGCCTTCTTTAACTACCATGATTGTCTAATGGAACCTTGGGATGGCCCAGCAGCTATGGCTTATACTGATGGTAAGACAATTTGCGCAGCCCTTGACCGCAATGGCTTAAGACCTTCTCGTTACTATATTACTAATGATGACATGATTATTCTTGCTTCCGAAGTAGGTGTTGTTGATATCGCTCCTGAAAACATTGTATCTAAAGAGCGACTTCAGCCTGGTAAAATGTTAGTTATCGATACAGTGTTAGGTAAAATTGTTAGCAATGAAGAAATAAAAAAACAGTTAGCAAATGAACAACCCTATAAAAAATGGATTGATGAAAATATGATTCAGCTAGAAGATATTAAGGCTGATACACAATTGCCAAAACCATGTATTGAAACTTTACGGAAAAGACAAATCGCCTTCGGATATACATTGGAAGAAATAAACAAAATTTTAAAACCTATGGCTTTAGAAGCCAATGATCCTACAGCTTCTATGGGTAGTGATATGCCGCTTGCAGTTTTATCACCTAAACCACAACTTCTTTATGATTATTTCAAACAACTTTTTGCACAAGTAACTAATCCACCTATCGATGCTATTCGCGAGAAAATTTACACAGATACCAGCACAACTATTGGGCCCGAAAAAAATCCAATAGATCCCAAACCAGATAGCTGTCGCCAAATAGCTGTGGAATCACCAATTCTTTGTAATGAACAAATGGCAAAATTTAAAAATATTAATGATGTCAACTTAGATGGTTTTAAGTCGATAGTTATACCAACACTTTATAAAGTTGATGGTGGTGGTAAATCCCTAGAGACTGCTTTGCTTGAATTGTGTCAAAAAGCCGACAAATCAATCGCGCTTGGCAAAACTATATTAATACTTTCTGATCGTGGTGTTGATGCTGAACATGCTTCCATTCCTGCTTTATTAGCGGTAGCCTGTTTACATCATCACTTGATAAATAATGCTACAAGACTTCACGCTAGTATTCTTTTAGAGTCTGCAGAACCTAGAGAAGTGCATCATTTTGCACTATTGCTCGGTTATGGAGTTAGTGGTATTAATCCTTATCTAGTATTTGAAACTTTAGACAATATGTGTCAAGCAAATATATTAAAAAATATCGAGTACGAAATAGCTGTTAAAAATTATATTAAAGCTAGTACCAAAGGAATTGCTAAAGTTTTATCAAAAATGGGTATTTCCACCATTCAAAGTTATCGCGGCGCACAAATCTTTGAAGCAATCGGCATCAGTACAAAGGTTATCAATAAATATTTCCATGGGACTCCTTCCAGAATTGAGGGTATCGGTTTGGATGAAATAGCCAAAGAGGTTGCTTTACGTCACGAAAAAGCCTTCAAGAGCGAAGATTACCAAGATTATCTTTATGACTCTGGATCTGCCCATCAATGGCGTAACAACGGTGAAAAACATATTTTCAATCCAGAAACTATTCTTACTTTGCAAGAAGCCTGCCGCACAAATGACTATACTTTATTTAAAAAATTCTCAAGTATGATTAATGAAAGAACTAACAACACGCAGACCTTAAGAAGTTTGCTCGAGTTTTCTCCACAACGTTTACCGATCGATATTGCTGAGGTAGAAAGCATCTCTTCTATTTGCAAAAGATTTAAAAGTGGTGCGATGTCTTATGGTTCATTAAGCCAAGAAGCACATGAGTGTCTAGCACTAGCAATGAACGCTATCGGAGGCAAAAGCAACACAGGCGAAGGCGGCGAACATCCTTCACGTTATCAAAACATTCCAGGCAACAATCGCCGTAGCGCTATTAAACAAGTAGCATCCGGACGTTTTGGAGTAACAAGCAGTTATTTAGTAAATGCCGATGAAATTCAAATAAAAATTGCCCAAGGCGCTAAACCTGGGGAAGGTGGTCAATTACCCGGAACAAAAGTTTATCCATGGATAGCGGAAGCTAGAGGTACAACGGCTGGGGTAGAATTAATTTCACCACCCCCACACCACGATATTTATTCTATAGAAGATTTGGCGGAACTCATTTTCGATTTGAAAAACGCAAATCCTTCGGCCAAAATAAGCGTTAAATTAGTTTCAGAAGTTGGAATCGGCACAATAGCCGCAGGGGTTGCAAAAGCTAATGCTGATACAATTTTAATAAGCGGTTATGATGGCGGCACTGGAGCTTCGCCGCGTACTAGTATTCGTCATGCTGGTTTACCTTGGGAAATAGGTTTAGCAGAAACGCACCAAACTTTATTGTTAAATAATTTGCGCAGTCGTGTACGGCTTGAAACAGACGGAAAACTAATGACAGGCCGCGATGTAATAATTGCCAGTTTATTAGGTGCAGAAGAATTTGGGTTCGCTACCGCTCCACTGATTGTTATGGGCTGCATAATGATGCGCGTTTGCAACTTAAACACTTGTCCGGTAGGAGTGGCCACTCAAGATCCTAAATTAAGAGCAAATTTTAAGGGAAAACCAGAACACGTAATAACCTTTATGCATTTTATTGCCCAAGAGGTACGTGAGTATATGGCAGAACTAGGCTTTAAATCAATAGATGAAATGATTGGAAGAACCGAAGTTTTAGAAGCCAACACCAATAAACATTGGAAAAGTAAAGGTTTAGATCTAAGTTTACTTTTGCATAAACCAGATATTGATAGACATACTATTCAATATTGTGTTTTTGAACAGGACCACGGATTAGAAAAAACTCTCGATTCTCGAGAACTTCTGAATATTTGTAATCCAGCTTTGAAAAACGGTAAAAAAATCAACGTTACTTTGCCAATCAAAAATACTGACCGTGTAGTAGGCACAATGTTAGGTAGTGCTGTAACAAAAAAATATGGTTCTGAAGGCCTGCCCGAAGATACAATACAACTAAAATTCATCGGTTCTGCTGGACAAAGTTTTGGTGCATTTTTACCTAAAGGAATAACGCTTGCCTTAGAAGGAGACGCCAATGATCACGTTGGTAAAGGTCTGTCCGGTGGGAAAATAGCAATTTACCCACCTACTGATGCTAAGTTTATTGCCCGGGAAAACATTATTATCGGCAATGTTGCTTTTTATGGTGCTACTTCAGGTAGAGCTTATATTGCTGGAATAGCTGGCGAGCGCTTTGCTATTCGCAATAGTGGTGCAACTGCAGTAGTTGAAGGAGTCGGCGATCATGGTTGTGAATACATGACTGGCGGCACGGTTGTGATTTTAGGAAAAACAGGTAGAAATTTTGCCGCAGGCATGTCGGGCGGAGTCGCTTACATCTATGATGAAGATAATAGTTTTTCAAATTTATGTAATACTGAGTTGGTTTTACTTGAAAAACTAGAAGATCCTACCGAAAAACTATTAGTACAAAAGCACATTTATCGTCACCAATATTATACTTGTAGCAAAGTTGCCGATGAGCTTTTAGCAAATTGGAGCGAGTGCTCGCAAAAATTTATAAAAGTTATTCCTAAGCGTTATAAAATTATAACAGAAAAAATCGCAACCTATATGGAGGCTGGATTAAGTGAAGAATTGGCAACTATCAGAGTTTTCGAGGAGGCTGGTAAGTAATGGGTAAAGCAACAGGTTTTATAGATACCAAAAGAGAAGATTTAAACAATCGCCCTGTTAAGGAGCGAGTTAAAGATTGGCAAGAAGTCAAACAAGACCATTACAGCAAAGAAATTCTTCAAGCTCAAGCAGGTAGATGCATGGATTGTAGCATTCCTTTTTGTCATACAGGTAGCATAATCAATGATGCTTTAGTTGGTTGTCCGCTACATAATTTAACCCCAGAGTTTAATGAATTCGTCTATCAAGATATCCCAGAGTTTGCTTACATTAGACTTTGTAAAAATAATAACTTCCCTGAGTTTACAGGAAGAGTTTGTCCTGCTCCATGTGAGAGTTCTTGTAGTGCTGGCTTAATTACTGATCCAGTTAGCATAAGAAATATTGAGTTACACATTATCGAAGATGCTTTCAAAAGCGGTTTGGTAAAAGCAACACCGCCACAAGTTCGGACCGGTAAAAAAATTGCTGTAATCGGCTCTGGTCCAGCTGGATTAGCCTGTGCAGATCAGCTAAACAAAAAAGGACATACAGTAACTGTATTTGAACGTGATGATCGCGCTGGCGGTTTATTAATGTACGGAATTCCAAATATGAAGTTAGATAAAAGTATAATCCAAAGACGAATTAATTTGTTAACCGACGAAGGAATAGAATTTGAATTTAATACCGAAATCGGTATTAATATTCCGACAGAAACAATATTGCGCACTTTTGATGCTGTAATAATATGTACCGGCAGTACTATTCCAAGAAAAATGGAGATCCCTGGCTGTGATGCCACAGGTGTATATTTTGCGAAAGATTATTTACACAAAGCCACTAAAAGCTTGCTGGATAGCAATTTCACCGATGGCAACTTCATTGATGCTCGCGATAAAGACGTGATTGTCATCGGTGGTGGCGATACTGGTACAGATTGTGTTGCAACAGCAATTCGCCAAGGTTGCAAAAGCATTAAGCAATTAGAAATCATGCCTTGCCTCCCCAACAGTAGAGCTGCCGATAATCCATGGCCACAGTTTCCTAAAATTCATAAAATCGACTATGGACAACAAGAAGCTTTAGAACTATTCAACAATGATCCTCGAGAATATTGTGTTTTAACTAAAGAATTTATAAAAGATGAAAAAAATATACTCGCCGGAGTAAGAGTTGCGCGAGTAAACTGGATTAAAGAGGCTTGTAAAATGAATTTACAAGAAATAGAAGATACTGAGAAAATATTGCCCGCGCAATTAGTTTTATTGGCAATGGGTTTTATCGGTCCAGAACAAACTATTTTAGATGCCTTTAATCTTGAAAAAACAGTAAGCGGGACTATTGCAACTAAGGAGAATTCTCATCAGACCAGTCATGATAAAATTTTTGTAGCTGGCGATGCTAAAAGAGGTCAAAGTTTAGTTGCTTGGGCAATTATCGAAGGTAGACAAGCAGCACAAGAGTGCCATGAATATCTAAAAACCATAAAATAATTTAAAAAATAATAGAAAAAGCAACAAAGTAAAATTATCTTTGTTGCTTTTTTTATGCTCAAAATGTAAGTAGCTTAATTTCAACCAGCTGGCCAAAGTAGTTCTCTTCCTGCTAATAGGTGTATATGCAAATGCTCTACTGTTTGTCCACCATCTTTCCCTGTGTTAATAACTATTCTAAAACCATTTTCTTCAATGTTAAATTTTTTCGCTATTTCCCTTATTTTAGAAAAAATATTTCCTGCTAACTCGGGAGATATCTCCATAATATTATCTAAATGCAATTTTGGTATTAATAATAAATGCACTGGCGCTTCTGGATTAATATCTGGAATAACGATAATGTTTTCATCCTCATACAACACATTACTCGGAATTTCCCCTGCTACAATTTTACAAAAAACACACATTTAAATCACCTCACAAAATATTTTATTTTAAAACAGCCATTAACCCATCTTTAAAAACATCTTGAGTTATAACTGAATACAACTTGTTTTCTAAATTAACAGAGTCCGAATTTACATATACTCTAATGTAGTTAGAAGTATAACCAGTAAAATATCCATACTTCTGTTGTTCAAACAACACAAATTCCTCTTTATTCTTATTCATGTTTAAAAAACTTTCATGAGACTTTTGGTCTAAAAAAGTTAATTGCTTAACTCTTTGCTGTTTGATTTCTTTAAGAACCTGTTGCGGGTATTTTTCAGCAGGTGTATTTTTACGCCTAGAGAAAGGGAAAATATGAGTCTTAGAAAACTGAAGCTCTTCCATAAATTTATAAGTTTCTTGAAATAAATTTTCTGTTTCCCCTGGAAATCCCGCTATTACATCAGTCGTAATTGCAATTTCTGGCACTTTTTTTCTGATTTTTTCTATTAATATTCGATATTCATCGACTGTATAGGGGCGATTCATTTTTCTCAAAATGCTATCACTGCCAGATTGCAAAGGTAGATGTAAATGTTTGGCTAAACGGCTTTCTGTAGCTAATAGTTCTAACATTTCATCTTCAATTTCTATGCATTCTAATGAACCAAGACGTAGTCTTTCTAGTCCAGGTACAGCTAAAGCAGTTTTCACAGCGTTGACAAGACTTATTTTTTCGCTAAAATCTTTTCCATAGGCCCCTAGATGAATTCCCAATAATACAACTTCTTTATAACCACTAGCTACTAAATTTTCTATTTCTTTTTTTATACTAGTTAGGCTACGAGAGCGTAGTCGTCCCCGCGCATAGGGAATAATACAATAGGTACAAAATTGATTACAACCTTCTTGAATTTTTAAAAATGCTCTAGTTTTTTCCGAATGCATTCCTGTTGGAATATCCTCAAAATTGTGAATCATATTTATGTCACTTACTATATTTAAGGGTTCCGTAGAATTTTCTTGCTGATATTCAACTATAAGCTCAGCTATTTTATGTCTATCCTTATTACCAATAATAAGTGCCACACCAGGAATTCCCTCGACCTCACCAATTGCAGTTTGAGGATAACAACCTGTTACAATTATCATTGCGTTAGGATTTTCACGAATAAATTTTCTAATAGTTTGTCGCGATTTTTGTTGCCCAACATTAGTTACGACACAGGTATTAATAATATAAATATCTGCGCCAGCTTCGGGAGCCACAAACTCATAGCCAGCTTTAATTAAAATTTCCTGCATACTTTGGCTATCCGCTTGATTGACTTTACATCCTAAAGTATAAATTGCAAATTTCAAAATATCTACCTCTTAAAATTCTTTTTCGTATTTCAATGCTGCAAGCAACATCAATGGCGCTGTTTCCGTGCGTAATATTTGCTTGCCCAGTGTTACACATTTAAACCCTTGAGCAACCGCCTGTTCAACCTCTTTGGGTGCAAAACCGCCTTCGGCACCTACCAAAAAAGTTATATCTTGATTTAAAGCATTACTTTGCAAACAAGCCTTTAAAGAATAACTTTGTTCTTCCTCATACGCCAAAATATCCAAGTTATTTACTGTGTGCTCTGTTAAGAATTCTGACAAACTTTTAATCTCGTGTACTCGCGGAACAACCTCGTGTTTACTTTGTTTAGCAGCCTCATAAGCAATTCTCTGCCAGCGTTCGACTTTTTTAATCGCTTTATCTAAATCATAATCAACGATACAGCGTGATAATTTAAGTAAATAAATATCCGTCACACCAAGTTCAACAGCTTTTTGAACCACGTAATCCATTTTATCACCTTTGATTAAACCTTGTGCTAAAACGACTCTATTTAGCTTAACAAACTTATCTAATATTTCCAGCGATTTTAATTCTATAATACCTGCCTTGATGCTACTAATTTCAGCTAAGGCTAAATATCTGTCGCTCGTAACTATCTGCATCTTTTCACCAGTCTGCATTCTAAGAACATTGGCAATATGATAGGCGTCAGTACCCTGTAAAAATATTTTTTCACTATATTCTTGTTGGCTGAAAAATCTATACAAACTAATCTTCCTTCCTGGACATTTCTACTACCGCCCATCCCGATTGTTCGATAATTCGATGGATGTTAAAGCCCAAATTTGTTGCTTTAGTAGTTACGTCTTCTAATCTCTCTATTATTATACCACTAGCTAAGAATTTTCCTGCTGGTTTTAGCTTTAATAGAATATCGGGTAAAACCATAATAATTATATCGGCGATAATATTAGCTACAATAACATCTGCTTGCCCCTGAACATTATTTAATAAATCACCCTCAACAACTTCAACAATATCAGCAACATTATTTAAGGCGACATTCTCTTTTGCAACCCTAACAGCCGTCGAATCAATATCTACCGCTATAACTTTAGCTGCACCAAGTTTAGCTGAAACCACTGCTAATATTCCGGAACCTGTGCCGACATCAAATACCGTATCATTGGGTTGTAAAACATCTTCTAATGCTTTTATGCACAAACAAGTTGTGTGATGAGTTCCAGTACCAAAAGCCATTCCCGGATCCAGTTCAATTATTAAATCCTTATCTAGAGCTTCATAATCTTCCCAGGTTGGTTTTATTATTATCTGTTGCCCAACTCTTATTGGATGAAAATACTGTTTCCACGCATTAGCCCAATCTTCTTCACAAATTTCTCTAAAACAAGTATTACCTCTTTTACAATTGCAAAAATGTGTTTCAATTTCGTGCAAAGCAATTTCTAACTGTTTCATTTTTTCAAAGAAATTTTCATCAGCTGGTAAGTAAGCCTTTATTGTTACTGTTTCAATATCTTCTTGTTCTGGAATATCACATAATTCCCATGATGTTGACTTTCTTAGATTATTAATTAAAACGGGGTCTTCTACAACTACACCACCAACACGCATTTCATGAAAAATATTAGCAACCGCTTCGCTTGCTTCATGCGTAGTTAAAACACTTATTTCCATCCAATTCATTTACATCCACCAGCCTTATTAATTATGTAGGGTTATTATATCACAGTTTATATCTTGGTAAAAATAGAAAGGGCTGCAAGAAAATAGTAGTTTTCTTATACAGCCCCTTTATTAATCTAGTAAATCTTTAATTTTTTTCCAAAAACCTTTTTCCTCTGGATTTAAAGCTTCACCATCACTAGCAGCAAACTCATTTAATAGTTTTTTCTGTTTATCAGATAGCCCTTTAGGAACAATTACTTTAATTCTTACCATTTGATCACCACGATTTCCACCACGCCTCAAGCTCGGAATACCTTTTCCTTTTATTCTTAATACCGAATCAGGTTGTGTGCCTTCAGGAATTTTTAAGGTTACTTTGCCATCCAAGGTTGGAACCGTTATTTCAGCACCTAAACTAGCTTGAACAATATTGATCGGTACTTCACACCAAACATTTTGCTCTTCACGTTTGAAAAATTTATGGGCTTTAACAAATAAGTAAACGTATAGATCACCACTTGCTGCACCACGTTCTCCGGCTTCGCCTTCACCAGAAACTCTCAAACGGGTCCCTGTATCTACCCCAGCAGGAATTTTAACTGTAATATCTTTCCCTTTACGTAATCTTCCTTTACCTTGACATCTTTTACAAGGATCTTTAATTGTTTTTCCTTCACCGCGACATTTTGGGCAAGTTGTAACAGTAGCCATTCTTCCAAAAAGTGTATTTTGCATTACCTTAACTTGACCAGTCCCATTACACTCACTACAAGTCTCTACCTTGCTATTTTCATTGGCACCAGTACCATTGCAAGAATCACATTTTTCTTGTTTGTTTACAGAAATTTTCTTTTCTACCCCAAAAGCTGCTTCTTCAAATGTTATTTCCAAATCATAACGCAGATCTGCTCCTGGTTCTGGGCCGCGATGGCGCGAACGCCCTCCACCGCCACCAAAGAAATTTTCGAAAATATCTTCAAATCCCCCGCCAAAACCACTGAAATCAAAACCCTCTGCACCAGAGAATCCTGAACCACCCTCAAAAGCTGCGTGACCCATTTGATCATAACGGCTCTTTTTTTCAGGATCAGACAATATGGCATATGCTTCAGATAGTTCTTTAAATTTTTCTGCAGCTTCAGGATTATCTTTGTTTACATCAGGATGATATTGTCTAGCCAATTTTCTGTAGGCTTTCTTTAATTCATCATCAGAAGCACCCTTGTTTAAACCAAGGACTTCATAGTAATCTCTTTTACTCACAACTACACCATCCTAAATTTAAAAGTTATTTCTTTTTATCCTCATCTACAACCTCAGCATCTACAATATTATCATCTGATTTTTTATCGTCTGCTGAACTTGTCGCATCAGTAGGACCAGCTTGCTCTTCATTTTGTTTATAAAGAGCCGCTGATAACTCATATAGTGGTTTAGTTAACTCTTCAGTATCTTTTTTAATTGCTTCAACATCGTCAGATTCTAAAGTTTTCTTTAAAGTTTCGACTGCAGTCTTCACTTTTTCAACTAAAGCCTCTTCTCCTTTGCCTTCCATATCTTTGATTGTTTTTTCAGCTTGATACACAAGTGAATCTGCTTGATTTCGAGCTTCTATTACTTCTTTACGTTTTTTATCTTCTGCAGCGTTAGCTTCAGCTTCTTTTACCATTCTTTCAACTTCTTCATTAGATAATCCGCCAGAAGACGTAATTGTAATTTTTTGTTCTTTACCAGTTCCTAAATCTTTCGCTTTAACGTTAACAATACCATTTGCATCAATATCAAATTCTACTTCAATTTTAGGTACTCCACGAGGTGCTGGTGGAATTCCTGATAACTCAAATCTTCCTAAAGTCTTATTATTTGCAGCCATTTCGCGCTCACCTTGTAGAACATGAATATCTACAGCTGGTTGGTTGTCTGCAGCAGTAGAAAACACTTGTTTGCGGGAAGTTGGAATAGTTGTATTTCTTTCAATAATCTTAGTAAATACCCCGCCTAGAGTTTCAATTCCTAAAGAAAGCGGTGTAACATCAAGCAATAAAACATCTTTTACATCGCCAGAAAGAACTCCGGCTTGAATAGCCGCACCGAGAGCTACACATTCGTCTGGATTTACACCGCGATGCGGTTCTTTGCCAATAAACCTTTTAATTGCTTCTTGAACTGCAGGGATTCTTGTTGAACCACCTACTAAAATTACACGATTTATATCTTTAGGTGATAATTTAGCGTCATCTAAAGCCTTGCGAGTTGGCTCCATTGTTTTCTCAACAAGATCTGCGGTCAACTCATCAAATTTCGCTCTAGTAATACTAATATCCATGTGTTTAGGACCACTTGCATCGGCTGTAATAAATGGTAGATTAACATTAGTAGTTAATACTCCCGAAAGTTCAATTTTAGCTTTCTCTGCCGCTTCTTTCAAACGTTGCATAGCCATTTTATCCTTGGATAAATCAATACTTTCTGCTTTTTTAAATTCCGCAACCAAGTAATCCATAATTCTTTGGTCGAAATCGTCACCACCAAGTAAATTATTACCATTTGTCGCTAATACTTCAAATACACCATCGCCTAATTCCAAAATCGATACATCAAAAGTACCACCACCTAAGTCATAAACTAAGATAGTATGGTCATCTGATTTATCTATTCCATAGGCTAAAGCCGCAGCTGTAGGCTCGTTGATTATTCTTAGAACTTCTAAACCTGCTATTTTACCTGCATCTTTAGTAGCTTGTCTTTGACTGTCCGTAAAATAAGCTGGTACTGTGATTACAGCTTGTGTTACTTTTTCTCCAAGGTATTTTTCAGCATCTTCTTTTAATTTTTGCAATATCATTGCCGAAAGCTCTTGTGGCGTATATTCTTTACCTGCTTTATTTTCTTTATAAGTAGTGCCCATATGTCTTTTGATAGAAATAACTGTTCCCTCTGGATTTGAAACAGCTTGTCTTTTAGCTAATTGCCCAATTAAAGTTTCTCCCGTTTTAGAAAAACCAATTACGGATGGAGTAGTTCTTGCTCCTTCCGGATTAGGAATTACTACCGCTTCTCCACCTTCCATTACAGCAACACATGAATTTGTTGTCCCTAAGTCTATACCTATTACTTTTGCCATTTTAAATATCCCCCTCTAAATACTCATAAATAAAATTTTTTAACCTACTACTTTAACTTTAGAATGACGCACTACTTTATTTTTATAGCGATAGCCTTCTTCGAAAACCATTTCAATACTTCCTTCTTCTAAATCTGGATTATCACCTCGCATCATAGCTTCATGAAGTTCTGGATCAAATTTTCCCTCAGTAACAATTTTCTCAACACCAATATTGGTAAATGCTTGCTCAAATTGCTTCAAAATCATATCCAAACCGGTTTTGATATTTTCATCAACAGTATTTGGTAAACTATCTTGAGCTCTCTTAAAACTGTCTAAAACTGGTAAGATTTTACTAATTACATCAGCAGTAACAAAAGTGGCTAATTGCTCTCTTTCTTCCTGTGTTCTTCTCTTATAATTATCAAAATCTGCTTTTAGGCGCATAATACTATTTTGTAATTCTTCGACTTTAGAATTATCTTCATCTAGAGCAAAACTTAAATTTTGTTCTTCTGTAGTGGTTTCATTCATTTCTGAATCAGCTATAATTTCTTCTGAAATTTCAGTATTAGCAATGTTTTCTTTGATATCATTTTTTTCTTGCATATCTTCACCCTTAACTTTTTATTTATCGTAAAATTTTCCGTAGATAATTTTCCAGAAAATTCATCACTGCAATTATCTTCGCGTATTCCATCCTCGTCGGGCCTAATACTGCTAATGTACCGGCAAATTGTCCATTTATATTGTAAGTTGCACGAACTACACTACAGTCTTGTATTCCAGAAAATTTATTTTCTGCACCGATGCTAATTTGAATACCAAAGTTTTCGTTAGATGAATTTAAAATATCCTTTAAAAGTCTACGCTCTTCTACGATTTGCAACAACTCACGCACTCGATTAACACTATTAAATTCTGGGTTTTTCAGCATTTGTGTTGTTCCACCAAGATAAACTTTTCCCTCATGGCGTTGCTCATGAATTTGTTTCACCAAATCCAAAAGCCCCTGATGCAAACCTTCATCAAAGACTATATCACGGTATGTCTCTCGAATTGACTGTTGTTGAATGTCTTGCAATGGAATACCTGCAAGCTTAGTAGTAATACGTTGTGCAACACTATCAAGATCACTAAAAGCTACACCTTCAGGCAATTTTACAATACTATTTTCAACTACACCATCTTCTGTTACTAAAAGTAAAATCGCTCGTTGCGAATCTAATGGTAGAAATTTTATGTAGTTAAATTTTATATGATTTTCCTGATATGCGGTGACCACGGACAAATTATTCGTCATTCTAGAAAGTATTTTAGCCGTCAATTGAAAAATTTCATCCATTTGCAGTAATCTTGACTTATACCATTGCTCAATAAGAATTTGTTCATTTTCATTAATTAAGTCTGGTTCCCCTAGTGAATCTACATATAAACGATAACCTTTTGAGGAAGGTATTCTTCCCGCAGATGTATGAGGTTGTTCTAAATATCCCAGGGCTTCCAAATCAGACATTTCATTTCTTATTGTAGCAGGACTAATGCCTAGGGCAAAATTACGTGCAATAGTTCGTGAACCAACAGGTTCTGCAGTAGCTACATAATAATCTACAATCATCTGTAAGATTCTTTTTTTTCTTTCTGTAAGCATCGCATAACACCTCTTACTTTGTTAGCACTCATTTTGTTAGAGTGCTAACACCTGTGTATAAAATAACATTGTTAAATAAAATTGTCAAGAGCAAATTTTATTTAATTAATAAAATCTCTAAAAACTAAATTACTATATTTAAAACCGCGCTCTGTCAGAGCTAAAATGTTTTTTTCAGGAAAAAACAAGAGGCCTGCTTTAAGATGCCTTTCAATTATTTCAGCGTATCTTACTAGTATATCTTCTGAGAACTTGTTGGCATAAGTAATACAGTTTAAGCCTTCAACTAGACGTAAATTCATAAAAATATATTCACTTTGGTAATCGGCAGCAGTTATATTTTCTACTTCACGAATAGTATTGTGAAGATTTGTTTTCAACATAAGATATTCTTCCAATACAAAGGTATTAGTTGCTCTTTTGTGCCCATAAAAAGAGCAAGCACCTAAACCAAACGCAAAGTAATTTCGATAATGCCAGTATACCTTATTGTGCCGGCATTCATAATTTGGTTTAGCAAAATTAGAAATTTCGTATCTTTTAAATCCATTATTCTCTAAAACTCTAGGAATTAAATCATACATTCGCTCTTGGATTAGATCATTTGGCTGGAAATTATCATCTCCAGCCGCTAATTTATAGAAAATAGTGTTTTCTTCTATTTTTAGAGCATAAGCGGAAACATGGGTTGGTTCTAGTTCAATTGCTAGCAGTAAATCTTCATATACATCATAAATACTTTGTTTGGGCAGAGAATTCATTAGATCAATATTAATATTCTTAAAACCTGCTTCTTGTGCCCACAAAATTGCCTGAATAGCTTCCTCTCTGTTATGAATTCTGCCTATATTTCGCAAAAGTTTATTATTAAAACTTTGAACTCCAAAACTAAGACGATTTATGCCTATCTCTTTAAAACCACGTAATTTATCTTTTGAAACAGTACCAGGATTTGCTTCTAAACTAACTTCGCTAAAAGACCACCCGTTGTTTAATAAAGCGCTAAAAATGCTTTCTAGTTGTGTGAGCGACAATAAAGAAGGTGTGCCACCTCCAAAATACAAAGTGGCACCCTCCTCTAAATTTATTTTCGTACTATTTATTTCACAGATAAGACTTTGAACGTATTGCTCAATCAGTTCTTCCTCTTTGTATGTAAAAGATGGAAAATCACAGTAAAAACATTTTTTTAAACAAAAAGGAATATGAATATATATTGCTTGAATCATATTAATCCATTTTTAAAATTGCCATAAAAGCTTCTTGTGGTAGTTCTACACTTCCCACTTGCTTCATGCGTTTTTTCCCTTCTTTTTGTTTTTCTAATAATTTGCGTTTACGACTAATATCGCCACCATAACATTTTGCTAAAACATCTTTGCGCATTGCCTTTACAGTTTCACGAGCAATTACCTTATTGCCAATTGCAGCTTGAATTGGAATTTCAAACATTTGGCGTGGAATTAAAGCTCTAAGTTTTTCAGCTAATTGTCGTCCACGATACTGCGCACTATCACGATGTACAATTGCGGACAAAGCATCCACCGGTTCACCGTTTAATAAAATATCAAGTTTTGCTAATGCTGAAGGCTTGTAGCCAGTTAATTCATAATCTAAAGATGCATAGCCTCTAGTAGCCGATTTCATTCTATCAAAATAATCATAAATAATTTCGCTTAAAGGCAGTAGGTAATGTAACATTACTCTGGCTGTATCAACATAAGTCATATTTTGATATTCCCCACGTTTTTCCTGTGACAACTCCATTACTGCACCTACGTATTCTGAGGGCACAATTATTGTTGCATTTACATAAGGTTCTTCAATGCGATCTATAACTGTAGGGTCAGGCATTTTAGATGGATTATCAATTACCTCCATCTCACCATTAGTTCGATAAACATTATAGATAACGTTTGGTGCTGTTGTTATTAAGCTTAAATTATATTCGCGCTCTAACCGTTCTTTAATAACATCCATATGCAATAACCCCAAAAATCCGCAACGGAAACCAAAACCTAAGGCAATAGAAGTTTCTGGTTCAAAAGATAGGGATGCATCGTTTAATTGTAGTTTTTCTAAAGCGTCTCGTAATGAATCATACTCAGAATTTTCTACAGGATATAGGCCACAAAACACCATTGAGGTGGCTTTTTTATATCCTGGAAGCATTTGAGGTGCGGGGTTATTATTGTCTGTAACAGTATCCCCAACACGGGCATCTTTGACATTTTTTATGCTAGCAGCAAAAAATCCTACTTGACCAACACTTAATTTTTCAACATTAACTAAATTAGGCTTAAACACCCCAACTTCAGTTACTTCAAAAACTTTTTCTGTTGCCATCATTTTGATCTGCATACCTTTTTTTATTTCACCATCCATGACTCTAACATAAAGAATTACTCCTTTATATGCGTCAAAATGTGAATCAAAAACAAGAGCCGTAAGTGGCTGCTGCAAATTCCCTTTGGGTGGCGGTACTCTTTTTACTATAGCTTCAAGAACATCTGCTGTACCCATTCCAGTTTTAGCACTAACTAAAATTGCTTCACTTGCATCAATTCCAATAACTTCTTCAATTTCTTTTTTAACGCGCTCGGGGTCTGCACTTGGCAAATCTATCTTGTTTATTACAGGAATTATTTCCAAGTCATGTTCTAAAGCTAAATATACATTCGCTAAGGTTTGCGCTTCTATCCCTTGTGTTGCATCAACAACTAGCAAAGCTCCTTCACAGGCAGCTAAAGCCCTAGAAACTTCATAGGTGAAATCAACATGCCCAGGAGTGTCTATTAAGTTCAACATATATTCTTGATTATCATTTGCTTTATAGTTAATTCGAACAGCTTGCGCTTTAATGGTAATACCTCTTTCGCGTTCTAAGTCTAGCTTATCTAAAACCTGCGATTCCATCTCTCTACTAGATAGTGTACCAGTACTCTCAATAAGGCGATCCGCTAAAGTTGATTTCCCATGATCAATATGGGCGATAATAGAGAAATTACGAATTTGTTCTTGTTGCATTAAATTTATCCTCTCCTATGTTATAAGACAATATATCATTTCCATTATATATCCTTATATTATATCATTTTTTAACTGTTTTAGCCAATATTTAGCGATTACAGAATTTTATTAGTATAAATTGAAAATCAAGATACTCTTTAAATCCGCTCCGCAAGGAAAATAAAAATTCTACCATTTCATTATGTAGCTCTTTAAGTTCTTCAATACTTAAATAAACACTTTCTGTTATTAATTTATTCACTATATAGCTAGAAAGTTTATATTCCTTAGCAAAATCGTTAAGGTTCATTCCGTTTTCCTGAGCCCTTTTTAAATGAATAATTTTTTTTATTTGAGCCGCTAAAGGCGATATTATAGCTTCAATAGGAAAATTTTCCCTAGCGAGTTCATGCCAAATTCCCAAGACATTATTAGTCTCTTTTTTTTGCAAATACTCTACTAATCTATATACCGAAACTTGCATACTTAGCTGTGATATTTCTAGAAGTTTTTTACGAGTTATTGTTTCTGTCGGATTTGTATACAAGGCAATTTTGTCAAATTCATTATCTAAAATACTCAAAGCTATATTATCTGTATAGTTGCAATATTGCCAAATACTTTCATATGCTTCTTTTGTAAAATTTAACTTTCTTCGTTTTATTTCTTGTGTTAACCAACCCTTTATTTCATAATATCTAGGTTTAATACAGCTAAAGCAAGTAGCTCGCTGTTCCAAATCCTTATATACTTTATTTTTTTGATAGTCTTTAAAATTTTTTAAACCTTTTTCTAAGTTATCGATTATAAAAATAACATAGCAATCTTCCGGAATATCATTTATTATAACTAAAAATTTTTCGAGCAACTCTTCAGAATGTTTTTTAACTGTAAAGATACTACTATCTCTGATAATAAATAATCTTACTTCAGAAAAAAACCCACCTGAATACAAATTTTCTTTAAAGTGTTCTAGGTTTTCAGCATTAATTTTTTCATAATGGTAGATGTTAGATTCTTGGTTGGAATTTAATGTTTCTCTAAATAAAAGCTCCTTGTACAGTTTCAATACTTTATCTTGATAGTAGGTTTCATCGCCTAAAAGAATTGTGCAGTTTTTCAAGTCATTTCTTGTTTTAAATTTATCTAAAAGTAGATATATATTATCCATAAAAACCGCTCCTCTTTGATTAATGCATTATATTATAGCAAAATTAATCTTACATAACAATTTTTAATAGTTCAAATATTTATTAACAGTCATTCTTTCATTATCAAAAGATATTGTAATTGCACCGTTGAGATCTGTTCGATAAATTTTGCTGTTAATTAAACTTAATCGTGTTAATGTTTCTTGATGTGGATGACCAAAAGGATTCCTACGACCGGCAGATATAACAGCAACTTGAGGATGTGTAGTATTTAATAAATATTCAGACGTAGAGTTTCGCGAACCATGATGGGCAACTTTTAGTACATTAATTCTTTCTTTGTTTAGCTTTAGGTTCTGTTCTAGTTCAGAACTAATGTCACCTGTAAATAGTAATTTGTACTTATCAAAAAAAATTTTTAAAACTAAACTATCATTTTCATCTTTAGTTTCATTAGCTGGGCAGTGAAGAAATTCAAAGTTAAGATTGTCAAGCACGAATTTTTGATTGTTTTCTGGAATTACTACTTTTGCTTTAGGTGAAAAAAGCAAAAGCCGTTTAATAAAATCATTGTCTCTAGAGGCCTCATTAGCTAAAATAATATTTTGAATTGGTATCTCTTTAGCTAAAGCAAAGCTACCACCAACATGATCATAATGATTATGTGATAATAACAAGTAATCAACACTTTCTATTCCGTGATATCGCAAGTAAGGTACAATTACCTCTTCCCCAATATCTAGCTTACTATACTCTAGACCGCCGGTGTCAATCAAAATACTTCTTTTATTTTTACTTATAATTAAACAAGCATCGCCTTGCGCTACATCAATAAAGTGCATCTGGGCAAAACCATCTCTTCGATAAGAACAAAATAACATTGAAAGCAGAATTATGACAAAAATAATTTTACTAAATTGCGCAAATATTACATTAGGCGTTTTAACCGTAAAACCTATTACAGCTAAATAGTATATTAAATACAAAAATTTAGGAATATCCCCAGTGTATATATTTAACATTGTAATCCCTGCCAAAATAGAATTAAATTTTATAACTATACTTAAAATTATACTAATTACAATTATCAATACTTTTCCTAAAGGGTATAGCAAATAGAATAGAAAACTTGTAAAAAAAATAAAAACTATACTAATTTGTAATATCGGTAATAAAATAAAATTGCTAAAAAACAATGTTAAGGAAATCTGGTGAAAATTAGAAAGAATAATAGGTAATATTAGTATTTGAACACTTAAAATTGCTGCTATAGGTGCCCAAAAAAATTTTTCACACCCTATTATCTCATTAAAGTTTTCAAGGTGCGGATACAAAAAAATCAAACTTGCAGTTGCTAAAAAAGATAGTTGAAAAGTGATATCTAGCATAAATAAAGGCTTATAAGCTAAAAAAATGACAGTCACAAAAGCAAAAGTAGTGGGCAAAAATGCTTTACGCTTTATTATTATTCCTAAAATTAATAGAGTATTTAAAAACAATGCTCTTAATATAGGCGTATCCATATTTGTTATACTAACATACAGCCAGCTAATTAACAAAGTTAAACAAGCCGGAATTATATGGCTAGAAAAAATTTGTTCTAATATATGATACAAAGTAAACGAAATTATCGAAAGGTGTGTCCCCGAAATACACAAAATATGTATTAGCCCAGTTTTAGAAAAATCGCGATAAATTTCTCCTGAAAGATTGGCATCAGGTCTCACCACTAATGTTTTCAAAATCGCTATCTGGTTTTCTGGTAAAAAATCCTCCAGTTTTGCAAAATATTTATCAACAAGTATTGAAAAATAATTTAGTTTAAACTCAGAACTAGAATTTTTAAAGTTAATATCAGCATTATCGACTCGAACCTTACCAATAATATTTTTTAATAAATTGCGTTTATGATAATCCATATTGCTAGGATTATTAAAACTCTCAAATCTACTTATTTTACCTTTAAAAGCTAGCTTATCTATATTATTCATAGAAAATTTCTGTATATGTTTTTTCGGCAGATATACTTTAACCTTAAAATCATTTATTAAGTGTAGTTTAGAATCATTAGTATTGGCAGTCAACTTGCCTATAAAAGTATAGTATTCATCATATTCTTTAATAGTTTTTTTATCTACATTCAGTTCTAAGTAAAGTAACTTATCATAAATAGGTTGAAGTTTTTGCTCCAATTTCATTAAAGAGTCATTCCAACCTATAAAGAAGGCTATTAAAAAAAATAATGTTAAAGTCACTAACTCCCAATGTTTTTTAGCAAAAAATGCGCCACTGAATATTGTTATCGCAATACAAACTACTATTGCTCCAAAAACATCGCCACAAAGACCACTGTATATTCCAACAATAAAGTTTGCTGCAAGAATTATGAAAAATTTTTGAATATTGGAATCTACCAAGTTATTAGCTCTTCAATTTTTGCTAATTTGGCTTTTCCGATTCCTTTAACTTTTAATAATTCTTGCTTATTAACAAACGGACCGTATAATTCTCTCTGACGAACTATTTCTTTAGCAATAGTTGGCGTAATACCTTTCAATGTTACTAATTCATTGGAGCTTGCAGTATTAATATTAATTTTTTCGTAATCATTTTCTTTAATAGTTTTGATACTTTTACTTATTTTCTTTAAAGGTACTTTAATTTGCATTCCATCCTTACAAATCCTCGCTAGATTGACATTAGACAAATTTGCTTCAGGCAAAACTTCGACAATTGTATCGAATACTTCTTGAACCCGAGTTCCTTTAGCAACAGAATATACTCCTGGATTACGAACTGCGCCACTTACACAAATTTTTATTGCTTCTTTCCTTACTACATTTTCAAAGCTGCTTTTTTTCGTGCTTTCTTGTAATTCTTCCGGAATTATTGTTTCACCTACTTTACTTGCATCTCGACTAAAAAGTAAGTTAATCCCCAAAATTAACAACGCTAAACAGGCAATAAATGTTAAATAGCGCTTTTTTTGTTCAGTTTCCTTGAACATTTAACACTCACTTCCATTAAAATAATTGAATTTTACAACTTTATTCTATCACATATATTTTAAATATCTAGAGCTTGTATGATATAATTTATTTATAATTTATAGAGAAAAGGAGATTCCTAATGAATGAAACTTTAAAGACAATAGCTAGAAGACGCTCTATTAGAAAATTCAAAGCACAACAAATACCTCAAGAACTTATATCAGAAATACTAAAGGCTGCTATGCTAGCTCCAAGTGCTCACAATGAACAGTCTTGGTTCTTTACCGTAATGCAAAATCGAGAACTAATTAAAGAGTTGAACCAAGCTTCGAAAAACGCTGCTAAAAATTTTCATATTGATGACATCCGTAAAATAGCAGAGCATCCAACTTTAGACATCTTTTACGGAGCACCAACAGTTATTATTATTTCAGGTAAACCCTCGGCTCTATTAAATGAAATAAATTGTGCTGCGGCAACTATGAACCTGTTAATAGCCGCTGAAAGTCTGGACATAGGCAGCTGTTGGAATGGGATTGCTGGAATTCTGTTCCACCAAGAGCCTAAAAAATACGCTTCTTTATTTAAATTACCTGATGGTTATCAGCCACATTATGCTATCGCATTAGGCTATAAAGACATGCAACCAATTAATGCCCCAATCCAAAAGAATATTATGGTTAATTACTTTAATTAGCTACTTTTGTTTAATTAGAGATTGCATAAGTTTTTAGAAAAATATACAATACTCTATATAGGGAAATTATTTTAAAATTAAGGAGGCTGTCTAATGAAAAAACTCGTAGCATTATTAACACTCTTAACTTTGGCACTCTTCGTATTTGGTTGTGGTGGTGAGAAAAAAACAGCACCTTCACAAAAACTGACTATTTATTCGGGATTAATGGAAGACCACATGATTAAATCTATTAAAGAATTCGAAAAAGAAACAGGTATAAAAGTTGAAGCAATTCGCATGAGTTCCGGCGAAATTTTGGGACGCTTAAACGCCGAAAAAGCTGCTCCAAAAGCTTCTGTTTGGTTTGGTGGTCCTGCTGATGGTTTTATTCAAGCTAAGGAAATGGGCTTACTACAAGCCTATAACCCAGATACTGCCAAGTTAATCCCAGATAAATACAAGGATAAAGATGGTTATTGGTATGGTATTTATATCGGCTACCTCGGTTTCGCCTCTAACAAGGCTCTTTTAGCTGAAAAGGGAATTAATGCACCTAAAAGTTGGCAAGATTTGTTAGATCCAAAACTTAAGGGACAAGTTGTTATGGCTGATCCTGGTTCTTCTGGAACTGCATACACCATGCTAGCTTCAATCATTCAAGAAATGGGGGAAACTAAAGGCCTTGAGTACATGAAGCAACTTAATGGGCAAATTAAAACTTATACTAAGTCTGGCACTGCACCTGGGCGAATGGCTGGACAAGGTGAATGTACTGTAGGTATAACTTTTTTACATGATGCTATAAAATATCGCCAAGAAGGAATGAAAGATATCATCTTAACAGCTCCAGTTGAAGGTACTGGTTATGAAATCGGTGCTGTAGCAATGGTTAAAGGTGCCCCAGATAGTGAAGCGGCTAAGAAATTCATTGCTTGGGTTCTTACTAAAAAAGCTCAAGAAATCGGACAAAAAGCTGGTTCCTATCAATTTTTGACAAACCCTGAAGCAGCAGCACCTGAACAGGCTGCTGAAATAAAAAACACTAAACTAATTAACTACGATTTAAAATGGGCTGGTGAAAATCGTAGCAAACTAGTAGAAAAATGGAGTAATGCAGTAAAAAAACAATAGCAAGCATAGACAATAATTTCCCTAACAGTTATCTAAAAAGTTAAAAAGGACTAACTAAAAAATAAGTTAGTCCTTTTTTATAGGAAATTTGCATAAATGAGGTTAAGATAATGCAGCAAACTATTATAGAAAGCAAAAAAATTTTTCGCGATAAAATTTTATTGTTTTGGTTATCGGTAGTAATTATTTCTCTAGTAATTTTTATTATTTGGCCATTATTTGAAGTTTTAAAAGAAGGATTCACAACTTTCGACGGTGCTTTAACGCTACAATATTATAATGAAGTATTTACAACCACTGACAATTTAGAAGTTCTTTTTAATACTATTTTTCTAGGAGTATTTGTTGCTATAATTTCCACTGCAATAGGTTTTTTATTTGCCTATGCAGATGCATTCGTCGATATGAAAGGGAAAAAAATTTTTAACATTTTAGCTATATTACCAATCATTTCACCACCTTTTGCTCTAGCAATGTCCTTTATTATGCTTTTTGGTCAAAGAGGGTTTGTAACTCACACTCTTTTAGGCATTGCGGATGCAAATGTCTATGGATTTTGGGGTTTGTCGATTGTTCAAATTCTTACATATTTTCCCGTAGCTTACTTGGTTTTAGCTGGCCTAATGCGACAAATTGATCCCTCTTATGAGGAAGCGGCTCGTAATTTAGGCGCTAGCAGCTGGGCAACTTTTAAAAAAGTTATTTTCCCATTATTATTACCTGGCGTTGCAAATAGTTTTCTTTTGGTATTTATACAAAGCGTGGCTGATTTTGGCAATGCAATGGTAATTGGTGGCAATTTTACTACTTTAGCCGTAAAAACATATCTACAAGCTATGGGTAATTACAATATTAAAGGCGGTACAGCCTTGGCAAGTGTTTTATTAAGCATTTCTGTTTTAATGTTTGTTTTACAAAAATATTGGTTAAGTGGGCGTTCTTACGTCACTGTCACAGGCAAGCCCTCAAGAATTCGCACTTTAAATCGCGATGCACTTATTGTTAATTTAGTTACTAGCCCGTGCCTATTAATTAGCCTGTTTATTTTTATTTTATATGCTTTGATTCCACTCGGTTCTCTAGTTAATCTTTGGGGTATTGACTATACTTTTACACTAAAACACTATGAGTATGTTTTTGATCTAGGACTAAAACCTATTTTTGACACAACATTATTATCGCTAATCGCTATGCCTATAACTGGGTTATTAGGGATGATTATAGCTTTCTTAATCGTCCGTAAACGCTTTTTAGGGCGCTCGTGGGTAGAGTTTATTTCACTTCTTTCCATGGCTATTCCTGGGACAGTAATTGGCATGGGTTATGTATTGGCTTATAACAAGCCCCCCCTAGTTTTAACTGGAACTTATATTATTATTGTTCTTTCTTTTGTGTTTAGAAGTATGCCAGTTGGTATTCGTGCCGGCATGGCCTCACTTGAACAAATTGATCCAGCTATTGAAGAAGCTGCTCAAGATTTAGGTGCCAACACATATAAAGTTTTTACATTAATTACCATTCCAATTATTAAAGCTGCTTTTTTTAGCGGTTTAATTTATAGCTTTGTACGTTCAATGACGGCTGTAAGCGCAGTAATTTTTTTAGTTTCCGCTAGCTATCAACTATTAACGGTTTCTATCATGTCTCAAGTTGATGTAGGAAGAATTGGTGTGGCTGCCGCCTATTCAACTTTATTAATTATAATTGTTCTATTAGTCACAGGAGCATTAAAATTTTTCTTAGGAAAAATGGGTATAAACACTTCAGAAATTAATGGATAGTGAGGATTAATATGATTACTTCAAAAAAAGTTACGATAAATGGATTGACTAAAATATATTCGCAAACTAATAAACACCATGTTATTGCTGTTAATAATGTTGATTTAGCTATTGAACCCGGTGAATTTATTACTTTATTAGGACCTTCTGGTTGCGGCAAAACAACTGTTTTGCGAATGATTGCTGGTTTTGAAATTCCTAATTCAGGTACAATTGCGATTGGCGAGGAAGTTGTTAATAATTTAACCCCAGATAAACGTGACACAGCTATGGTTTTCCAGAGCTACGCTCTTTTTCCACACTTAAATGTTTTTGACAACGTAGCTTTTGGTTTACAACTCAGAAAACTACCTAAAAATCAAATTGAAGATAAAGTTTTAGCTATTTTAAAATTAGTTGGTCTAGAAAATATGCATCAACGTGCAGCAAATCAACTTTCTGGTGGACAACAACAAAGGGTAGCTTTAGCTAGAGCTTTAGTTATGGAACCCGCTGTGCTTTTATTTGATGAACCGCTTTCAAATCTAGATGCTAAATTACGTGTCTATATGCGCTACGAAATCAGAAGAATCCAGCAAAAACTCGGCATCACAACAATTTACGTTACTCATGATCAAAGTGAAGCAATGAGCATGAGTGATAGAATTGTAGTAATGAACAAAGGGGAAATAGAACAAATTGGTATCCCTCAAGAAATATATCGCAAACCTAGTAGTGCATTTGTTGCTGATTTCATTGGAATTGCTAATATTTTGCCCGTGAAATTGTTGGAAAGCACCACAACTACACAAAAAATTATTCTACTAGACACTGAATTGCTGATTCCCTACAATCCTCAACTCGATATGCAAGCTCCAAAAATAGTTTTGCGTCCTGAAGCCATAACGCTAGTTAAATCCAATAATGAAAAAGCTATATTAACTGCTGAAGTAATTAGTTCTGTTTTTATGGGAGACAACCAAGAATATCTTTTAAAAATATCTGATCAAAAACTTCAAGTAATCCAAAGTGATCCTGAGCCAGAGAAAATATTTTCTGCTGGCGAACTTGTAGGTTTATATTTTTCTTTAGATAAATTACACTTTATTGATAAATAACTTTTTAAAACAGGAAATTCTCATAAAAAAAAGAAGCCACCCCTAAGAAGTTCTAAATTAGAATTTCACAGGGGTGGTTTCTTTTTTTCGAATTGGACTTTTATTAAAACTCTTTTAATAATTCTAAGCAATCAGCCATTGCTAGATGTTCAATGCTACTAATTTTATTGTTATCCTCAAGGCCTACAGCCTTTTCATAATTAGTTTTGCTTATATCTTGATATATTAGACCTGTTATTAACCCCCTGTTTTCAGCAACAGCCTGAAACGCCTGTAAGCGATTATGAGAATCATAATTTAGTAAACTACTTATTGGGATTATATTTTCTTTATACCATTCATAAGTATTAACTTTATTAAAGGTAACACAGGGTGTTAAAACGTTTATAAAGGAAAAGCCTTTATGCGCAATTGCTTGCTTAATTAAATCAACCAACTCTGCTCCTTGAGCCGCAAAAGCTTGTCCAACAAAGGTAGCTCCCGCTGCTAAAACCATTTCTAAGGCTGGCAATGGATTTTCCACATTACCTTTTGGGGTAGTTTTAGTTTTAAATCCCAAATCACTACGGGGCGAAGTCTGGCCTTTAGTAAGGCCATAAACATGATTATCCATTAAAATATACGTCATGTTTATATTGCGTTTTATAGCATGTAATGCATGACCTAGGCCAATTGCAAAACCATCGCCATCTCCACCACAAGCAATTACTTCCAACTCTGGATTAGCTAACTTAACGCCTTGGGCAAAAGGCAAAGCCCGTCCATGTGTAGTATGCACCCCATAAGCATAAATATAACCCGAGATTCTGCCTGCGCAACCAATTCCAGATATTATGGCCACATCTTGAGGTTTAAAATTTAATTGCTGTAAAGCTTGTTGCAATGAATTATGTGTTCCGTAATGTCCACAGCCTGGACACCAATTAGGCTTTACATTATTTTTAAAAGGATTAGTTGTCATTTGCCAACACCTCCATACATTTAGTTTTTAAAACCTGTGGTGTAATTATATCTCCATCATATTGTAAAATCGATTTAATTTCTGGACAATTTTCTACATTGCCTCTTATTAAATGTTTTAACTGTCCTGTTGCATTATGCTCTAAGACAACAATTTTTTTAGCACCTTTAAAGCATTCACTTACTTTTTGAACTGGGAAAGGTGCTAGCAAGCGTATTTGCATATGTCTTGTCGTTATCCCAACTTCTGCCAATAGTTTTTCGGTTTCTTTGATGCAAGCCAAGGTTGCGCCAACGCCTATAATAAGTAAATCTACATCTTCTCCCATAGATTCATTAGTTGCTTTCGAATACACTTGCAAAAAATTTTCCAACTTTTTTAAACGCTTTTCGGATTGAGCTACACGCATTGTTTTGTTTTCAGAAGGTTTACCATATATATCGTGCTCTAAACCAGTAGTTAAATACACACCGTTTTTTGTTCCCGGCAAAACTCTTGGAGATACTCCTGTCGTAGTTTCTATATTATATCTAGGGAAATAATTAGGCGCTGAAAGTTCTGGCAATTTATCTGCAAGCAATTTGCCCCTTTCTATTTTTAAATTTTCTATATCGATATTATTAATAGTTTGCTTAGCTAATGATAATTGTAAATCAGTTAATACAATAACGGGGCATTGATATTGTTCCGCTAAGTTAAACGCTTCAAATGAATCATAAAACGACTCTTCAATCGAGCTAGGGGCAATAACAATTTTAGCAGTATCCCCATGTGTATTGTATAGTGCTGCTAATATATCAGACTGTTCATGTTTAGTCGGTAAACCAGTACTCGGACCACCTCTTTGCGTATTATACACCACGAGAGGCGTTTCAGTCATGCAAGCTAAACCAATTGCTTCTGCCATTAAGGATAGACCTGGTCCAGATGTAGCGGTTAAAGCTCTTGCTCCAGCATAAGCTGCGCCTATTGCCATCGTACAGGCCGCTATTTCATCTTCTGTCTGAACTACGATTCCTCCATAAGCGGGTAATTTTTTAACTAAATATTCCATTATTTCCGAAGACGGTGTTATTGGATAGGCAGCCATAAATCTTGCGCCTGCAACTAACGCACCCAAAGCTAAAACTTCATTTCCTAAAACAAATAATTTATTTATTCTAGATTCACAAATAGGCAAGTTTGCCTGACCAATAAGTTTACTATAGTTAGCAAAAATATAATCGTATCCCAGCTTTAAAGCAGTTAGGTTTTTTTCGATTACTTCTTGTCCTTTAGTTAAAAACTCTTTTTCAATGCTTTCTGTTATTATTTCTAAAGAAATTTGCAAAAGTGCGGCACTGCAACCTAATGCAAATACACCTTTCTGTTTAATTAAGTTCTTAGCTTGCAATAGTTCCGTAAATGGAATCTGAACAACTGTTGCTTCCAAATTTTCTATGCTAATTTTACTTTCTACTAAAATCAAGCTATTAGAGTGAAGTTCATTTTTTGATAACTCCAAACTATCTTTATCAAAAGCAATCAAAAAGTCAAGTTTATTGTTAAGCGTACCAACATCCTCATTTGCAATACGCAAACTATAATGGGTGTGTCCTCCTTTAATCCTCGATGAAAAAGCTCGAAATGCATATAAATAATAGCCTTGCGAATTTAAAACCTTCGACCATAAATCACCAGAACTTTCAATACCTTCCCCTTGTTCCCCACCAATGCGCCAAGATAATTCTTGCATATTCTCACCACCTAAATTATTTTTCTTAAGCTCATTATATCATTTTAATTTTAAAATAAAAGCTATCTTAAGCACATTAATATTTATTTATAATTTTTTTGTTAGTCCCCTAAAATTGCTTGCAATATAGCTATAACTAGCCTACAATTAGTAAATAATAAATAAATTTAGAGAGGTGAAAACTACTTTTAGTAGTATTATATGACTAAAATGTTTTATTTTACTGGTACTGGTAATAGTTTATATGTCGCTAAAAAATTAAGTAATGAACTTGAAAGTGATTTAGTAGACATTACCACATTGATATCGAATAATGTTATAACGATACCCGATGCTTGCGTAGGATTAGTTTTTCCACTATATGCCTTTGGAATACCTGAAATTATTGAACGTTTTCTAATTAAATTAAATTTAACAAATAGCAATGTATATTTTTTTGCTATAATTACTTGTGGTGGATCTGGCTATGGTATTGTTAAACAGCAACTTGACAACATTTTGTCTACCAAAAACTTCAAATTGAGCTATACTGCATTTCAAAATATGCCTAGCAACTATATAAAACTATTTAAACCACCTACTGCCGCCCAAGCTCAAAAAAATATTGCAAACCAAGAACCACATCTTAAACAGATTGTTCTTGATGTAAAAAAACAAGTTCGAAGCCAAATTTCTAATTCTCCCCTAAGTTTCATATATAGTTTTTTTTATAAAAACTGGCGACACAACTTGAAAAATTCCCATCAAAACTTTTTCGTGCAAAGCTCTTGTACAGGTTGTGGTTTGTGCGTGAAACTATGTCCTGAAAAAAATATTTCCTTAAAAAACAACTTGCCACATTGGCAAATCCAATGCCAAGATTGTCTCGCCTGCATAAATCTTTGTCCGGAACAAGCAATCCAATCAAACTACTTAACCAAAATCTACGGTCGTTATAGAAATCCTTTTATTTCTATTGATGAACTTATTAAAAACTAAAACATAAATTATAGTTCCCACAAATAACAGAAGGTATTGTAGTTAAACCACAATACCTTCTGTTATTTATATCAAACCATTCTTTTTCAAAAACTCTCTAGCAACAGCTTCTGGCTGTTTTTGTTTTTCATCAACTTGATAGTTTAATTCAATCATTACTTCTTCGGTTAATACTCCAGCTAAAGAATTTACTACCTCTTCTAATTCAGGGAATTTATCTAAAGTATCTTTTCTGATTAATGGTACTGCATAATATGGTGGAAAAAACTTTTTATCATCTTTTAAGGTTACCAAATCAAATTTTTTCAGTAAACCATCGGTTGAAAAAGCATCGATTATTTCCACATCATTATTTGTCAAAGCACTATATCTAGGAGAACCATCTAAGCCAATACTATCTTTAAAAGTTAAATTATATTTTTGTTTTACTCCTGGTAATCCATCTTTGCGATTTAAAAACTCTAATGTGGTTCCAGTTCGGAAGTTAGCACTATTTCCTCTTAAATCACTAATTTTTTCCAAATTATATTTAGTTGCTAATTCTTTAGTTACAGCAAGTGTATATGTGTTATTAAAAGCAATTTGAGGCATAACTACAATATTATACTGGCGCTGTAAAGTATTCTTGGAAATATCATAAACTTTTTGCATATCACTTATTGGTGGATGTCTTAAAATATTCCCATAAATAGTTCCAGTGTACTCAATATACATATCAATATTATTGTTTTTCATTGCTTCAAAACAAACTTGTGTTCCACCCAAATTTATTTCTCTTTTAACTTTTATATCTGTTTTTGCTTCTACTAAATCAGCAAACATATGTCCTAAAATTTGTTGCTCAGTAAAATCTTTGCTACCAATAGAAATCTCTTTAATAGCTTTCGGCGTAAAAGTTGCCAAAGTTGCTGGCATTAAAATAACACCAAATAATAAAGTTGCTGTGGCCACCGTTATTTTTTGTTTAAAACGAGTTTTAGCAATCATTTCTAAGGACTTATTACCAAGATTTTGTAAACTTATCGGGGTAACTAGCTTTTCAATATTTGCGGCCAAATAATCCACGAGTAGTGCTAAAGCGCAAGCTGGCACAGCTCCTGCTAATATCTGCCCAGTATTTACAGTTCTAATTCCAGAAAAAACTAAGTAGCCTAAACCACCAGCGCCAATAAAAGCTGCAATGGTCATAAGACCCACCGCTGTAACAATTGAAATTCTAACGCCAGCCATAATTATTGGTAAAGCCATAGGAATTTGAACTTTTCTTAGAATTTGCCAATTCGTCAAACCAATACCTTTGGCTGCTTCTATGGTTTGCGGATTAATACTAACTAATCCCGTGTAAGTATTTTTGATTATCGGCAATAAAGAATATAGAACAACAACTACTACTGCAGGAACCTTCCCGATTCCTAATAAAGGAATCATAAAGCCTAATAAGGCCATACTAGGGATAGCCTGTAAAACACTCGTTACACCTAAAATTGGTTTGTTTAATTTATTTACATAGCAGATCAAAATACCAATTGGCACCCCGATTATAATTGAAAAAAACACAGCTATCAAAGTTAAGTAAATATGTTCTATTAAAAGTCCATATACTTGTTGGTAATTTTGAAAAATATAATTGTAAAAATTCATCTTACCCCACCTCCGTCAACAAATATTGTTGGCTTAAAGTTGCAAGAAGATTAGTTTTCGTTATCAAACCCTGCAAAACATTATTACAATCTAAAACCGGAATGTTTTCTACCTGATACCGATCTACTAATTTTAAAACTTTAATAATCGAAGTGTCCCTACATACCGTCGGATATTCTCTGACCATAAAATCTTCGACTAAAGCTGTTTTGTTAAAATCTAAAGGCAAATTTCTCGGATAAAATATTCCAAGTAATCTGCGCGTATGCACATCTGTAACTAACATATTATCCAAACCATTTTTTCGCATTATTTCTAGGCATTTTAATATTCCAAGCTTTGGAGTGCAAGTAAATAAATCTTCGCTCATAAAATCTGCTGCCTTAATAAAATCAGCATTAAGCCATATTCTTTTTGCTCCGACAAATTCGGTTACATATTCATTAATTGGTTTTTTCAAGATGTTTTCTGGCGTATCATACTGAATTACTTCCCCCTTATTCATAATACAAAGCCGATCAGCTATCTTTATTGCTTCATCCATATCATGGGTAACGAAAACAATAGTTTTCTTAAACTGTCTTTGAAGATTAATTAACTCATCTTGCAGACTCAAGCGTGTTATCGGATCTAATGCCGAAAAAGGCTCATCCATTAAAATAACATCTGGATCCATAGAAAAAGCTCGCGCGAATCCGACACGTTGCTGCTGCCCGCCACTTAATTCACTAGGATAGCGTTTTAAAAAAACCTCTGGCTCCAACCCCACTAACTCCATTAATTCGCAAGTTTTATGCAACAACACTTCACTGTTAGTATTGCTAAGCCTACTAATAATTTCAATGTTTTCTTGAACATTCATATGCGGAAACAGACCTGTTTGTTGAATTACATACCCTAAATTTCGCCTTAAAGCAATAACATCTTTTTTACTAATATCTATTCCGTTAATAAATATACTCCCACTAGTAGGCTTAATTAAACGATTAATCATTTTCAGACTAGTTGTTTTCCCGCAACCACTAGGACCAACTAAAGTAACTATTTCACCTTTATTTATCTTTAGAGAAATGTCCTTTAGCACTGTAGTGCCAGAGAATTTTTTTGTAACATTTCTGAATTCAATCATATAATCACCTCACATATAATTATTTCCAACAACTTTATTTTATACTCAAGTTGTTGCTTTTGTCAAGTCAAGCATAAAAAAACAAGAGAGATGCTTAAAACATCTCTCTTGTTTAACCGTTATATAAAAACATATTAACTCTACTATAAGCATTTTCATCACCAATACAATAAACAATGTCATTTTTCAAAAAAGTTGTATATGGTCCTGGTGAAATAAGCAAATCTTCCCCCCGCTTAATAGCTATGATTGTCGCAGAAGTATTGTGCCAAAAATTTATTTCCGAAGCGCTTTTCTCTAAAAATTTCATATTAGCCTTTATCTTAATTTCAAAAGGTGTGAAAGGATTATTTGCAGTAAATCGCTCCGTTTTATCCACTAACTCTCTAATTTTATCTTGAATATTCTCAGCTATTGTTATTTCTTGGTTTACCAAATATTCAATTTCTTGTTTTAAATTTCCAAGTGTTTGCGAATCTTCAAAACGCGATAAAAATTTTACAGCTGCTTCATAAGAAGTTATTTGCACGCCACTTCCTTTAGTGCTTTCTACAACTCCTAGATCTACTAAAACACTAATGGCTCTCCGTGCCGTTTCTGGAGAAACTGCATATTGTGTTGCTAAACTAGAGCGCGCATAAACCTTTTCCCCAACTTTATACTCACCTTCAACAATTCTAGTTGCGATATCTAAGGCGATTTTTTTATAAACAGGACTAGTTATTTTCATCATGCACCTTTATTATTAATAAATTTAAGTTGTATTAGAAAAAACTGTTAATGATTATCTATCACTAACAGTTTTTTTTTTACAAATCGCGTCTTAGCCACTCTGGGATAGTAGGGATATCACTGTCTATTATTTTGGGTTTTACAAATGTTTCCCCTAAATCTTTAGTTTCATTTTCAATTACTTTAGGATTTACTTTATCATTAACTATTTTTTCTATTACTTCTGGCTTTCTCTCATCGCTAAAACCAGTAACAATAATTGTAATTTTAACACTCTCACCTAAACTATCATCAGTGATCGCTCCAAAAATAACATTTGCTTCTGGAGAAGCTACTTCTCCAAGCATATCACCAGCTTCAATAACATCTGACAAAGTCATCATATTAGAAGCTGCGGTTATATTCATGATAACACCTGTAGCTCCGTCTAAAGAAGTTTCTAAAAATGGACTATTAATAGCATTATTTAAAGCCTCTTCAATTGCACGATCCCCAGAACCCATGCCAACTCCCATTAATGCAGATCCTGAATCTTGCATTACTGTTTTTATGTCAGCAAAATCAAGATTTATAATTCCTTCTTTAACGATAAGATTTGACAATCCTTCTACCCCGTGAGTAAGGCTAACATCTGCCATTTTGAAAGAGTCAACAAGGGTTGTTTTCTTATCAGAAATTGCTCTCAATTTTTCATTAGGAATTATAACAATAGAATCAACTACTTGACGGAGTTTTTCTATACCACTTTCTGCTTGTCTACTACGCTTTGGACCTTCAAATTTAAAAGGCTTTGTAACTACAGCCACTACTAGAGCACCTAGTTCTTTAGCACATTGAGCAACTATCGGTGCGGCACCAGTACCAGTTCCGCCACCCATACCAGCAGTTACAAAAACCATATCTGCGCCACGCAAACACTCCATAATAGACTCTTTAGTCTCTTGGGCAGCTTTTTCACCTATTTCAGGATTAGCGCCTGCACCTAAACCTTTTGTTAGTTTTTCTCCGATTTGTATCTTTAGAGGTGCTTTACTTGTTCCCAAAACTTGCGCATCTGTATTTATAGCTACAAACTCAACACCTTCAACTGCTGATTCTATCATACGGTTTACGGCATTATTTCCACCACCACCAACACCAACTACTTTAATTTGTGCTTTGCCAAATTCTTGTTCTACTTCTAACATGGTAGTCCCCCTCAACGCTAATCTATAAAGACATTATATCATTAATATAGCAAATTAGTCTATTTATTTATCTAAAAACTTTCTTCTAATAATAGCCAAGTTTTGAAACACTCTTAATCCAAAAGCTAAAAGCGCTACAAAGTATAAATCTATCCCCAATCTTTCCCCAATATAAGCCAATCCTGCTGCTAATGCTGCATTTATAAAAAATCCCGTTAAAAATACTTTGTTATTATAATTACCTTCAAGTCCAGAACGAATTCCGCCAAAAACAGAATCAAAACCAGCTAAAAGGGCTACTGATAAAAATTTTGCGTAAGCTATCGGTAGACTTATAGGTAGATAAGAGCCAATTAAAACACCTAAAATAATTCCCAGCAAAGGATAGATTATCATTATTCTTTCCCTCCTTTAACTGGTTTTGCGTGTTCATATCTAAAAGTTCCTTTATATGCTGGTACTTCTAAACTGCTGTCTACAACATTAATATTTACTTGAATGCCCCAAAATTTGAGTGTTTCCACAACCCCGCCTCTCATTTTTAAAGCCGCATCTAAAGTTTTCGGATCGCCAATTGCCTTTATAACATACGGTGGTGATGAGCGTTGATTGTTCACTGAAACAGTAGGGCCAGCACAACGTATTTCTGAAGTCGCGATAAGTCGCTGCTCATTAACTGAAAGAGCCTCTGCTCCAGCTGCTTTAAGTTCGTTAATTACTTTTAACAAATCATCGTCGTGAATAAGGTATAGATTCTGATTTTCACCTGGTTTTCCAGGTAATTTACTATCATCTAAAGTAACAATTACACCAGGTCCCTGTAAAGGTGTTAGATTGGCGTGCATTTTCAGTTGCGCTAATTCGCGCTGAAAAACTTGTTCACCTGCTTTATCCTTTAATTTTTGCATGTCTATAAGCAGCTGATTACGCTCTTTTTCCGTTTGTTTCAATCGATCGGATAAATCTTCTAACCGCTGATAAGACAATGAATCTTTTTCTAATCGCTGGGTAATTCGAAACTGTGCTACCAACATCATCCCCAGCAACACACACACCACCATTATCGTCAGCTTTGCTTCTTTTATATTTGTCAATTATATCACTTCCATTTATTTTAACGCTTTTCTTATTTTGCTTTTAATTTGATAAAAGGTCTGGAGTAGGTTAAATCAATATATTCAATTGCCATTTTTTTCGCTTGAATTTCTTGCATAACCAACTTAAAAGTTTCACTTTTATCTGGAATATCCGTAGCTTTTCCCAAAATTATTTTCACTCTATTTAAAGTTAAAATACTAACTATCTCATTATTCATGTTGATTTCAGAAATGCTATTATATACATCTTCGTCTAAACTACTTATGAATTTAATTATATTTACTACTAAATCAACCTTAATCTGCTCACCGACATATAATTCCGATATTTTAATCCCTGTAATAATTGGAATGTTGGGGTTCTTTACATTACTAGTAACACGTAAGATAACTCCCTTTGAATCAACTTCATAAAAAGCATGCTTACTTTGTAAGCATAGAATTGGTTTATTTTCTTGAATTGTAATTTTTACTTTCTGCGGAAAAGCATATTCAACTTTAACATCTTTAATACGCAAATCTTCTTTTAAATTGTTTTTTATCTCATCATTGTTATTTAAAAACAAATTAATGGGCTCTCTAATTCGAGCAATTAATAAAACATCTTGTTTGGTTAAATTTACAGCATTAATTACTTCAACACTGCCAAAATACATAAATGGTTGTGCAACCATATACCTAAAAAGAAAAAACAGCGCAATTAAAGCCAATATTACTAGTATTTTAAACTTATGATTGCGTCTGCTTTTTCGCACTTTTTGAGAGGTGGATTGCATATATACCTCCTAATAAGCGATTTTTTATTTTATGGATAATAAAATTTTCTCACAAAGTTCGGTAAATTCTATACCTATCGCTTTAGCGGCCTTAGGGACCAAACTAGTAGCTGTCATTCCTGGAGTAGTATTAAGCTCTAGAATATATGCCTTGCCTGCTTTTGTCAAGATAAAATCAGCCCTAGCAACTCCAGAGCATCCAAGCGCAGCAAAAGCGTGTTTGGCAATATTCTGAATTTGCACTGTAAGCTCTAAATCTATCTGTGCAGGAACAATATATTTTGTTGCTCCCACAGTATATTTTGAATGATAATCATATACTCCAGAATTAGGTACTATTTCAACAATAGGCAATGCTTGTAAATCTTCATCCACCGCTGCTATACCTACTGTTATTTCTCGACCTTCAATAAACTCTTCAATTAAAACTTCTTCAGCATATCCAAATGCACCAATAAGAGCTGCATTCAATTCTTGTTCGGTTTTCACAACTTCTACACCAATACTAGAACCTTGAGCAGGTGGTTTGACAACAACAGGCAAAGAAAACTTCTTCATAATTTCTTTACAAGAAGTATCAATATCTTTTTTCCTAACAATTAAAAATTCTGGTGTTAAAATGTTTTCAGCAATAAAAATTCTTTTTGACATTATTTTATCCATGGCCAAAGCACTTGCCAAAACTCCTGAACCAGTGTACTTTATTCCTAACATATCTAACAAGCCTTGCATACTTCCGTCTTCTCCGTATAAACCATGAACAGCATTAAAAACTACATCAATATGATTTTCACGTAACTGACTAGCAAAATTATCTGGTTGTAAATCGAGCTTTACGACATTGTAGTTTTTTGATAACAAAGCCTGATATATAGCCTCTCCCGTTTTTAGCGAAACTTCACGTTCTTTAGATGGTCCACCTAAAACTACCGCTATTTTTTTTTGTTTCATAAAGCACCCTCTCCATTTCTCTCAGAATACATAGTCGCTAATTCTTCAGCCACCGTGTAAATGTTCCCCGCTCCCATGGTAATAATTAAATCTCCTGGTAAAGTTTCATGGTACAAGCGCTCTGGAATTTCTTCAATTTTTGGTATATATTCTACTCTTTTAGCAAATTTTGCAGCAATTTCCTTTGCCAATTTACCTGAACTTACACCTGCAATTTCAGATTCACCCGCCGAATAGATATCTGTTAGAACTAATAAATCACAATCCTCAAATGCGCAAACAAAATCATCAAACAGCAATTGTGTTCTAGTATACCTATGTGGTTGAAAAACACATACTAATCTTTGTGGCTGAGTTTGCAAAGCTGCCTGCAAAGTTGTTTTAATCTCTGTCGGATGATGTCCATAATCATCTACAATAGTCAATTTTTCATCTTTGTATTTCAACTCAAATCTGCGTTTAGCTCCAGTAAAACATCCTAATGATTCACAAATACTTTCAATTTCAATGTCCATATTTTGGCTTGCTGCTATTGCTGCTAAAGAATTTAAAATATTATGTTGACCAGGAACTTTTAAGACTACTTCACAAATATACTTATTATGAATATATAACTTATAACTGGTACTATTCGGTTTATAAACTATTTCTTTAGCCTGAAAATCAGCTGGATAATCAATTGCATATGATATAATTTTAGTCTTCGCCTTTTGAGCTACTTCTCTTGCCACCTTATTATCAAAACAGACAATTGCCACACCATCATCATTTACGTTGTCTAAAAATTCAGTAAAAGCTTTTTGGATATTCTCTTTTGTTTTGTAAAAATCCATATGATCATCTTCTATATTAGTGACAACTGCTATATATGGTTGCAACTTCAAAAAAGAACCATCACTTTCGTCAGCTTCAGTAATTGCGTAACATCCCTTGCCATAGTGTGCATTACCAGCTAGTAAAGCTACATCACCACCTATCAAATAGGTCGGATCCTGTTTAGCACTGCTAGCAATATAAGAAATCATTGATGTTGTTGAAGTTTTACCATGTGCACCAGCTATAGCAATTCCTTGCCTAGAATTGACAATATAGGCCATGATATCAGAGCGATGCACAACTTTTATTTTATTTTCTAAAGCATGACTGTACTCAACATTATCTTTGTGGATAGCTGTAGACACGACAACTAACTCCACTTCTTTTAAATTACTACTTTGATGTCCTATAAAAACTTGTATGCCCTCTGACAGCAATCTATCTGTAACAGCAGTGCGTTTATTGTCAGAACCTGACACAAACTTGCCCATCTTTTTTAAAACATGAGCTAAACCGCTCATACCAGCCCCACCAATTCCAATAAAGTGAACATTTTTTATATTTTCAAACAAAATCTTACCTCCAAGCCTATTTTTTAGCAATTCTTAATGCGGCTAAAGCTATATCTTCAGCTGCATTGGGGTTTCCAAGTTTTTTTGCTTTCATTGCTAAATTTATTAATTTTTTATCATTATTAATTAGTTCTATTATTTTATCTAAAAGTAACCCTTTTCCCAATTCAGAATCTAAAACCATCAGTCCTGCACCAGCTTTAACGACTGCTTGAGCGTTAAGTTCCTGGTGATTTGCCGTGGCATAAGGGTAAGGTACAAGAATACTTGCAACACCTAATGCGGTTAGCTCGGCAATTGCAATCGCTCCTGCACGAGAAATTGCTAAATCTGCAATATTTAGTGCCATATCCATCTCATGTAAATATGGTAAAATTTTTATCTTTGTTTTATCTAATTGTAAGTCTGCGACGCTATTTAGTACATTTTCATAGTCCAATTTGCCAGTTATGTGGATAATTTGTACCCCTTCAATTTTATCAATATTTTTATAAACATCTACCATTGCAGTATTGATACTTTTAGAACCTCTACTCCCACCTGAAATTAAGAGAGTTTTCCCTTGATCAGAAAAACCAAAAAATTTATAAGCATCTTTTTTATCTACTTTCAAAATACTGGGGCGTATAGGATTTCCCGTAAAAATATTTTTTTGAGCATTTCCTAAGTTAAATGCAGCTTCACTATATCCCAAAAAAACTTTATCAACAAATTTACTTAAAATTTTATTGGTAACACCCGCAACTGCATTTTGTTCTTGTATGCATGTTTTAACACCACATAAACTAGCAATTAAAACCACAGGGCCACAAACGTATCCGCCAGTTCCAATTACTAATTCCGGTCTAAAATCTTTAATATAGCGATAAGCCTGAAAACAACTCTTGATTGCCGTAAAAATATTTTTTAATAACTGTAACCCGATTTGTCTTGAAAATCCCTCAACCTGCAAATATTTAATATTATAGCCTAATTTCGGTACTATAGAACTTTCTAATCCTTCTTTTGTCCCTACAAAAAGTATTTCCGTGTCTGGTTGTAGTTCCAATATTTTTTGTGCTATTGTTACCGCAGGATATATATGTCCTCCTGTGCCACCACCAGAAATTATCACTTTCATCGATATCAATACCTCGTTTATTTTTTAAGTAAATTTCTTACTAACTCCTTAAAATATTGTCCGCGTTGTTCATAATTTTTAAAGCGATCATAAGAAGAACAAGCAGGCGATAACAAAACAATATCGCCTTTTGTTGCAATTTTGCTTGCAAAATTTACTGCATCTTCAAAGCTGGCAGCAATTGTAATATTTTGAACATCATATTTTAGTGCATTTTCTGCAAATCTTTCCTTGGCATTGCCAAATAAAAATAAGTGGTTAGTTTTAGCTTTAGCAATTTGCATCATTAATCCCAAGTCCGTTTTTTTATCATATCCACCAGCTAACAAAATAACTTTTTGGTTGAAAGCCTCTAAAGCTTTGATTGTTGACTCTGGATTAGTTGCTTTGGAGTCATTATAATAATCAACGCCATTCACAGAATCAACAAATTCAATCCGATGTTCTACGCCTTTAAAACTATGTAATGTGTTTTTTATATCCTCTACTTTTACCCCTGATATATAGGCAATAATTACAGCTGCTAGAACGTTTTCAATATTATGTTTCCCAAATATTTGCAAGCTATCTTTATGACCAAAATCTACAGTACTTTCTCTATCTTTAAAAATCAAGTGCCCCGCATCATTAACAAAAGCTCCTACTTCAAGAACTCTCTCACTACTAAAATAATAAATATTACTGTCTGCGGTTTCCCCTAATTGTCTTAATTGCTCATCTTCATAATTTAAAATTAAAAAATCGTCGTCATGTTGATTTTCAAAAATCCTAGCTTTGGTTTTGATATAACATTCCAAGGTCTTATGTCTATCCAGATGATCTGGTGTAATATTTAAAATTGCACAAATATTAGGTTTAAATTTATCAATACTCTCTAGTTGGAAACTAGATATTTCTGCAACTAAAATATCGCTAGCGTCTGTTAAAGTTTGTGCTTGTTTAGACAAAGCCTGACCTATATTCCCGCCTACAGCAATTTTATTTGGTAAACTTTTCAGCATTTCGCCAACTAAAGTTGTGGTAGTTGTTTTTCCATTTGTACCAGTTATTGCAATCAATTTGCCTGGATTCAATATTGCTGCAATTTCTATTTCACTAACTACTGGTTTGCCGATTTTTTTAGCATACAAAACCTCAGGTTTGTCCTGAGCAATTCCTGGAGAAAGAACCATAACATCAATATTATCAGCTATATGTTCAAACCCTTCACCCCAAATTATTTTGCCGTTAGCCTCATTTATAGCTAAGACAAGCTTTTCAGGCAGAATGCATTCCTTAGCGTCATAAATATATACGGATGCACCTTGTTCTAAAAGAACTTCAGCTACACCTAAGCCGCTTACTCCTGCTCCATACACTAAGATTCTTTTTTTCTTAAACATTATCTCACTTCCAAATTTTATATACTTATCAAAATCAAATTATACTATATAACATGTAAGCAAGCAATAATTAGCATCTGCTTATCCAAAAAATTGCGACTCCCAAAAGAGCGAAAAATATATTTAAAAAAACAAAAACTCTTACTACCTTTATTTCACGCCAACCTATTAACTCAAAATGATGATGAATAGGGCTCATTTTAAGAATACGTTGTCCTGTTAATTTGAAAGAAGTAACTTGAGCTATTACCGACAAAGCTTCAATAACATATATCCCCCCTAAAATAATTAACAGTAACGTTGTATTTGTTACTAAGGCTAGCCCAGCTATAACTCCTCCTATAGCCAAGGATCCTGTATCGCCCATAAAAACTTTGGCCGGATAACTATTGAATTTTAAAAATGCCAAACATGCCCCTAATAAACTTATAGCGATAATTGCCAAATTAGTATCTACTAAAGAATAAGCTATTATAAAATATGCTAGCGCTACTGGTAAAGTTGTTCCTGCTAAAAGTCCGTCTAATCCATCTGTCAAATTCACCGCATTAGTGGTACCGATGATAACCAAAAAAACAAAGGGATAATATAGTACGCCCATGTCCCAATATAAATTTAAAAGCGGAATCCACAATGGCTTTTGATCAACAAAGTATCCAAATATCATTGCAATTAACAATTGCCCTAAAATTTTTTCTTTTGCTTTTAAACCTAAATTTCTTTTCAATACTACCTTAATATAATCATCCAGAAAACCTAAAATAAAATGCCCTAAAAAAAGCAACATTACTAAAATAACATTCTTATCTATGCTAGTTAAAAATATAGTTGGCAACATAATTGCAGGCACAAACAAAATACCACCCATAGTTGGGGTTCCCGCCTTTTTTAAATGCGTACTCGGGCCTACTTCTCTTATACTTTGACCAAACTTTAGTTTGTGTAAAAAGGGAATTAATTGGGGTCCTAACGCTAATACTAATGCTATAGCTAATACTAATGCTTGCAAAAACAACAAAATATCCACACTCCATTTACTCTTAAAAAATCATTTCAATAAGCTCTTCCATTTTCATACCTCGCGAGCCCTTAAACAATAAAACATCATTTTTTCTTAAAATTTCTTTAACTTCGTTTGCTAAACTAATTTTATCAAAAAAGTGCTTACTAGCTCTACCTTGAGCAATTAGCATTCTACTTATTTCTTGAGCTGCTTTTCCATAGGTATACACCAGGTCTATATTATTGTTTATGCAATATTCGCCAACCTGTTTATGCAACTCTTCTGAGAACTCACCTAGTTCTAGCATGTCTCCAAGAATAGCAATACTTCTCCCTTGCTTTGATAATACTTGTAGGGTTTCGAGCGCCATTTGCATGGAAACTGGGCTTGCATTATATGCATCATTAATAACCAAAATATTATCATCTTTTTTTATAATACTTTGTCGCATAGAACTTAATTCACATTCAGCCAATCCAGTTAATACTTTTGATAATTCCAATTTAAAGAAACTAGCTACAGCTAATGCCGCTAGTGTGTTAAGTACATTATGACGTCCTAATAAAGGAATCCTAACTGTATACTCCTGGCCTCGGATTCTATCAACACAAATAAACTTAGTTTCTCGCGAGTCCACTATAATATTGTAAGCAGAAATATCTGCGGCCGAATCCATACCGAAATAAATCTTAGGCGAAGCTGGATTCATATTACGTGTATATTCATTGTCATAATTTAAAATAACCAGATCGTTTTCGCTGAAATCTTTAAACACTTCTGCTTTGGCTTTAGCAATATTTTCTATGCTGCCTAACAGTTCTATATGTGTAGGTGCAATTGTAGTTATTATTGCAACTGTCGGTTTGGCTATTTCTGCTAATTGCTCGATTTGCCCCAAACCACGCATCCCCATCTCAACAATGGCAACTTGGTGTTCTGATGTAATTTCAAAAATTGTTTTCGGGACACCTATTTCATTGTTAAAATTGGCCTCATTTTTTAAAACGAACCAACTATTTTGCATTGCACAGGCCAAAATATCTTTGGTGGAAGTCTTACCATTAGAACCAGTAATAGCAACTACTGGTATAGAAAATTTTTGCCGATAATATTGTGCTAACCTTTGATAAGCGGTTAAGCTATTTTGCACCAAAATAACTTTTTTATAATCCGATTTTTCTACCCCAAGGCAATTTTCTGCAATTATTAATTTCGCCCCTTTTTCCAAAGCCGGTCTAATAAAATCATGTCCATCAAAATTCTCACCTTTAAGTGCTATAAAAGCAGCTCCCGTCATAACGTTTCTGCTGTCAGTGCTAATAGTTTCCAAGGTTTCTTCCGCCATTTCTTTAGGAAAATCTAACCCCAGAGCGGTATATATTTCTTTATTTGTTAACATAACCTAACTCCTCTAAGACTCCTCGTGCTACTTCACAATCATCAAAGTGTATTGTTTCATCTCTTAAAATTTGATATGTCTCATGGCCTTTTCCTGCAATTAAAACAATATCTCGTGCTTTTGCTAGTTTGAGTGCCGTTGCAATTGCTTGCCTTCTATCAAGTATCTTGTGACAATTTCCTGAATTGGGCTTTTTTAAACCTGCTTGAACATCTAATAAAATTTGTTCTGGGTCTTCTTTTCTTGGATTATCCGAAGTTATTACAATTATATCAGCTAATTTTTCTGCAATAGCAGCCATTTTAGGTCTTTTAGTCTTATCACGGTTGCCACCGCAACCAAAAACTACAATTAATCGTCCCTTGGTAATATCTCTAGCAGTTTTCAGAACATTTTCAAGACCATCTGGGGTGTGTGCATAATCAACTACTACAGTAAAAGGTTGTCCTGCTTTAACTAACTCAAAGCGTCCTGCTACAGATTTAAACTCTCTTAAAGCCATTACGATTACATCTATTGAAACTCCACAGTTTAAAGTTGTAGCCACAGCTGCCATTACATTGTATACATTAAAAAGACCGGTTGTAGCTACGCTTGTTTCCAGCAATCCTTGGGGAGTATTCAATTTTAAATGCATTGAATCCATACCCAACTCATAGGCAACTGGGTAAATATCACTATTCGATTGTAAAGAATAGGTTCTTTGAAAACTAGCACTTGATTTTTCAAGCAATATTTTTGTACTGCTGTCATCATTATTGAAAATTGCAACTGTATTATCTTTTTGCTCAAGATTTGAAAACAATATCGCTTTAGCCAGAACATAATTCTCAAAAGTCTTATGATAATCCAAATGGTCTTGCGTAATATTAGTTAATACTCCTATATCAAAACAACAACCAGCTACTCTATTTAATTCTAAGGCATGAGAAGAAACTTCCATAACTACATATTCGATTCCTGCTAATTGCATTTTGTATAAAATTCTCTGCAAATCTATTACATCTGGTGTTGTATTTTTGCTAATAATAACCTGGTTAGCATAGCGCACCTCAATTGTGCCTATTAACCCAACTTTATATCCAGCTTTACATAAGATATGTGCAATTAAGTTAGTGGTTGTTGTTTTTCCATTAGTACCTGTTACACCTATCAACTTCATTTTTTGTGCGGGATAGTCAAAAAAATATGGAACTATTTTTTGCATTGCCACTCTAGTGTTTGGAACTTGATAAATATAGTTTTGAAAATCCGCTGATTTTTTTTCAACTAAAATTGCCGCAGCTCCATTGGCAACGGCTTTATCAACAAAATCATGTCCATCAACATTTGCTCCTGTTAAGCAAATAAACAAGCTTCCTGGTTTGACTTCTCGTGAATCATATACAATATCTAGTATTTCAATGTCCTGTTCCGGAGATATCTCAATATCAACTTTTTTTAATAGTTCACTTAATTTTTTCATACTATTCCTCTTTTTCTCTAAAATTGAAAGAGCAGCCTTCCAAGGCTGCTATAGTAGCACCAGAATTGACTTTTAAAATCGCTTCTTTAGTTTTTATTATTCTCTTTTGTTATATATAAATTATGTTTAGCAATCGTCATACCCAAAGAATTAATTGCTATTTTATTAATCCTTTCTGGTGAGTTTAACTTACTAACTTCAAGTTTCAACAAATCATTTCGCGCAATCAAATCCGCTTCTTGCTGACGCAAATTAACCAGTTCTATGCCCAACATTGCTAAATTACCACTTCTAACTACCATAGTGAAAGCGAAAACAGCAAAAGTTATAGCCACAAGAAAAATCCGCTTTGCTAAAAGGGTTGCTTCTTGTTTTTGTTTTCTTTGCAATTGGTCTTTTACTAAAAAATCGCCCTTATTACTGTGTTCAGGCAAAGCTTTAGCTAAATTTGTTGTATTATATTCAGTTTGAACATATTTCTTTGCTAACACAATGCCTTCCCCCTCAATAAAGTTTTATAATTTTTCAGCTACTCGAAGTCTAGCACTTCTAGAACGATGATTCTCTTCAATTTCCTCTTTTGAAGGTTTGAGAGAAAGTCCTTTTTTTAATTTTGCACTATTATTACACATACAAACTGGAAAATTTTTAGGACAAATGCACCCTTTTTGCAACTCCGCAAATACCTGCTTAGTTATCCGGTCTTCTAAGGAGTGAAAAGTAATAACCGCTATTTTCCCACCAGGTCTTAAAGCATCTACTGCAACTTTAAAAGTGTTTTCTAAAATACCTAATTCATTATTAACTTCAATTCGCAAAGCCTGAAAAGTCCTTTTAGCTGGATGTGGTCCATCTTGTCTAGCACCTTTAGGTATAGCTTGCTTAATAATATTCACCAAATCATATGTAGTTTCAATTTTTTTAGTATTTCGTGCTTTAATAATAAATTCCGCTATTCTTTTTGCCCATCTCTCTTCTCCATATTGATATATAATCTTGCTTAGTTGCTCTTGACTATAATTGTTAACAATATAACCAGCATTTCTAGAGTTTTCAACTGACATTCTCATATCTAAAGGTGCATCATGCATATAAGAAAACCCTCGTTCAGGAGTATCTAGCTGATAAGAAGAAACTCCCAAATCAAAAATTATACCAGTCACATTTTCAATATTTAAAGATTTTAGCACTTTAGCCAAATTACTGAAGTTATCTTGTACTAAGTAAACTTTACACTTTAAATTTACCGTAACACGTCTAGCATTTTCAATAGCCGCAGAATCCTGATCTATACCAATTATAATTCCCTCTGCATCCAACTTACTACCGATAGCCATAAAATGGCCTGCACCACCTAAAGTACAATCCACATAGATACCTTTTTTATCTGTAACTACAGCATTTACGCTCTCGTCTAACAATACACTAATATGTTTAAAATCCATTACGCTCCTCGCCGGTTAATAAATATAACCTAAAAAAATTATACCAAGAATATCACTAATAATATAGTAGTATTATAAGCTTATTTTAGCAGAAAAGCAAAGAATTTTTATAAGCTTACTATTGTTGCTCCAGAACCACCCTCATTTAATGGAGCTTCCGTGAAATCTTTTATGTTCATATTAGTTTTTAAATATTCTTCAATACCTTTTTTCAGCTGTCCCGTACCTTTTCCATGAATTATTCGAACTTGGTGAATATTTACAAGCAACGCATCATCAAGATATTTTTCTAATTCGCCAATTGCTTCTTGAACATTTAAGCCCCGCAAATCAATTTCTGTTTTGAAATTTTTTAGTTTTTGTAAATTCTTTTCTGATACTTTTCTTGTTTTTGGGAGCGGCTCTTCAAGTTTACTTTGACGGACCAACTGACAATCAGTCATTTTTACATGCATTTTTAAAATGCCGGCTTGAATTTGCACTTCATCGCCCTTTATAGCCAAAATAATTCCTTTTTGTCCCAGTGTATTTACAAAAACTGGTAAATTAACTTTAGCATTTTTAGGATTTAGACTCTCGCCTGTAGCATCCTTATGCGGTTCAATAACCCATTCATTAACTAAGCTGGCTCTTGCTTCTTTGATAACAGTGTCTTTATTTTGTTTATTACTCTCCTTTTCCAATGATTTTATTTTTTTAATAATTTCTTCTACTTCAAGCTTTGCTTTTCTTTTAATTTGTTCTGCCTCACGCCTTGCTTTTCCCAGTAAATTGTCTTCACGTTCTTTTAAAGTTTGCTTATCTGCTAGAAGTTTGTTTTCCAAACGTCTAATGTTTTCTTGCGTTTCTTTAATTTCTTGATTAGCAAGTTGCAAACTAGCTTTTTCGTCTTCTAATCCTTGCAATATCTCAGTAAATTTTACTTGCTCAGCATTTAAGAAAGAACGCGCTTTAGAAATTAATTCTGATTCTAAGCCTAATTTCTCGCTTATATAAAAAGCATTACTACTACCTGCTACACCTAAAATTAATTTATAAGTCGGCCTTAACGACTGTTTATCAAATTCTACACTTGCATTTAGCATTTCGTTATTATTAAGTGCCATAATTTTCAACTCATTATAATGAGTGCTAACTAAAGTGTGCGCAGCTTTTTTTTGTAAATAAACTAAAATAGCCTTTGCTAAAGCAGCACCTTCAGATGGGTCTGTTCCCGCACATAGCTCATCTAAAAGTACTAGACTATGCTCATTAACAGTCGCTAAAATTCTAATAATATTAGTCATATGAGCCGAGAAAGTGCTTAAACTTTGTTCAATACTCTGTTCATCACCAATATCGACAAAGATTTGGCTATAGTAAGGCAAGCTCGAGTATCGCTCAGCGGGGATAAACATTCCCGACTGTCCCATTACAGCAAACAATCCTACAAGTTTTATACTAACTGTTTTGCCACCGGTATTTGGACCTGTTATTAGTAATGTTTTTACATTTTTATCAAGTTTTATATCGAGCGGAACAACCATCTGGGGATCAATCAATGGATGTCGCCCTTTTACTATATTAATAGTAGTATCTTCGCCAATTTCCGGGCAATTAGCCGCTAATTTTATAGCTAGTTTCGCTTTAGCAAAAATTAAATCTATTTTTGCTAAAACCTCTAAATTCGTCTGTAAACTTATACTTTCTTGGGCAACTACTTGTGAAATAGCAGTTAAAATTCTCTCCACTTCCTGTTTTTCATCAAGCAATAGCTTTTTTATGTCATTATTTAAGTTTACAATAGCCATTGGTTCAATAAAAACAGTAGCTCCACTAGAGGACTGATCGTGTATTATGCCTGGAAAAAATTGACGATACTCTTGCTTTACAGGAATAACATAACGATCTGCCCTAATAGTAACAATTTGCTCTTGAAAATATTTTTGATATTCACTAGAGCGCAAAATCCCTTCAAGTCGTTCTTTAACACGATTTTTAAAAATATTTATTTTGTTTCTAGTACTAGATAAAACAGGGCTAGCCTCATCTTTTAATAGTCCAGAATCATTAATACTCTTAGTAATCAGTTTTTCCAAAGCAGGCAAAACAGTTAATTGCTCCGCCAAAGCTCTTAATAAAATTGAATTTACTTCCGCATTATTCAGATAGAGTTTGACCCTACTTGTTGCTATCAAAGTATTATAGACCTCTAATAATTCTGTTGCATCTAACATCGCCCCAATTTTAGAACGCAACAAAACTTCTGTAATATCTCTAAAAGCACTTATTGGTAAATCTTTTTCTAATAAAAGAAACTCTTGTGCTTCGCTGGTCTCTTTTAGCAAATTATTAATTTCACTCAAATTGAAGCAGGGTTGCAAGTTTACTGCAAGTTTTTTCCCTAAACTCGTCAACGTAAATGCGGCAAGTTTTTGGCAAATCTTATCGTAACCCAGAACCCTTAAAGCTGTTTGTGTTATCACTATAAAACACCTCTAAAATAATGGCCTTTAGTATATTTATTGTTTGTTTCTGGCATAGGTTGCTTATCTACCAAAGCCAATTTATATTCTTTTACATGCTTTTTTATTTCATCAAAATTCATATACCTTGCATCAATACGCAAATAGTTAATACCTAACTCTTGGATTTGCTGACTATAACCTAAAACACTTAATTCTTTAGCATTAAGAATGTGCATTCTGCAAAACTGATCTGTAACTACAGGCAGTTTTTCATCCATTCTATCTAACAAAAACATAGGTTTGCTACAAGCTCCATAGCAGTCTTTTTCATGAATTCTCCCCATAAAACTACCAGCTATACAGTATTCCGAAACCATCATTTCAGTACGGCCTTGAACTAAACATTCAAGCTTTATCTTGGTCCTGCTCGCTAATTCTTGAATCTGCACTAAAGTCAATTCTGGAGACAATAATATCGTTTCTAAACCTCGATTTTCCCAGTATTCAATAGTTAATGAATTATATGTATTAAAGCCGAAATCAAGCCACAATGGAATTTTATATTTTTCGGCTTCAGCAATCAAACTCAAATTGCCAATTAAAAGCGCATCCGGTTTTAATTTAGACATTTTTCGCAAGCGATCTTGCGCATAGGCTAAATTAAACTCTTTGACAATTCTTGGTGTACCTAAAACAGCCTTGACACCTGCTTTTTTTGCAATACGCACAAAGCTTTCACAGTCTTCAATACGTATTTCGCGGTGATTAAAATTTTCTCCACCTAAAATCACAACATCCGCGGCTTGCAAAATTGCAAATTTAGCTTTATCCAAACTATCAACATGAACTACTACTTTACTATCAATTGCTAACCGTTGTTTAGGTGCTGGCAATTTGTATTCTTGTGATTTTCCAATTTTATTTTCTGGATAAGAACTTATTCTTTTAACGTAAAGCTCTTCACTTGCTCTCCGTCTTGTATCATTGATCTCACTGATGGGAAACATTACATTGTCATCTGCTTGCAGTTCCCATTGTTCCAAAGTAAAAGCCGTATTTCCTAGCCGGATTAATTGCTTTTCAACTGTTTCATTTGTTAGCGGACGTTTTTGTGCAACTTGACCAAGAAAATCACTTATTGCAGTTCCACTATTTCCTTCTTTATCAAAAAATGTTATTTTAAGCGGTTCTCCCACTTTAGCTTCTACAAACGCAGTTACAGGTATTTTTTTCATACTACTTTCACCATAAAATCTACCCGCGATTTTCATAAGTTTGCTATCAAAAGTTCTAAAAACCCTGTCGCTATCACGCACTGCAGCCGGGATAATAAAAGTCGCTTCCTGACCTTTAAAAGCTTCTGTTACCTCTTCGCCATTTACTTCTAAGTAGGCAATATTCATGCCCACACGACCACCTACTGTAACCCAAAACTCAATCCCATCGCCAACTTGAATATCTTCTTCCAATTTTATAGTTACTAAATTAGAGGCTCGCTCATATCTGAGAACTCTGCCAATTTGGACACCACGATTATTAGGTCTTTTATCACTTATCATTGTTTTACCTGGACGTTCTTTTAAATATGCCGTAGTAAAATCACGATTGAAAATTTGAGTTAAATTTCGCTTATCAGCTTCGGGAACTTGAAAATTATTTTCATAAAAGCTATCGATTGCTCTTCGATATGCCTCTACAACTATTGCGACATATTCTGGTCGCTTCATTCTCCCTTCTATTTTAAAAGACGTTACTCCTGCACGAATTAATTCAGGGATTATTTCTATAGTATTAAGATCTTTAGGGCTAAGCAAATACTGACCATCTTCAGAGGATAATAATTCTTGATCCTGATCATCAATCAACTTATATTGCAGTCGACATGGTTGCGCACATCTTCCACGATTACCGCTTCTGCCACCTATTAAACTACTCATGAGGCATTGTCCAGAGTAACATACACATAACGCCCCATGTACGAACACCTCTAATTCTAAGCTTGTTAAGCTTCGAATCTCTTCTAGTTCTACCAAGCTACATTCGCGCGCTAAAACAACTCGCTTAATTCCTAATTTTTCGGCAAATTCAACTCCTGACGAATTCATAATACTCATTTGTGTACTAGCATGTAAATGTAAATTCGGTGCTACTTTTTTAGCAAGTTCAATTACTCCAATATCTTGGACAATGATTGCATCAACGCCAATCATTTCTAAAAACTGTAAGTATTCTACTAATGGTGTTAGTTCTTTATTATCAATTAAAGTATTCACTGTAACGTATATCTTAATTCTATATAGGTGTGCTAGGTCAACGGCTCTTATTAGTTCTTCATTATCAAAATTGCTAGCATACTGCCTTGCTCCAAAGCTGCTACCACCTAAATATATAGCATCTGCCCCAGCATTAATTGCTGCCTGCAGTGCTTCAAAACTCCCTGCTGGAGCCAATAATTCCACTTTATTCATAAATTGTTTTTTCTCCTAACTAAAATAATAATTTTTCTTCCTTTAACAATTGCGTTAAGTTATCATATTCTTTCTTTAACGCCAGATAATCATTCGCAATTTCTAAAGCACTTAGCACGGCAATCGTTTTGTAATTCAAACCTGGTTGCTTTTCTTGTATTATCGCCATTTTACTATTTAATAAATCCCGCATTGCTAATAATTCCGACTCCGCTAGCTCTGTTTTTATATTATAAGTTTCAGATAACAACTCTACACTTACCTTCACGCTCATGTCCATCACTCCTCGTATTTTGCCTTACTACTTATTTTAGCAGTAAAAGCTTTTTTTTACTATATGCTAATTAAAAAACCTTCCTTAGCACGAACAAGTGTTTTTATTTTATAGTTATTATGCTATAATAAAAGCACAATAAAACTCTGACAATTGCTCTTTGAGTTGTCGTGGAAGGTGGATAATATGGCCATTAAAATAAATATAACTATTGATCCAGACATCGAAAATACAAAATTAACACCTAGGCAAAAACAAGTTCTGCAAGTAATTCGAGAATTTATCAAAGAACGTGGTTATCCGCCTACCGTAAGGGAAGCAGGCCAACGTTTAGGACTAACTTCTAGTGCTAGTATCCATGCGCATATGTCTTCATTGGAAAAAGCAGGATTCATAAGTCGTGATCAAACTAAACCACGAGCTTTGGAAATAAACCCTGAATATACAAATTTCTCAACAAATACTATAACAATTCCCTTAGTTGGTCAAGTCACTGCCGGTTTACCAATTTTAGCAAATGAAAATATCGAAGAAGTGTATGCCTTTCCAGCAAATCTCTTGTCTGGAAAAAATCACCAGGACTTATTTATGTTGACAGTTATCGGTGACAGCATGATCAATGCAGGAATTTTTGATGGCGATATTATTGTAGTGCGCAAACAAACCATGGCTAACAATGGAGAAATAGTCGTAGCCCTAATCAACAATGAGGAAGCGACTGTTAAGCGTTTTTACAAAAACTCCAAAAAGATTATTCTCTACCCTGAAAATGATGCCTACCAACCAATCGAAGGTACGCAAATAACCATTCTTGGAAAAGTTATCTCTGTTTTTCGAAATCTATAATATTATGTTCTACCACAAATTATGAAAAAATGATATAATGTATTGGTATTTTACTAAGTTAGAAAGGATGTATTTTATTTCATGGAAAAAGAAAAAGTAACTATTAATGTCGCAAAAACCCTCTATCATAATACTTATCGTTGTACTGTTATTAATGAGCAAAATGAAACTAAAGCTCTTTTAAAGGTTGTACCTCAATTACCTTTGTCTCGCGAAGAGGTGCCTGAAAACGCGCCTGAAGTTCCGCCTTTTTTGTTAGTAGTCGTTGAAGATGCTGATATCGACCAAAACAATTTGATTCATTTTGAAGAAAGTGTTTCTGTTGCACTACTTAACCGTTTTGCCACAGATAGTACTGTTCCTCATAGTTGTCAATTTTTTTATCCAAGTCCAGCATTTTTCTTTAGTGATAAGAATTTACAAAATCCGACACCGATACAATAAATACTGCCTGTATTTATTGCCAAATAAACAGGTGCTGTCTCAAAATTTAATTTTGAGACAGCACCTGTTATTTTTTATTTATAAGCAATACATTCAATTTCCACTAAAGCATTTTTAGGTAATCTAGCAACTTCTACAGTACTTCTCGCTGGAGGATTAGTTGAAAAATACTCGCTATATACAGAATTCATCGCTATAAAATCATCCATATTTTGCAGAAATACGGTAGTTTTAAGCACTTTATCTAAGCTTGAGCCATTTTCCGTCAAAATAGCCTTAATATTTTCAAGCGAAGCTTTAGTTTGCGTTTCAATACTATTCGCTAACTCCCCCGTTGACATTTCGATTGGTAATTGCCCAGAAACAAATATCAACTTTTCAAGCTCTGTTGCTTGAGAATAAGGGCCAATAGCGGCTGGGGCTTTTGCTGTATTAACTATTTTTTTCATTTCATCACTCTTTCTTAATTTATAAATTTAATTTATCTACAGCTGCAGCGATTCTCTCTAGAGCAGCTTCTAAAGTAGTCCGTGGACAAGCAATATTCATACGCATAAACCCTTCTCCACCTGATCCAAATGTCGAACCTTCATTCATTGCGACCTTTGCTTCTTTCAAAAAGAAGTCATTTAGTTGTTTAGGTGGCATAGCTAAGGCTTTACAATCTAGCCAAACTAAATAAGTTGCTTGATGATTATACACCTTAATCTGTGGAATATTATCTTGCAAATATTTTCGCAAATAATTAAGATTATCCGTTAAATAATCTAATAGTTGGTCGGCATAATAATCACATTCATTATAGGCAACTTCTATTGGCAAAGTTCCAAATATCGTTCGACCATAAGCTTTATTATCTTCAACAGCTGCATAAAATCTTCTATGGATTAGTTTATTAGGAATAACAACTGCTCCAGAACGCATACCGGCAATATTAAATGTTTTACTAGGATTAACACAAACTATGCAGTTTTCAGCGGCTAGAGAACTAACTTTACCAAACGGAATGTGTTTATTACCTGCATAAACAATATCAGAATGTATTTCATCAGAAACAACTAAAACACTGTATTTAGCACAAAGTATTGCTATCTTTTCTAACTCTGCTAAGCTAAAAACTTTTCCTACAGGGTTGTGGGGATGACATAATAAGAAAATTTTTGTACGAGGATGACTCAATTTGTTTTCTAAGTCTAACCAATCAATTTGATATTCACCATTTTCATCTTGAATCAATTGATTAGCCGCTATATATCGTCCATTGTCTGGAATAATTGCATGAAAAGGATGATAAGCTGGCATTTGAACTACAACTCGATCACCAGGACAACTAAAAGCACGCAAAGCAAAAATTATTGCCGTAACAACTGCCGGTGTATACTCGACCATATCGGCGCTGATTTCCCAACCAAAGCGCTTCTTTTGCCAATTTACTATCGCTTCGTTAAAATTATTGGCATTAACTGGATAACCAAAAATTCCATGCTCAACTCGTTTTTGCATTGCTGCAATTATTTCTTGTGGACATTTAAAATCTGTATCTGCAATCCACATTGGAATTACATCAGTTGGGTGTGTATCCCACTTTTTACACTCAGTATTTCTGCGGTTGACAATTTCATCAAAATTATGTTTTTTCAAATTAATTCCCTCCCATACTTTTTCTTATACTTGCCCTTCGGGATTAATACCTAATTTTCTACGCCAGTATCTGGAATATACTACCCCTAAAGGATTATGCGCTAAAACACGATCCTTAGCTACTAAACAAGAAACCGGTACGTTGCTGCCTTTACTAAATAGCATATCGTGCCCTACACATAAACCTACGGTGAAGTTAAACTCTGTGGCTGCTTTATTAAGTACTTCTGCTTGCATCAATGGATTGCACATTGTTTCTCTGCTGTCCTTGTTAATCTGCTCTAACGCCAACTGAGATTTAGGCACTCCACAAATTTTACAACACACACTTTCAACTTCAAAAAATTTGGCTAAATAATCTTGAATCAGACCTGCTTCTTGTTTTAAGCCTATACAAAAAGCCAAGCCAATTTTTTTAGCCCCTAATATTTTAACAAATTCCACACTTTCTTCTAAGCGAGTTAAATTATTATAAAATCTCCCTTCAGTGCAAGCTGCAGCTTGCATGATTTTCAAATTTAAATTATCATCTGAATAGGCTTTTTCTACTTCTGCTGCTGTTATCTTCGTACAATTTTGTCCTTGAGTATAACAACGCGAATGCGAACATTTTGCACATTTCAATCCCTATCACTCCTTTATTTTTTTAACTTTAGTTTATACCGCTTAGCCCATAATTACAAACAAAGAATTAACTATCGCTGCAACTAGCATTGGAATGGCCGTACGCTTAACTACCTGCACTGGCGACACACCAGCAATACCTGCAATCCCAATAATAGCCGCTGTAATTGGCGAAACCACCCGACCGAAACTGGTCATAATCTGCATTGGTAAAATAAGCGTAATAACATCAATTTTTAAGTATGTGGCTATCTTCGGTGCTAAAGCGGCAAAAGAGAAGAACGCGGCATTACCTGAACCCATTAAAAAGGCACTTAAAGCAATTACAAAACATACTACCAAAATCATTGGTTTAGCGCCCAACCCTGCATTTTGTGCACTTTGAATCAAAGTATCTACGGCGCCTATTTTCAGTAATCCCATTGCAAACATCTCACCTGCAATAATCAAAGAAATTACCGCGGCAAAATTTTTACCCATACCTTCATAAAAATACTTCAATGAAGTAAATACTTCCTTTAAATTTAAAGTTCTAACCCCTTCAAAAATCATACTAATGATTGTACTTAAAAACATCGCCGTGACAACATCCATTTTTACACTGCTTTTAAATATTGGACTAAAACCTAAAATAAATACCATTGGTAAAATAGGCAATACAGCATAAACTAATGGTGGACATTTTTCTTCCGAGCCAACTACGATTTCTGGATTTTCTGAGCCTGGTACAAAACCCTCTTTTTTATCCCACCATTGTTGGACAAAATAATGGGTAATAGCTACAGCTAAAGTTATTGGCAAATATACCGGTAATTGATGCTTAACAAAATATACAGCTGGTTCTAACCCTGAAGTATTCGCAGCTAAAATTGCATTGCCTGAGCCTGGACCGACATCTATAAACTGACAACAAGCAATAACACCTACTGCAGACATTTTACTTACCCCTGAGCGAATTAAAATAGGATACATAGTAACCATTAACAACAAACCTAACCCTGCGTGACTGGGAATAAATAAAACTAAAAATTGTGTTACCAAAAAAGCTAAAACCAATAAAACATAAGGTGATTTTATCTTTTTTAACGGTGTGCCCACTATCGCAAATAAAGCTTTACTGGCGCCCACATAATCCATGTAACTGGCAAAACCCGCGATTGACATAATTGTCAACCCCAAACCTGCCACACGCGAACTACTAATAACTTTAAATACATGAAAAATATCCAAAACACCTGAGCCAGTAGCCTGTTTTGCCGGTAAAATTCCACCTTTAACACCAATAATAGTCGCAGCAATCAACAAAACTACACTTGCGACAACTAATATCGTTTGCGGATAATATTTTTTTATAATCATATAGGCCACCCAAACTACTACCAAACCTGCGATAATTAATCCTAACATTAATTTGCCCCCTCTAAGTAAATTTCTGCAGTTTTTTTATCTCTCTAATAAAAAACTTTCAGCTTGTGCTAAGTTTACTAAATTCTTCAGGAATTTGTCAATAGTTTTTTTTCACCATGATAATTTTTTATCTCTAGGACTTTTAGAAATTATAGACATATGTTATTATATTTATGCCATATATTAAATTTTTGTTTTTCACTGCATTAATACAATTTCAGGAGGTTAATATGCGCGAGATAGAAAAGTATATTCCCCTAGTAGATTTCTTAGCCAAAGCCCTAGGCCCAAATTTTGAAATAGTTTTACATGATGTAAGCAATCCAAACAATTCGATTATTGCTATTGGAAATAATCATATAAGTGGTCGCGAAGTAGGTGGATCGGTCACAGACTTAGCCTTAAAAATTTTAAAAGAGGGCCTTTCTAACGACAAAAATTATATAGCAAATTACAAAGGTCGCTTAAAAAATGATAATTTGACTAGATCTTCTAGTTATTTTATAAAAAACGAAAAAGGCCAAATTGAAGGAGTTCTCTGTATAAATATGGATGCAACAAAACTCCTTGATACACGTCAGTACTTGGATAATTTTATAAGCAATTTTACCGCTAGCGAAAATCCTTCCATTACAAATAGCATCAATAACGATACACAACTTAGTGCTTTAGAGGCTACGGTAGAAGTATTTGAAAACTTACATGCTACTATTGACGATGTTCTGCAAGCTATTATTGATAAAGTGCTAGCGGAATTTCCAGTTTCTCCTGAGCGAATGTCGCTTAAAGAAAAAATGGATGTTGTCAAAAAACTTAATGATCATGGTCTATTTCTTTTAAAAGGCGGATTACCTGAATTAGCACAACGTATGAAAGTTTCTGAAACAACTATCTATCGATATTTGCAAAAAATTAAAGAATAATAGAAAGAATCAAAAGACTGTTGAAATTTTTTGCTTAATTTCAAACAGTCTTTTCAACTTATCTGTATTAAATTCTTCCTCTAATTGATGTCCAAATTCATCATAAGATGTTTTACCATAGTGAAAGTCAAAAAAGTGTAGTGCCCCTCACTCGTTAGATTTTAGGTCTAACTTTCGGGGACACTACACTTTTTATTTATTTAAAATTTCAGTTGAAACCCTGGAATTTATTTCGCAGATTTAGCAATCTCTGCTAATTTTGCAAATGCAGGCATATCATGTATTGCCATGTCAGATAACACTTTACGGTCAATAGCAATTCCTGCTACACGTAAACCACTCATCAAACGGCTATAACTTACACCATTCATACGCGCAGCTGCATTAATACGAGTGATCCATAATCTACGGAATTCACCTTTTTTCGCTCTACGGTCACGACGTGCATAGTATAATGCTTTCATTACCGTTTCATTAGCTTTTTTAAATAACTTGCTTTTGCTACCACGGTAACCACGTGCTAATTTTAATATTTTTTTATGACGTCTATGTGCAGTAACACCTTTTTTAACTCTTGCCATGTTATATCCTCCTTAAGAAAATTAATTATGCGTACGGTAACATTTTTGTTACGCGATCTAAGTCTGATTTGCTTACAAGTGCAGCTTTACGCAACCCTCTTTTACGAGCTGGTGATTTTTTTTCTAAAATATGTTGTTTGAAAGCTTTTGCACGTTTGAAGTTACCAGCTCCAGTAACTTTAAAGCGTTTAGCAGCGCTTCTGCGTGTTTTAATTTTTGGCATGACTGTTCCTCCTTTTATTTATTAACTTTTGGTGCTAAAATCATAATCATGTTTTTGCCCTCAAGTTTTGCCTCTCGTTCAACATTTGCAATATCTTTGAGTTTTGTTGCCATAGCTGTCAACAATTTTGCGCCCAACTCAGGGTGAGATAACTCACGACCTCTAAACATAATTGTAAACTTAACCTTGTCACCATCTTCCAAAAAGCGTATCGCACCTTTGGCTTTAACTTCAAAGTCATGTTCCTCAATATTCGGTCTTAACTTAACTTCTTTAATACTAAAGGTTTTTTGTTTTTTACGAGTTTCTTTATCTCTCTTTTGTTGTTCATAGCGATACTTACCATAGTCCATAATTTTACAAACTGGTGGTTTGGCATTTGGTACTATTTCTACCAAATCTAATTGTTTCTCTTGTGCTAACTTCAAAGCATCTTTGACATTCATTACTCCTAATTGTTCACCGTCATCTGTATTGACCCGAACCTCACGAGCACGAATTTCCTCATTAATACGCAAATCTTCCTTGCTAATAAGAAATCACCTCCTAAAATATATAAAAGCGGGTGAAAACACTTCACCCGCTTAATACAACCACAATTGATGTATTAACCCAAACTACTTAATAGTTAGGTGAGAAGCGTAACTTCTACTTTATTATTTACTCTGATAGTATAACCCATGTAATTTGTCTTGTCAATAGTTACTTTGAACTTTTCAATTTTTGAATTCTTATTGTTTTAACTACCACTTTTTCTAAAGGTTTATCACTTGGATTTGTTTTAACTTTGCTAATTTTCATAACTACATCCATACCACTTATAACCTTACCAAAAATCGTATGATGATTGTCCAACCACGGAGTAGGCGCAACAGTAATAAAAAACTGTGAGCCTCCGGTATTAGGACCAGCATTTGCCATTGATAAAATCCCTACTTCACTATGCTTTAAGTCCTTATGAAACTCATCTCTTATAGAGTAACCTGGACCACCAGTACCATCTCCATTCGGATCGCCACCTTGAATCATAAATCCATCTATAACTCGATGAAAAATAGTTGCATCATAAAACTTTTTTTCTGCTAGTTTTATGAAGTTGTCTACTGTTGTTGGAGCTTTATCTTGATATAATTCTACTGTGAAATTGCCCAAATTCGTTTCAAAAACTGCCGTAGGATTTACTTTACTTACTTCTTTAGTTTTTTGTTTATCGTCAGACGATGAACAACCTGCCAAAAGCAATGCCAAACTTAGTAAAAAAATATAAATTATTTTTTTTCTCATATAAATTACTTTTTCTCCTTAATTTCTGCCATCAACATTTCAATAAAATTATCAATCCCTTGACTTCCTAAATCTCCTTCGCCACGTTTCCGAACTGCAACAGAATTAGTTTCTATTTCTTTATCACCAATAACAAGCGTATAAGGGGTTTTTTGAACTTGTGCTTCACGAATTTTATAGCCAATTTTTTCATTACGATCATCAACATAAGTTCTTACACCTAATTCAAAAAGTTTTTCATTAAATGTTTGTGCAAATTCGACATGTTTTGTTGTAATCGGCAAAATACGAACTTGAATAGGCGCCAACCATACTGGAAAAGCTCCAGCATAATGTTCGATTAGTATCCCAATAAATCTTTCAATGCTACCATAAACCACGCGATGAATCATTACTGGACGATGTTTTTGTCCATCTTCACCAACATAATTCAAATCAAATTTTTCTGGTAACAACATATCTAATTGTATTGTACCACATTGCCAAGTTCGACCAATAGAATCTGTTAGGTGAAAGTCGATTTTAGGTCCATAAAAAGCTCCATCTCCAGGGTTAATTTTATATGGCATTCCATAATCTTCTAAAGCATCTTTTAATGCATTAGTGGCAACTTCCCAAACTTCATCATTGCCCATAGCTTTTTCAGGCTTAGTGCTTAATTCCGCGTGATATTTCAAACCAAAAACGCTGTAAACAGTATCAAATAGATGAATTACACCTTGTATTTCGTCTTTTATTTGCTCAGTAAGCATAAAAATATGAGCATCATCTTGTGTAAAGGAGCGAACACGCATCAAACCATGTAGCGCGCCAGACAGTTCATGTCTGTGTACTAAGCCCAATTCACAAGTACGCATTGGAAATTCTTTATAGCTATGTGGTTTCGCTTTATAGACTAAAATACTGCCCGGACAATTCATTGGTTTTACAGCATAGTCTTCCCCGTCTATTTGAGTAAAATACATATTATTACGATAATGATCCCAATGTCCAGATTGTTCCCAAAGATGTCTTGATAAAATAACCGGAGTTTTAATTTCTTGATATTTAAATTTAAAATGCAGTTGACGCCAAAAATTCTCTAATTCATTTCTTATTGCCATCCCGTTTGGATGGAAAAATGGAAATCCTGGGCCTTCTTCTTCTAAGGTAAATAGTTCTAGCTCTTTACCTAATTTGCGATGATCTCGTTTAGCTGCCTCTTCTAACATTTTTACATGGGCTTCTAATTCAGGCTTGCTGTTAAATGCTAAACCATAAATTCTTTGCAACATTTTATTTTTTTCACTACCACGCCAGTATGCTCCAGCAACACTTTGTAGCTTAAATGCTTTTATTTTACTTGTACTAGGAACATGTGGTCCCATGCACAGGTCTATAAATTCGCCTTCACGATAAATTGTAATAATTGAATCTGCTGGTAATTCATTGATTATTTCAACTTTGTAAATTTCCCCAGCTTCTGTAAACATTTTTAAAGCTTCTTCACGACTAACTTCAATTCTCTCTAAGGGAATATCTTCACTAACTATTTTTTGCATTTCCTTTTCGAGTTTTTGCAAACTCTCTGGAGTAAACACTTCTGGGCAATCGATATCATAATAAAATCCATTAGCAATCGCTGGTCCTATCCCAAACTTCGCTTCTGGATATAAGCGTTTTATCGCATGAGCCAATAAATGCGCTGTGCTATGCCGCAATACATGCAATCCTTCATCATCTGTCCCTAATAAAAATGCAATTCGTGCATCTTCGTGAACTTCACGCGTCATATCTAATTTTTCCCCATTAACAATACCTACTAAAGCTGTTTTTGCCAATCTAGGTGCAATAGACGCCGCAATTTCAGACAGCTTTACACCTTTTGGATATTCTCTAGTTGCTTCATTCGGGAAAGTAATTGTAATCATAGCCATATTAAGCACTCCTTATATAATATATTTAATTAAAATAAAAAAATCTCATCCCAAAAAGGGACGAGATTATCGCGGTTCCACCCTTGTTAGTATTGAAAAACCAATACTCACTCTAGTAGCTAGTAACGCCAGCCTAAACGGTATAACTTAGTGCTCCAGCACATTCGTCAACAACTCCGAGGTGGTAAATCAACTCTATTTATCCATTGTTTTCAGCCACGCCAACGGTCTCTTTAAAAAATAGTTATAGCCAATTCTTCCTCATCTTTGTTTTTATTTATTAAACTATATTTATGGATTATACTCTAATGTTTTTACAAAGTCAATATCATTACTTTTTAATTTCAAGCAGTCCTGCACTTTCAAAAAAACTTACCTTATAAATAACTTTATCAATTTTGTATTCCCACTCAAATACCCCTAAATAAGTATTTTCCGTTTTAGCTTTTCCAAATTTTTTATTTAACACCCTTACTACGGAAGGAGTGTAATCCGGATCATAATCATCAAAAACAACCAAAATTGTCTGCATAACCCCTTTTTCAGAATAAGCATCAAAGGTTAAATTTTTTAAACGGCCTTTAAAAGTGGCATTATCTGTTATATCTCCATAAATATCGGTAAACGATTCGATATCTCTAGTTGCTTGAACTTTTTCCCCCGGCAAAATCATTTTCTTTAACAAATATTCATAATCATCTGCATAACTTGCATAACAAATTCCTTGAAAAGTCAATCCAAATATACAAACAAGCAGCAAACCTATTTTTCGTAGCCGCATATAGACAATCGCTCCTTATCTAATTTGACCTTGTCTTTCAACTTGATTATACCAAAACATAGCCTGATTAATATTTTTTTCTAATCCTAACCCAACCTCATACATATGACCTAATTTCGCTTGTGCATATACATTGTTTTGCATAGCCGCACGTTTATACCAATATGCCGCGGCTTTGTAATCTTGTTGAACCCCTTTACCATTTTCATACAATAATCCAATTTGAAATTCTGCATCCACAAAACCTTGTTTAGCCGCTTCTAAATACCAAAATAAAGCTTTTTCATAGTCTTGTAGTAAAATGCTACCTTCTTCATACAATTCTGCCAATCTAAATTGAGCAATCGGATAAGAATTTTGTGCGGAATTAACTAGAAAATACATAGCTTGTTGTATATCTTTTTTTACACCTCTACCAGAAGCATATATTAAGCATAATGCAAATTGAGCCGGAGCATAGTTTTGTTCTGCAGCAGCTAAATACAATTTCAATGCTTTTTTATAGTCAGACTTCACTTTTCTACCTTGTTCATAAATATTGGCCAAATGATATTGAACCTCTGCTAAACCCATTTCTGCAGCTTGCTCATAGTAAGCTAAAGCTCGAGAAAAATTCGCCTTAACCAATTTGCCTTGCTCAAATATTCTGCCTAAACGAGAAATCGCTAAAACGTTACCATTTTTACCTGCACGCTCATATAACTGCAAAATACGATTTATACTTTTTTCACCAGTGTTAGTTTCTTCTAAAATTCTAGCTAAACTATACATTGCCGCAGAATGATTCTGCTCAACTGCTAGTTGATAGTAATTAGCTGCCTCCTCATATTTTCCCTCACTCCGGTAAATTTCCCCCAAACTGTACTGAGCTAGGCCATTTCCTTGAGCAGCAGCCTGTTCATACCAATTTTTGGCTTGTTCTTGATCGGCAACTACATATTGTCCACTGGCATATAAATTAGCTAAAATTAATTGTGCTTCAACTTGGCCTTGTTCTGCAGCTTGTCTATACCAATAAATTGCTTTATTCTGTAGTTCTTGATCCTCAGAGCTTATGTATATATTGGCTAATGTTATTTGCGCTAAGCTTTTGCCTTGAACAGCTGCCTTTTCATACCAATATTGTGCTTCTTGTAAGTCTTCACTTACGCCCTTACCATGCTCAAACATATACGCCAAATGAAATTGGGCATCTGGATTGCCAGCCAAAGCAGCTTGACGATAATATGCATAAGCAAGCTGATAATCACGTTCAACCCCTGCACCACAGTCGTACATAAATCCCAAACTAGCTATCGCATCTATATCTCCCTGAGCAGCAGCTTGCTCATACCAGTATTTAGCTTGTGTAAAATCTTGCTCCAAGCCGCGACCTAAAGCATAAATGTGTCCAAGGCTACTTTGTCCATAAGAACTCCCATTCTTAGCTGCCATAGCAAACCAGTAAGCGGCCTGTTCAAAATCTTGATTTACTAAAACTCCATCAGCATACATACAACCTAATTGCACCTGAGCTTCAACAACATCTTGAACAGCTGCTTTTGTGTACCAATATGAAATTAATTCCGCTCTATTTTTTAAATCTAACTCTGATTCATATATTTCTGCTAAGCAATATTGAGCCAAAGCATTATTTTGTTTAGCTGCTCGCTCAAACCATTTCAATGCTTGCTTTTTATCTTCAGCTACTAATTTCCCTTTTTCATACATTAAGCCTAGACAAAATTGGGCTGTACTATCACCTTGTTCCGCTTGTTGTTGTATTGTGGCAATATTCATCTTTAAACCCACTCCTCATTCTAAAAATACTGTCTATGTGCATAATACTAGCACATTTCCCACAATAATTAAAGGGCTATACTTTTACAAAATATAGCCCTTTATAACTATTTTGACGCGTAATTATCAAAATAACCTTGAATATAAATAATCGGTGTTCCCTTGTCACCACTGCCACTAGTTAAATCGCATAAACTTCCCAATAGGTCAGTTAATTGGCGCGGCGTGGTTCCTAATGAAGCTTCTTGAGCTGTTAAATCTTGAGCTTTTTCATTTATTTTTTGACGCATCGCTTGTTCTAGCTCTGCATTATTTAAATGATTTAATTCTGTATCTGCTATATATTTGATTTTTATCTCATTGGGCGTTCCCGCTAAACCCTGTGTGAAAGCTGGTGAAACAACGGGATCAGCCAATTCCCAGATTTTCCCAATTGGATCTTTAAACGCCCCATCACCATAAACCATTATTTCTAATAATTTACCAGTTTTTAAAAACATTTCGCGTTGGATTTCCTCAACAATCGGTTGACAGTCTCGTGGAAATAATTTAATTTTATCTTCACTAGCTTTATTAGAACCAAGTAAACCTACCTCTAGATTATATCCTGCCTTATCCCGTTTTGTAGAACAAATTTCATCTAGTGAAAACACACATTTCGCGCCAGTTCTAGCCAGAATTTTTTTGGTGCGTTGCCGTTCATGAATATTAGCAACTAAAATATTATCCGAATAGTTGAGAGCCACACGAGAATCATTAGCTAAAATAACTTCAATTTGATTTTCTTTAGCTAAACTTTTATAGTAAGCTACATAATCAATTCCCGTAAAAGGGTGCTTCACAACTTCACCAAATATCTTGCGATAATCAGCTTCTGTTAAAACCTGATTATAGGGGTTAATATTTGCTTGATCCATTAATTCAATATCCATTAAGTGATTGCCCACTTCATCGGCTGGATAGTTCAAAATCAAATATATTTTTTTACCGGTCAAAGCAATTGCTTTCAACAAGGAAGAAAATCTATTACGACTTAAAATCGGAAATAAAACTACTAAACTATCGCCCATAAATTTTTCATTTATCTCTGTGGCAATATCTTGCAAAGAAACATAGTTCCCTTGCGTTCTAGCCACAATTGACTCAGTTATCCCGACCACATCGCGATCAGCAAATTCAAAGCCCGCTTCTTTTTGTGCTGCTAACAGCGAGTCTACTACGATCGCAACAATATTATCGCCTTCTTTTAAAATAGGTGCGCGCACGCCTCTAACTACTGTTCCAATTTTTCTGCTCATATCTAGCCTCCATCAAGCCGTTATTCATCCAATTTACTAAAAGCTTAGCATAATGCCTTTAGTAGTGCAAGTTATATAGCCTCTTGAAAAATTTATATTTTACTTAGATTTTTTAAAGTCTGCTCTAAAACAGTCAGTCCTTTTGCTATATCAATTTCCCGCGTAAACTCTAGAGGTGAATGACTAATTCCTGCCACACTAGGTAAAAATAACAAGCCAGTAGGCACTTTTTCTGCTAATACTTTCGCATCATGCCCAGCCCAACTTGGCAAACGCCTAAAAGAGATTTCTTGTTTTTCACATACATCTTGAAAAACAGCAGTAATTTCTGGGGACAATTCTATCGGAGCAATTTTATGTTCCGCTACTATTTTATAGGTCAAGTCACAACTAGCACTTACCGCATCTAAAATTTTTATAATTTCTTGATAGGCCTGCTCTAAAATTATCTGACTCGCCGCCCGAGTTTCTATGTGCACCTTAACTTGTCCAGCTATCACATTTACTGCATTGGGGAAAATATCTAATTTACCAACTGTTGCCACAAATTCACCAGCACTGGCCTTTGCCAATAAATTCACTTTACTTATCACTTCTGCCGCGCCTAATAAGGCATCACGCCGCCCTTGCATTTTTGTTGTGCCTGCGTGATTAGCCTGCCCCTGCAAAACTATCTCCCGTCTATCAATGCCTACAATTGTTTCTACTAGACCAACACTCAACCCTTGGCTAATAAGCTCTTCACCTTGCTCAATATGCGTCTCAATAAAGCACTTCACTACACTCATATCCCAAACAGCCTCTTTAAATACCCGCCCTGCAAGTCCTGCACCCTGCAAATAACTTTCAAAGCTTCTCCCTTCCGAGTCCATAATGTTTGCTTCGGAAAGGTTTTGAAATTCACCAATTAAAGTTCGACTGCTCATACAGCCTATATTAAATAATGTACCTTCTTCTTCTACCATAGCTATAACTTTAACTGTTCTTTCGGGCCGAAATTTTTCTGTTGCCCATTTTTTTATACAAGCCAAAGGCATAGCTATGCCTAAAGCTCCATCGTAATTGCCCCCGTTAGGCACAGTATCTAAATGCGATCCGGTTAAAACAACTGGTAATTCTGGTTTAGTACCTAAGTAAGAGCCAATTAAGTTCCCCATTAAATCAATTTCCGTATTCATGCCACAAGCTTGCATATATGCTGCCAAAAAATCGCGTGCTTGCAAAAATTCTGGCGAATAACTTAAACGTGTAGTCCCGGCTTCTGTACCTCCGAAATTCTTTAATTTTTCCAAAATAACACTAACTTCACACATACAAACACCCCTTTACAAATATAATGGGCGGGATTATCCCGCCCATCTTCGCTTATGCTTATATTATAATAAATCTTTTATTCTTTGCATAGCTTCTATTGTATTTTCTCTATTACCAAAGGCAGTTAAGCGGAAATAACCTTCACCATTTTCCCCAAAACCAGCTCCTGGAGTACCCACAATACCTAGATTAACTAGTAAATGATCAAAGAATTCCCAAGATTTCATTCCATTTGGACATTTCAACCAAATGTAAGGTGAATTATCTCCACCTACAAAACTAATCCCTTTTTCTTTCAAAGTATCTGCAATTATTCTAGCATTTTGCATATAATACTCAACTTGTTCATGTACTTGTTTTTGACCTTCTGGCGTATATATAGCTTGCGCTGCTTTTTGAATTACATAAGCAGTACCATTAAACTTAGTTGATTGACGACGATTCCAAAGTTTATTTAAAGATACCTCTTGCATTACTAATTCTTCCGGCACAATTGTATAACCACATCTAGTACCTGTAAAACCTGCCGTTTTAGAAAGTGAGCAAAATTCAATCGCACATTTTCTCGCACCTGCTATTTGATAAATACTTCTCGGCAAGCTCGCATCATGAATATAAGCTTCATAAGCCGCATCAAACAAAATTATCGCTTGATTTGCTAAAGCAAATTCCACCCAAATTTCTAATTGTTCTTTGCTGTAAACAGCTCCTGTAGGATTGTTAGGCGAACAAAGATAAATAATATCACCCTTTAAATCCGCACTAGGCATTGGCAAAAAGTTGTTTTCTGCCGTACCCGCAACATATACTATTTTGCGACCACACATAATATTAGTATCTACGTAAACTGGATACACTGGATCTGGAACAATAATTGTATTATCATCTGAAAAAATATCAGTAATATTGGCAATATCACTTTTCGTCCCATCACTGATAAAAATTTCTCCTGGTGCAACCTCAACCCCAAAAGCAGCATAGTATTTACTAATATCTTCTCTTAAAAATTCATAACCTTGTTCTGGTCCGTAACCACGAAAAGTTTCAGCACTAGCCATCTCGTCCACGGCCTTGTGCATAGCACTAACAACCTCTGGCACTAATGGTAAAGTAACATCGCCAATACCCATGCGAATTATCTTCTTTTCGGGATTTTTAGCAGCTTCTTCGCGAACTTTACGATTGATTTCTGAAAACAAATAACTATCTTTCAAATTTAAGTAATTAGCATTAATATAAGCCATAAGCACACTTCCTTTTTAATTTCTTTATTATTTTATAGGGATATTTCCCCGTCAAAAACATGAGTCGCAGGCCCTTGCATTAAAACTCGGCCATCTTTTTTATAAGTAATTTCCAAAATACCGCCGCGCAAATGGACGCGAACTGGTGTATCGTAAGCACAAAATCCATTTAACACACTTGCAACTACACTAGCACAAGCGCCAGTCCCACACGCAAGAGTTTCTCCCGAACCGCGTTCCCACACCCGCATTTGAATGTTGGTAGCATCAATAACCCGCACAAATTCCGTATTAATTCTTTCTGGAAACAGTGCATTATTTTCAAATAACGGTCCAACCTTTTCAATTTCAATCGCATCTACATCAGCCACATATACTATCGCATGTGGGTTCCCCATCGATACACAAGTTACCTTGTACTCAGTATTGGCAATCAGCAATGGCTGGTTTATAAACTCTGGTAAAGCTGAAGCTACAGGAATTAAGCTACTTGATAAAATTGCCTCACCCATGTCTACTAGGGCACTTACAACTTTATCAGCCTCTACCTGCAATTGCAAAGTCTTTATGCCCCCTAAAGTTTCTAGCGTAACTACCTTCTTATCTGTGAGCTTATTATCATAAACATATTTACCAATACATCTAGTCCCATTGCCACACATTTTTCCCTCTGACCCATCAGCATTAAACATCCGCATTCTAAAGTCAGCTACTTCTGAAGGCATAATGATAATTAAACCATCTGCGCCTATCCCAAAGTGTCTATCACTTACCTTTATTGCAACCTCATGGGGATTTTCTATTTGCTCTTCAAATCCATTTACATATACATAATCATTGCCAGTGCCGTGCATTTTGGAAAATTTCAATTTAATTACCTCCTAACTTAGCGTCAAAAAAGACAAAGATGCCTTATTTTAGACACCTTTGTCTAAAATAATTATAAGTATTTTATATACACTTGTCAAGAATCCGCTCGAGTTGCTTTAGGGCAATAGTAATTGCATGTACACCTGTGACAATTACCTGTTTGTTCTATAAACTCATTATTTTTAGTTGCTAAAATCACTTCATCAATTAAAGCCTCAAGTTGAGCCGTATAGTTTCGCCAATTAATTAAATACTCAGCTTGGTCATTAATATGATGAATTGCCACTTTTTTCACCGTTTTTTTCAAAATTTTCTCTATAACTCCAGCATATAAGGCCACCTGCAAACTATACTTTTCTAACTCCGTCTCGCCCAATTTACCTGTTTTATAATCAATTATGCCTAAGGTATTATCAGGATAAACAAGCAGACAATCAATAACCCCAATTAAGGCTATTGCCAATTTACTATCATAATAATTAAAGCTATATTCGCGTTGTTTAATATATTTAGCATCCGCTAAATATACGGGGCTTGCTAGGTACTCTCTTGCTAATTCTTCCGCTTTAACTAGTAGTTCTGGAGAAAATTCATTTTGCCAAAGCTGATCATTGTTATCTACAACGGCCTTCGTTTCTAAAAACTTATGTACTGCTCGCCCTAGCTCAGCCCCCTCAAAAGTATCTTTCCCTACTGAAAATTCCTGATAAATAAACGCTTTATCTATTTCGGGAATTTTCAATAAATGTTTATAGCTAAAACTCAAAGGACAATTTTGGTAATCCAATAAAGCTGTAGCCGTTAGATACTCTAACTTACTATTTCTAGGTAAAGACAAATCCTGCACTTGCCAACAAGCTTGTTCAAATTGTTTAGTATCAAAAATATTCTCTACAGGCTTATACAAACTTTCACCACTATTAGGAAGCTCTGCTAAATTTTCATACAGCTGAGCTGGGACATATTGCGTTATCCAATTTAAAGCATTGTCTTTAACATCACCTTTGCCCAAACAACCACTTAAAATAATTTGTTCCTTAGCCCTAGTTATCCCCACGTAAAGCAGACGTTTAATTTCTTGCTTTTGCAAATAATTGCTAATTTCTTTATTCTTAAGATACTTTAGCGGTTCAAGTAACTCTCCCTCTGGCGAAGTAACTTTAAAAGCAAAGCCTAACTCTGTAGAAAAATTCAGCAATTCACCTTTCTTACTCCGACTGTTTAAGGCCTGCAAATGTGGGATAAATACATAATCGAATTCTAAGCCCTTAGATTTGTGTATCGTCATAATATTAATGCTATCTAGATTATTGCTTAGAATGTTCGGAATACACTCCTCGCTCAAATCAATATTTTGCAAATAATCAACAAAATCACTAAGATAGCCAGAATTGTTGTTAGCAAACTCTGTAACTAAATCCTGTAAATATTCCAAGTTGCTAATGTTCTGCACAGGATTAGGCTGACTTAACAAAAACTCCCGCCAATTATACAACTTTAAAAATTCCCTAAACAGCTGCGGCAAATTTAAAAATCTGGCTCGTTCAGCTAAAGTTTCTAATAACAGTTGAGCTCTTTGTAAGAATTTTTGTTGTTGGCAATCTGCAACTAATTGCTGATATTTGCCATTAGCTAAAGTTTCCCATATCGATTGCGTAGACTCATGCAACTCACTAATTGTTTGATCGGTAATTGCAAAAAAAGGCGAACGGAGCGCGCCTATTAATTGCAAACGCGCATAGCGATTATTAATACACTGAAAAATATTTAAAATATCACGAATATAAGGATCTTCGAAAAATCCTTTTTGATCTAATACACTGTATTTGATGTTTTTATTATTCAATATCGCTGTCAAAGCGGTAATTTGCGATTTTTTGCTAACTAATACGGCTATTTCATGGGCGGGAACCTGATTTTCAAGTAAGAATTGTATATAGCTTACCAGCTGCTCTAATTCCCTTAATTTAGCCTGCTCATTAGTTAAATTCTCTTGTTCCGTCTTAACACAATTTACTTTTACAGCTATCTGACTGCTAATTTTATTAGCTAAAGATTTATGGAAATTTATATTACTTGGATTTTCAGCAGTTAAGTTATCAAACAGTGTATTTACAAACTCAATAATCCCAGCATTGCTGCGAAAATTTGTATCTAAATTTATCACAACATCACCCTTAGACAAAAACTCCTGTTGTGCCTCTTGAAATAGATTTACATTGGCCCCTCGAAAGCCATAAATAGATTGTTTTTCATCCCCAACTAAAAATAAATTATTAGCCGCACCAGTAGTTAATAATTTAACAAACTCGCGTTGCTGTTCATTTACATCTTGGAATTCGTCTACCATGATATATTTATATTTTTGTTGATAGTTTTGGACAATGTGCTTATTCTCGCGCAATAATTTCAAAGTAGCTATTTCTAAATCATCAAAAGACAAATAGCCATTCTCTTTTTTATATTTCTGCCAACTCTGCCAGTAATTAAATACAAAACTAGTTAAAGCGGGGTGTAATTCACGCATCCTTTGCGCACAAACTAGATAATTTATTTGGCTTACCACTGCCTCATAAGCGTTTTTTATCAACTTGGCAATATTATTGCGTTTTTCCATTTTCTGGATTAGGGCACCACTTTCTGAACTTGCAAAAGCTTCAAAAGAACTTCGCTCAGCTAGTAACCACTTACAACCGCCCCCATCTACTAATGCTAATAACATTTGTTCGGCAGCCGTAAGTTTTTTCTTAGCTCGAAGCTTATATTCTTCTTGCGCAAGCGTTTCTAAGGCCTCTTGCAATTCTTGCAAACTATTTAATAAGTCCTGCTCGTTAATCGTAAAATCCTGGAACATTGCGCCAAAATCTTCTATAGCATCTGGAACATAAGCCGCTTTATTTAAAACATACTGCATCAATTCTTCTATTTTGCCGCCATATTCGCGATATAAAACCGCTAAATCTGCATTGCGCTGGTTAAATAAAGTTTTAAGATATTGCCTTTTAAAACTCTCTAGAACATGTTTTTCTGTAAGTGCTGTCAACAACTGAAAATTAGCATCTAAGTCTGCTTCAATCGGATTTTCGCTAATTATTTTATTATATAAACTATGAATAGTGCCAATATGAGCCCCTGATAACTCTTGTAGTTTTTTCTGCCAAAATAATTTATCCCCATTAGGCGCCATCAAACGGTTGGTTAATTCTTGGTAAACTCTTTCAGTCATTTCTTTACCAGCTTTTTCGGTAAAAGTAATTGCTAAAATTTCATTTGCTTTAATTTGCTTACTTTGCAAAATGTTTAAATAACGTTCGACTAATACGCGGGTTTTGCCAGCACCCGCTCCAGCTGTGATTAAAAGATTTTGATCTATGCATTCAATTGCTTGTAATTGTTCCGCGGTAAAACTTTTAGTTTGCATTATTCTACTCCTCTTCTTCAATTATTGTGCTATAACGGCAAATATGTACGTAATCACAATAACTACAGTTGCGGATTTTCAGGGGTTGCGCTAAAAAACTGCCTTGATGAATTTGACTAACAATAGCTTCGACATTATAGCTAGTTTTAGCAAGCAATTCCTCACTATAGACAATATTATATTTATACTTATCACTTTTGAAAGAATAATAACTGGCCGTAAATTGCCTGCTTGCTATTTCTTGCGGTAGTAATGTTTTCAAGGCACACAAATAGATCGGTAATTGCAAGGAATTGCCTAGCTCAATATCCTTTTCTTCGGGAGCTTCCCCTAGTTTATAATCAACAATGCGTACTTGCTCACTTTGTAAATCCAAGCGGTCAATTACGCCATTTAAACAAATTTTCCCTACACTAGTTTCCAATTCAAATGCACTTAAAAATCCCTTAGGCGCAAAACGCAACTCAGTATATGCTGGCAAAAGCGGATTTGTAGCTTCTTGCAAACGATAATCTTCCTCAAACCACAACTTCAGTTTACGCCAAAGCAATTGGGCTTTTAGCTCCCAGGCAAAATTATTACCCACGCGTTGCTCAGTTTGATAGCGCTTTTGGATTTGCCAAAAAAGCCCTTGCAACTCTTGTAAACATTGAGCTTTATCAGGATATTTTTGCCCTAAATAGCGGTGCACAAAAGTCTCTAATACTTCATGCACAAAAATCCCTTCTAAAATTCTTGAGCTTTCTAGCTTAGCCTGTTCCCAAGCTTGTTCCTGCCAAACATACCTTGCAAGATATTTAAACGGACAACTACGATAAGTTTCTAATTGCGCTACGCTAAAATTTAACTTCGTAATTTTTGCCGTGCTGATATTTTCAGCCTTTGTTTTTTGACTAATTGCACTAAGGAAATCTGAACCAACCTTTTGCACTAACCATTGTTCAGCCAAAGCAAATTCTGCACTACTTGACCTTTGCCAGACTAAATATTCTTGGAGCGTGCGCTGCGAAAATATTCTTTCACAATTATTTGGTAAAAAAACATCCCGTTTTTGTACCTGAAGATTCGGCAACACTCTTTTCAGTTCGAAAATATACTTAGACACTCCTTGCCGTTCACTTTCTAGATAGCTGATATGCAAACTATTTGTTGCCATTGCTAAGGAACTAGCAAAGAAAAAAGTATCTTCATATACTTGTCTCTCTAAGGCCTTTAAGTCCTCTATTGCTAGTAAAGAACGTTCTCGCGCATTTAGTAGCCAGTTTTCCACGCGTTTTTTTGGAAACATATTATCATTTAACCCTAAAATATAGACATTAGCAGCATTAATCCCTTGCGCATTAGCAGCTTGAATAATTCTCACGCCTCTTGGTTCGCCTTCTTGCAAGATTAAATCATGCTTGGTCGCGAGTTGCCTTAAATACTCTAAGAAAGTTGTCAAACTAATTTTTTCCTTATCTAAAGTTAATAAACTGTAAGCATTTTTTAATTCTTCAAAAACACGTTGCAAAAAAGTAAAACTCAATAAGCTACCTTTAAAATATTCTAAACTAATTTGCTGCGCTTTAAATTGCGCCCCTAAAATTTTCAAAAAGCCAAAATTCGCAATAGTTGTTTCGATAAAATTTTGGTAAGTGGAAATACTAGCTTTTTTGGGAACATTAGCTACTACCGTGGCTACTTTTTCTAAAGCTTTGCTTAATGCTAATTTATCACTATCTACAGCAATTTTCTCAATAATTTCTGCAAACCCATTAAAATCTTGCTCATAAAAAATTTTCTCTAAACTACCTTTATCATATTCTAAAGTTGCAGCCATTAAGGGGGAAAACATAACTTTTGCCAAAGTCTGTTTTTCAAATTTATTAGCGGCTAATTTAAGGATATCCATAATTAAAGTCATAAAAAAATGATTTTTCACGGGACAAACCTCGGGTAAACTGCTACTTATTTGCGCATCTTGAAATACTTCTAACAAGCCTGGATAATCTGCTAAATCGCGTACCACTATAATAAAATCTGTAGCCTTGGCCCCAGCTAATATCTTTTGCTTTATTGCCTCAACGACAAACTTCATCTCCTGCTTTTTACTCAAAAAAGCATTTAATTCAACATTAGGCGCTACAATGGCGTTATCTATTTCCTGATTAAAATTATAAAAAGCCTGTGTTAAATAGCGTAAATCAGCTTTCTGAGGAATTGGTTCAAAATTCAAGATACCTTCTTGTGCATGTGGAATAGCAACAAGATTGTCAATTAAAGTTTTCAAACTGCTAAACACTTCTTCTCTTGCCGTTTCATAAGTTACCGCAATATGTACTTGGGTAAGTTTGCTTAAACGTCGAATAATTGCCAATTCTAATTTGTTAAAATTATAAAAATCACTTACATAAATATTTTTCCAAGGTAAAAAATCTTGGGCTATAGCTTGTTCATCTAGCGAAAGAAGTAACCGTTCAGCTAAGATGTAATACAAATATATGTCTCGCTCACCTAATTCAAACAATTTATCATAATAAGCCAAATAAATGCACGCCAGTTCTTGGTATTTTTTACTCTGCTTAGCTCCCAACTGTTCCTCTTGCAAATTATCGACAATTAAAAGAAAGTCTTGCGCAGAAATTTGCATACTCATTAATTCTGCAAACAAACTAGCTAAATTCTTCACAAAAAAGTTGTTTTGATGAACTTTAGCAAAATATTCTATTTTCCCTGTTTCAAAAAGCTCTACAGCACATCTTTTTATTAAAACTTCGCGTGCAAAACTGGAAATTGGCGGTTTTATCGCTGTGCTAAACAACTCGATTATTTCTTTAACTAAGGTATCAAAGTTGCCCACACGAATATTGTTTTTTTGACGAACTTCTTGCATTACTACCGTACTAGGTAACACGTAAAAGCTTTCCCAATATTGATTTTTCAAAGCTTGCTCTGCAAATTTATCTCTAGCATTTTCACCCAAATGCAGTTTATAAAAATTTAACATCCTTGACCTCCCGCTATTTATTCCTCTATAAACAATATTTCTTCTGTTTTCCCATATTAAAATTATACTCTGCTAACATATAATGCACAATCAACATAAAAATAAAGATAGACATCCATATCCAACGAATGTCTATCTTTATTTTTAAATTTAAAATTGCATTCCCACAAATTCACTTTCAGTGACTGTTCAGGAAAAAAGCAACATACCAGCCTTGTTTTTTCGCATTCAGCTTTCTAAAAACTATAGCTAGAAGTAGCTTGGCCTACCACTTTGGTAAGTAGATTAAGAAACAAGGTGCAAGTTATATTATGGAAATAACTAAAAAACGTTCCCAACTAAACAATAAAATTATCTTTTTCCACCAAGGACTGCAGAAAAAACAATATTTACGTTTAATCACTTTTAGTATTTCCCAACTGCCAATCATTTCAGTTTTAAAATTCACAAGCTGCTTTATTATTAAAGCACTGCAATTTTACTGAATTTTAAATAAAAGTACTTCGAATATATTATATTCCTTTATTTTAATTTTTACAAGGGCCATAATGCGAAATTTCCAAAAAAACTAGCCTTTTTCAATTTTTTCCTTAACTTTGCTAATAAATCAAGATACATTTTAATCTCTTCTCAAATATGGTATAATTTATAGATATAAAAATTATATTGAATTAATAATCTTAGTTTTAAAAATTTGCGAGGTGTATTGAATGGAAAAGTTTAATGAAAACTCTAATTTCATTAAAGCTATTATGAAAGAAGATTTAGAATCTGGTAAACACCAAGAAATAATTACACGTTTTCCTCCGGAACCAAACGGTTATTTACATATTGGTCATGCCAAAGCAGTTCTAACAAATTACCTTTTAGCTAAAGAATTTAACGGTAAAATGAATCTACGTTTTGATGATACAAATCCAATTAAAGAAGAAGAAGAGTTCGTTCAAGGAATTATTGACGACATTAAATGGCTAGGGGTTGAATATAGCCAACTGCTATTTGCTTCTGACACTTTTGAACAAATGTATAACCACGCGCTTGATTTAATCAAAAAAGGCAAAGCCTATGTTGACGATCAAAGCCAAGAACAAATGCGGGAAACGCGCGGCACTTTAACAACGCCTGGTATAGAATCGCCATATCGCAACCGCAGTGTCGAAGAAAATTTACAATTATTTGAAGAAATGCGCCAAGGTTTACATCCTGCCGGTAGTCGCGTTTTAAGAGCTAAAATCGATATGGCTTCACCTAATATGAATTTGCGCGACCCTGCTATTTATCGTATTTTAAACACCAAACATTTCAACACTGGCGACAAATGGTTTGTTTATCCAATGTACGACTATGCCCATCCCCTAGAAGACGCTTTTGAAGGAGTTACCCACTCGCTTTGCTCGTTAGAGTATGAAGATCATCGCCCACTTTATGATTGGGTAATTGAAAACTGTGAAACTCCAGCTAAACCACGTCAAATAGAGTTTGCTCGCTTAAATATGACTAATACCGTAATGTCCAAACGCTATTTAAAACAATTGGTAGATGAAAAATATGTTGAAGGTTGGGACGACCCTAGAATGCCAACTATTGCTGGCTTACGCCGTCGCGGCTATACGCCTGAGGCAATCATTAATTTTGTCCAAGAAGTCGGTCTCTCTAAAGCTTATAGCATTGTCGATGGCCAAATGCTTGAACATTTTATTCGTGAAGATTTAAAATTAAAAGCGCCTAGAACAATGGCTGTTTTAAAACCTTTAAAAGTCGTAATTACCAACTATCCAGAAGGACAAGTTGAATATTTAGATGCCGAGATCAATCCTGAAGTTCCTGAGATGGGCACTAAAAAAATTCCGTTTTCTCGCGAAATTTACATTGAACAAGATGATTTTATGGAAAATCCAATTCCTAAATATTTCCGTCTCTTCCCTGGAAATGAAGTCCGCTTAAAGCATGCTTACTTTATTAAGTGCAATGACTTTATCAAAGACGAACAAGGTAATGTTGTCGAAATCCATGCCACCTATGACCCAGAAACTAAATCAGGCTCTGGATTTACTGGTCGTAAAGTTAAAGGTACTATTCATTGGATTGATGCAACTAAAAATATCCCTGCTGATTTTCATCTGTATGAGCCTCTGTTGCGGGACAATGCCGAAAATGAAGATACGCCATTTTTAGAAAGACTAAACCCTAATTCTGAAGAAATTGTTCAAGGTTTTGTCGAAGAAGACCTTGCTACTTGCCAAGGACAAGATAAATTCCAATTTTTCCGTCATGGCTACTTCAATGTAGACCCTAAACGTTCTGTAAATGGCAAACTGTCATTTAATCGTATTGTTTCCTTAAAATCTAGTTTTAAATTTTAATTAATATAAAGAGGAGTTGTACCAATCAGGTGCAACTCCTCTTTTGCTATCTTCCCCCTAATGTGATTCGTTCTGGCACATCAACTTAGTTTGCTCAAGCACAATATCCACAGCCTTAGCTGTTTTATCTGGTGGATAACCATATTTTTTAAGCAATCTTTTAATAGTCATCTTCATTTTAGCTTGAACACTATCTCTAATCGTCCAATCAACGCTGATGCTATTTTTAATTGAAACAGTTAAATCTCTAGCGATTTGCTTTAAAATATCTTCGCCCATAATTTCTTTAGCAGACTCATTATCTGCCAAAGCATCATAAAAAGCTAACTCATCTGGCGTAAGACCTGAAGCTTCACCACGTTTTTCGGCTTCACTGATTTCTTTAGCTAGTTCTATAAGCTCCATAATGATTTGTGTGGTTTCAATAGCTCTATTTTGATATTTTCTAATAGCTGCTTCAAGTAATTCGGAAAACTTTTTAGACTGGACTAAATTTCTTCTTGAAAAAGATTTGATATTACCTTTTAAAAGTCTACTAAGAAGTTCAACTGCTAAATTCTTCTGTTTCATCCCTTTGACTTCTTCAAGAAATTCGTCTGAGAGAATAGCAATATTAGGTTTAGCTAAACCTACACATTCTAAAATATCAACTACTTCATTTGAAGATATCGCCTTGGAAATTAACTGGTTAAGCTCATTATCTAATTGAGTGGTCGTTTTCTTTTTATGATCTTCACTTATTATTTTTACCAGGCTAGCTTTAACTGCTTTGTGAAAGCCAACTTCAACGTTAAGTCTTTCCGCAATTTCTGTAGTTGCGCACAATGAATACGCTCTTGATAACTCATTAACAAGTTTTATGTAATCGTTTTTCCGTTCTTCACGAAGACCAATAATATAGTCCATGGTTTCAACAATCGCCTGCATTTTTTCACTCGGCTTACCATTAAAGAATTTGCTGTAGTCATGCCCATGAAGTAATTCTTTAATAAGGTCATGTTTTTCAAGTAAAACTTGCGCTGCAAGTTCCGTATCCACCCCTGTAGTCTTTTTATCGCTTTCAGTGTACTGATTTAAAGCTTCTTTTAAATTCTCAGCAATACCAATATAGTCAACTACCAGACCACCCTGTTTATCTTTAAAGACCCTGTTTACCCTGGCGATGGCTTGCATTAAGTTATGACCGCTCATGGGCTTATCAATATACATAGTGTGCATGCTGGGTACGTCAAAACCTGTTAGCCACATATCGCGTACAATGACAAGTTTTAGCTCATCATTTTTGTCTTTCATACGCTTTGCAAGAGTTTCTCTTGTAGATTTGGTTCCAACGTGCTTTTGCCACGCTTCAGGATCAGATGAACTGCCCGTCATAACAATTTTAATTTTGCCAGACATCACATCATCACTGTGCCAATCTGATCTAAGGTTGATGATTTCAGCGTAAAGCTCTACGGCAATTCTTCTACTCATTGCTACGATCATACCCTTACCACCAGCATCTACCTGAGCTTGCTCTCGCTTTTCAAAATGCTCTACAATATCGCTTGCTACTTTTTGAATACGCTCTTTTGCGCCGACAACAGCTTCAAGTCTTGCCCATTTGCTTTTTAATTTTTCTTTTTCAGTGAGTTCTTGATATTCCGTTATTTCATCATATTCCATATCCACTTGTGGCTTTATTTCTTCTGGAAGTTCTAGCTTAGCAATCCGACTTTCATAGAAAATTTTAACGGTAGTTCCATCTTCAACGGCTCTAGTCATATCGTAAATATCTATATAGTCTCCAAATACCGCTTTAGTGTTTTTATCAGTCAGTTCTACTGGAGTACCAGTAAACCCAATATATGACGCATTTGGCAGGCTATCACGCATATATTTGGCGTAGCCATATTTAGTATCCGCCTCACTATCATCTTTTACAACTTCAGCCCCAAAGCCATATTGACTTCTATGCGCTTCGTCAGCCATTACGATAACATTTTTTCGATCTGTCAGTACTGGAACAAAATAAGGGACACTTCTCTCAGCAACCAAAAATTCCTCTACTTCTTCTTTGGCTTTATGCATTGCGGGAGCAAATTTATGAATAGTGGTAAAAATAATGCCACCGCTGGTCCGATTGTTTAAAAGTTCTCTTAAATGCTCTCTGTCATTGGCTTGAACTGGTGTACATCTGATTAAATCCTTAGACTTAAAAAAAGTACTGTACAGCTGATCGTCTAGGTCATTTCTATCCGTAATAATAATTATTGTAGGGTTTTCAAGTTCTTCATTGATCACAAGTTTTCCTGCATAGAAAACCATCGACAAGCTCTTACCGCTCCCTTGAGTATGCCATACAACCCCGATTCTTCTATCCCCTTTTTCCTGGGTGGCTCGTTCTGTACTATCTACGGCCTTATTTACGGCGTGGTACTGATGATAACCAGCCAAAATCTTCATTGAATCTGCCCCATCGCTTTGAAACAAAATAAAGTGTTTGATAATATCTAAAAATCGGTCACGTTGAAACATTCCTTTAATAAGCACTTCAAGCTGAGGAATTGAAATAGGCGCCGTTCCCTCTCCATCGATAGTTCGCCAAGCCATAAAGCGGTCTTCATCGGAAGTCAAAGTGCCTGCTCTTGCATTGATTCCATCACTGGTTACCATAAAGGCATTATAAGTAAATAGAGAAGGAATAACGCTTTTATAGGTTTGAAGCTGGTTATAAGCATCGCTGATATCTACATTTTCATCTATCGCACTTTTAAGTTCCACTACTACTAGAGGTATACCGTTTACAAAGACAATGAGGTCTGGTCTTTTTTCAACACCATGCTCTACAATGGTGAATTGATTAGCCACCATTAGTTCATTGTTGAGTGGCTTTTCATAGTCAAAGACATAGACTTTTTCTGTTCTATAGCTTGCATCTGCCTGCTTAACCGATACGTCAATCCCATCGGTAATCATTTTCTGAAAAGCCTTGTTGTTCATTAGTAGACTCGGACTTTGAGGAATACTGATTTGCCTAAAAGCATCTTCAATTGCTGAGGATGGCATCTTGGGATTAATCCTCCCAAGAGCATCTTTTAATCTTTCCGCTAAAATAACATCACTATAATCCTCACGCTCTGGATATTCCCCTTCAGGCGCAATATCAGGGCCAAAGACAACTTCGTAGCCTAGTTCTTCAAACCATTCAAGAGCTGCTTCTTCAAGCTGTGATTCATAAAAAGCATTCTTTGCCATTACTGCACCTCCTCAATTGTCACTCGGATTTCACCGGACATTAGTTTGGGGAGTAGTGTGTCGCGAGTTTCGATTAATATACTTGTTTTTTTCTGATTTTCTAAAATTTTCACAAAGATTGGTTCTATAATTTGAGTATACTTTAACATAGAATTTTCATTCGGGATGATTAACTTAATCTTAGAAAATTGTGATTTATTAAGATTTAATGTAGTGCTTCCACCACTCCCCAAATCTTTAATTTTATCACTAAAACTTTTCATACATTGATAAATATAATAATGTTCGATACCATCTTTGCAGATTATACTATTAATTTGTTGGTTTGTTTGACTTTCTGTTGAGGTTAGTGATACCAGCCCTGGTGTTGCAATACAACTTACAACGACACTGTTTTTAGGTAAAGTTTTTTTAGGCTGTGTTTTTACACCTTTATTCGTAAGATATCTTTCTGTTTTTGTAATATACACATTCCCATGCATATCAGGTATTGTTATAAATGGTACATCGCCACCAAAATTGTCCTTATCCTTTGTTGAAGGCGTTTTTCCACAAACTATTTCTTTTGAAATCTCTTCGATCGTCCCTACTCTCCACCCCTTAGGAATCATCCCAAGTTCACTCTCTTCAAACTCACCCTCTTGAAAAGGCTCAAAATCAACAAACCAACTTTTAAAGATTGCCTGTGCCATTTCTTCTAGGTTTTTGTTCATGCGATTGTTGAGTTCGATTTTGTCATCGAGGCATGAGAGGGTAGCGGCGATGGCTGTTTGTTCTGGGAGTGGGGGTACCTGAAATCTAAAAGCTCTCATTTGTTTTAAGCCCATATTCTTAATTGTAGTTCCAGAAGAATGGGTGTTCAAATATGACTTAAATATGCTGCTATGCATGACATATTTGATAAACTCTTTGCTAAAATCATGTTTTACATTAAAATAGCATGCACTTTTTCCAAGTACTATTTTTTCTCCATTGTAAACAGCTATATTACCCAAAGTTCCATTAATTGATATGAGAATTGTTCTGTCATTCAAATCTTTCTTATACTTTACGTATTCTTCATATCCAACTCTTTTTGTTTTATCATCAATTGCAATTTTTCCAACAAGATTATTTCCATTTATAAAATAATAATCGCCTAATTCGTCATATTTGGGTGTACCATGCAATCCATCGCCTAGAATATCAACAACATCATCTAATACAACCTCTCTCCACTCACTAGAACTCATAGCCAATCGCCCCCAATCGTTGCTTGATTTCCTCCTCTAAATGATGAGATTTAGCAAACATTTCGGCCAGTTCTTCTGTTAGTCTGGTCATTTTCTCTTCAAAGGGTTCAGCATCCACTTCTGCTTCTTCAATGCCTACATATCTTCCTGGCGTTAGGATATATTCATGCTCTCTGATTTCTTCAATACTTGCGGACTTGCAGAAGCCTTGAACATCTGCATATGCTTCTTTCCCATCTCGCCAGTTATGATAGGTGTCACAAACTGATTGTATTTCTTCATCTGATAGTTCTCTATGTTTTCTGGTGACCATCGTTCCCATTTTTCTGGCATCAATAAAGAGTACCTTGTCTTTTCGATCTTCTCTCTTTTTAGATAAGAACCACAGACATACAGGTATGGTTACGTTATAGAACAGGTTTGTAGGCATGGTTACTATACAGTCTACAAGACCTGCTTCAAGGATGTTTTTCCTAATTTCTGCTTCGGCTTTGGTCGAGGTACTCATAGAGCCATTGGCTAATACAAAGCCTGCTACCCCTTTAGGTGAGAGCTTACTGATGATGTGCTCAATCCAAGCATAGTTGGCATTGTTTGCTGGTGGAATTCCGTATTTCCAGCGGGCATCGTCTTGAATCAACGTGTAATCGCTTACGTTAAAGGGTGGATTGGCTAGGATATAATCTGCTCTAAGATTCTTGTGCATATCATTGCCAAAAGTATCCCCATCACGCTCGCCTAAGTCGCCATCAATTCCTCTGATGGCCAGATTCATTTTACAAAGTCTCCAAGTCGTAGCCGTATACTCCTGTCCATATACACGAATATTGTCTTTTCGACCTTGATGTTCCTCGACAAATTTTGCTGATTGAACAAACATCCCTCCTGATCCGCAACAAGGGTCATATACGCGGCCCTCAAAAGGTTCAATCATACCTACTAGCATTTTAACAATGCTCGGTGGCGTGTAAAATTCTCCCTCACTTGAGCCAAACTTCCCTAAGAAATATTCATAAACGCGTCCTAAAATATCTTGCGCTTTCGCTTCTTTACTGCCCAAATTAAATGAGAACAGGTCGATAAGCTCACCAAGTTTCGTTTTGTCTAATTCTGGTCTTGCGTAGTTTTTTGGCAGAACGCCTTTAAGATTTTTATTTTCTCTTTCGATGGCAATCATCGCTTCGTCTATGATCTGACCAATTGTGCTTTGTTTGGCACTTTTTTTAATAAATTCCCATCTTGCACTTGGTGGCACAAAGAAAATATTGTCTTCTGCATAAGCATCTCTATCCTCTTCAAAGCCATCACCTTCTTCGACTAGCTCATTAAATTTTTCTTCAAAGCTATCAGAAATATATTTCAGGAAGATAAGTCCTAAAACAACATCTTTATAATCCCCTGGTTGAATATTTCCCCTAAGTTTATCTGCCATTGCCCATAAATTGTTTTCGAATTCTAAGTTCACAGCCATTATATACCCCTCCTAAATTAACTGGTTGTATAATTTATTTTTTACGTTCTGCCACTTTGTTGTGGCTTGTTGCACTACATTTTTATAATGGTTTAACTCTTCATTATAAATTTTAATTAGCTCATGTTGTTGCTCTAAGGCTAATAGTGGAATTTCCATTTCCATGATATCCAGATGGTTGATATTCATAATGGTTGTTCCTCTTTGAAAACTTTTAATGATTGCTGTTCCAATGGGGCTTTCAAAGAAAATCTTTATATAATCTCCTACTATGGTTTCTTTAGGTCTTATGACAATCAAATTTGCTGAGGCAATAATGGTTTTATCCTGCTTTTTAAATACTGCTGATTTGATAGCCGTGCCGCGGCAGGATATAACTACGTCACCTGCATCTAATTCATATCTTTTTATTTTCCGTTCATCTTCTTCAATACTATCCATATTTGTATAATCAATTTCCCCATTATCGATATTAGAAATGTTTAAAATACCTATGTTACCAACGGTAGTATCTTTCTTTAAAATAGACTTACCTCTAAATACTTCCGCTACTTCTTTTAATTTGATTTTTTCTAAATTAGAGCTTTTGAATTTTTGAATATTTGCATCGTCATCGGATAGTAGTAGCTCAATCCGCCAATCCTCATGACTTAAGAATTCTTGAGTTTTTATTTTTTTCAGTCCTTTAGGCTCGAACTTTTCTTTTAGTAATTCTAAAGTCCCGACTTCAATTTGTTCTATCTTTTGTTTGGTTATTGAAAAGAAATATGTTTTGATTGCAGTTGTCGGTCTAAATGTGCCTTCAGGTAAAATATAAATATTCTTAACACTAAAATTTCTGGTAATATAGGTTCTTAATTTTTCAAATCCCTGAGCAGCAAAAGTTATTTTTGCGGGAATGATAATATCTAAAACACCATTTTCCTTTAAATGATTTAGCATATTTTCCACAGCAATCCCGTCACTTTCTTTGGTCATAAACACTTTTCCTAGTTCATCTGGCCTATATCCAAAAGCAGGTAGGGCGTATATATAATCAAACTTCAAGTCTAGTAGACAGTCCTTGTAGATTGATTCAAAGATCACCGTCACATGTTCATAGTCTTGAAAAGCAAATTTCAAAAACTTATACATTAAATTATATTGCGTGGTTAAGGTAATGCTTTTGTCTGTAAACGAAGTTACTAAGTCTTTTAAGCCAGCCAAATGCTTTTCCGCCTCAGGAATAAGGAAACTGTTGGGATTAATTTTCTGCACTTGCTCTTTTATGTAACAAGTTAGATACTGTGGGGCTATGATTATGCCCATTCGATCGTTTTTATAAATTTCTAAAGTAAACTGAATTAGATCTATTTCTTCAAGTGCAGCAAAGATATCAAAAAAGTCATCTCTATCAGCTGGGAAAAAGCCAAGTTCTTCTTCGGTTATCTTTTTCATAAGCTGAAATAGCTTTTCTTTATCTTGTTTTATCTTTGGTTGGTCTTTTAAAGCTTCACTGGTCATTTTGACTCTAAGCATTTCACCTAAAAGCTGTTCCCTCGAAGAAATTTGCCTGCGGTATAACTCATTTAAGGCCACTTCTATATTATTCACTTTAATCCTCCTTTCGGCACTTATCTTACACTAGCATTATAAATTATTACCATTTAGTATGTCAATACTAAATGGTAATAATTTATTGTTTATTTGAAAATGTTCTGTGCAAAACAAAATAAGCGACTACCAATTTGATAATCGCTTATTTTCAACTATTTAGTTCACAAGTTTTCTAAAAAGCACAAGGATCGGAGTAGTTTTCACCCGTTATATCTGCAAACACATCTTGGAAAGCTTTATCGAGCATTTCTAAAACTTTAACAATATCCTCACTAGTTGCCGCTAATGGCAACATTAAAATCACTACATCGCCAATATTGCGAATTATTAAACCATATTCCCGGGCCTTTTGACAGACACCGCCCCCCATCAGTTTTTCAGGTGGGAAAGGTGTTTTTTGGGCTTTATCGAGCATTAATTCTATCCCGACGATTGTGCCACATTGACGAATCTCCCCAATAAAACGATAGCTCTTAAACTTTTCTAACCCTTGACGTAAAACTTCTATTTTAGGCTGCAAATTCTCTAACACATTTTCTTCCGCAAAAACATCTAAACTCGCGATCGCCGCTGCACAAGCTAACGGATTGCCAGTATAAGAATGCCCATGATAAAAAGTCTTATATTCTGTCGGCGCCCCGAGAAAAGCTTGATATATTTCTTCAGTAGTAGCCGTAACCGCAAGTGGCATATAGCCACCTGTAATTCCCTTTGATAAAGTTATCATATCTGGAGTCACATCTTCATGCATGCAGGCAAACATTTTTCCTGTTCTACCAAAACCAGTGGCTACCTCATCGGCTATCAACAGCACGTTGTATTTTTTAGTAAGCTCACGCACCGCTTTCAAATAACCTTTAGGCTGTGTTAACATTCCAGCTGCGGCTTGTACTAGCGGTTCAATGATCATGCCCGCTAATTCTTGATGATGTTCTTTTAATACCGCCTCTAACTGTTGTAGACAGACCTGCCCACATTGAGATTTTTCATTTTCTGGAACTAAATGGCAATGATAACAAGAAGGTGAAGGTACATATTTACTCGTAAACAGCATCGGTTTAAATACGCGGTGAAATAAATCTATGCCACCCACACTAACTGTCCCAATTGTATCCCCGTGATAAGCATTGGCTAAGGCAATAAATTTTTGCTTACTTGTTTGTCCTTTATGTTGCCAGTATTGAAATGCCATTTTTAAAGCAACTTCTACTGCTGTTGAGCCGTCATCAGAATAAAAAACTTTTGTTAAGCCTTTAGGTAATACTTCAACTAACCGCTTAGCATATTCACTTGCTGGTTGATTAATTAAACCTAGCATTGTGGTATGCGCTACTTTATCTAATTGCGCTTTTATTGCTGCATCTAAGGTCGGATGCCGATGCCCATGTAAATTAACCCAGAGACTAGATACCCCATCATAATATTCTTTACCCTGAACGTCAATTAGTTTTACCCCTTGAGCTCGCTCGATAACTAATTGCTCATTTTCACACCAGCCTTGCATTTGCGTAAATGGATGCCACAAGTATTGTTTATCTAATTCTTCCCATCTATTATTCATTTTCGCTCCCCCTCAGTTATTTGTAATTGCGCTATTAGCCCATCTAAATCTAAATATTGTTCTGCATAGTCCGCCAAGGCCCTTGCCGTTAGCGGCAAATTCACTTTCGGGAATTTACCAATTATCGGAACGCCCGTTAAGCTTTGCATATACTGCAAATTACTAGTCGCCAAAATATCAGCAGTATTTTCTTCCCAAAGGTTAACGATTATTCCCAAAACTTTAAGTCCCTTACTTTGCGCATATTTAACACTCAAAACCGTATGGTTAATACAACCTAATCTATTATTGGTAACTAAAACAATTGGCAAGTTCAAATCAGCAAAATAGTCTACGACTAAATAATCATCTAACAATGGCGCTGCTAAACCGCCTACGCCTTCAACTAATACCACTTCTTTATCTGACCACTTTTGAGCTACCGCTAACATAGTTTGCTTATCTAAAGCTATTTTTTCTAATTTTGCAGCTACTGCTGGTGTTAGCGCTGCCTCTAAGCGGTAAGGTAAAATATCTGCACTAGTTAAGCCCAACTCAGGCATACAGGCTAATAAAAAATCTGCGTCTTGTGAATGTAACACCCCTTGTGCATCTTTGATGCATCCTGAAGCTACGGGTTTAACGGCTACGGCTTGTATTTTACGTTCTCTTAGCGCCGCAAGTAGCGTTCCAGTTATCATTGTTTTCCCGGCATCGGTATCAATTGCAGTAATCCCTAATTTCATTTTACCTCACCTCTTAGTAATTGTTGATAAAGCTCTGCTATTACTTCCACAGCCCAAGCTAAATCCTCCTGACTATGACTTGCATTAACTGTCAACCGCAAACGACTTTTGCCTACTTCTACACTTGGAGGTCGAATAGCTGTAACAATAATGCCTCGTTCGCGCAGCTGTTCCGAAAACTCCATTGCCAATTTTGCCTCACCTATTAAAATTGGAATTATCGGCGTTTGACTTTCCATAACTGGCAAGCCTTTGGCTTTTAAAGCTGCATACATAAACTGTGCATTAGCTTGCAACTGTTGTAAACAAGCTGGTTCTTGTTGCAATTTTCTAAGTGCAGCTAAAGCAATTGCCGCCGTTGCTGGTGCACAAGCTGTAGAGAAAATAAATGATCTCGCCGTATTAACTAAATAATCAATTACTACCTGCTCCGCCGCAACATAACCACCTTCACTAGCTAGAGCTTTACTTAAAGTGCCAATTTGCACAGGAATTTTGCCTTGCAGACCAAAAAATTCTGCTGTACCACTACCTGTTTCACCTAAAACACCGACTGCATGGGCATCATCAACAATTAAGCAAGCTTGAAACTCTGTTGCAATTTCCACCAACTCTGGTAAATTAGCAATATCGCCGTCCATGCTAAATACCCCATCTGTAATAATATACAAACAACCTGGGTGCTGAGAATATGCCGCTATTTTGCGCCTTAAATCTGGCATATCAGAATGGCGATATACCACTATTTTGGCTTTTGACAAACGAGCACCATCAATAATGCTGGCATGATTTAATTCATCACTGAAAATTACATCCTGCTCATTCGCCAGAGCGCTAATTACGCCCACATTTGCCATGTAACCAGTATTGAAAAATAAAGCTGCTTCAGTATGTTTAAATTTTGCCAGCTCTGTTTCTAACTCCTGCAACTGGCTAGAACAACCAGTAGTTAAGCGGGCCCCTGTGGAACCAGTGCCAAAATGTAAAGCTTCGTGAGCCGCCTGGATAAGTTCTGGCGCAAAAGTTAAACCTAAATAATTATTGGTTGCTAAAACTAATTGTTTTTTTCCTTGCGCATCTAAGGCATGTCCAGCATCAATAAAATCTAGCGTTTTTATTGTTCTTAGTAAATTATTGTTTTTAACAGTTGTCAAAGCCAAATTAAGTTGCTGTTTAATCTTTTCTGGTAACATCATTTGCCCCCTTAACACTTACTAGCACAGCCTGCTCTTGTAGAAAATCAATTATAAAAGCAAGGTTGGCCTTGGGCTTTACAAAAAACACACGCCCTCCAATATCTGAGCCTAATTCTTTTAAATTCTCAATCCGATAATATGTTTTTTTATCAGCCACATAGCCAGTTGTGTAATTAGGATCGTCTGACCAACAAAGTTCTGCTACTAAGCCTTGTGTTGCGGCCACTTTCGAAGCTAAAATAATTGCTTCTTGAGCATGTTCGCCCTGCAAGTGTCGTGCCTGTAACCAATTGAGATATTCTAGCTGATTTTGGGCATCCATATTAGTTACGCGCACCCCACGCTGATCGCCACTGGCCGTAAGAACTGCGCCAGTCTCCGAGTCTATCAATAAAGCACCACGCATATTCCCCGCTAATTCTTTCAGTTTCTTAAATCCACTAGCAACTGCTGGCAAACTAACCCCCGCGGCAAGCAATTTCCCAGAGGCATAAGCTTGAGCCCTAGCTAAATTTGATAAATCAGGGCTACCACAAACTTCTAGCACGGGTACAACTGCACACTTAGCTTCTGGAATTTCTTGAATTTTAATATTAATAAAATCAGCTCGACCCCGTTCATGATTTTGTGCACGGGCTAACATTTTAGCAACCTGCCCTTCTAAGTCCTGAGCATTAACTAAACGCTCCGCCCCAGAGATATGCTTTCCGCCTTGTTCATGGCTACCACCTTGAGCTGCCCGCATTTTTAAACTATACAGCATTTCTTTGCAACCCCCGCAAAGCTGTATTTTTAATTTTCTCCAACAACAAGCCCAAAGGAACACAAGTTATTACTGTATAAATCATTCCTGGAACTGCTGCCACTAACAAAGCATAGGCTGCCTTATCTAAAAATACCGCCAAACTTAACCGTGCCACACTAGAGGCAATCGGTCCAGCGATCAACATACTTAATTTATTCCGTCCGAAGGCCAACATAATCGCAGCTACAACTACCCGAAAGATCATTGCAATCATTACGTTGAAAATAGTATGGGTGCCTAAAATCAAGCCCACAGTGCTTGAAAGTATCCCCGCTAACAAGTACATTTTAATACCAAAAGCATAGCATATCGCGATTGCAATTGGCGCCGATAATTGAAATTCTGCCCCAGGAAAAATGCTGGGAATTTTTATTGCACCTGACAAAGTAATAAAAACACTTAGCAAGGCCACTTGAGTTAAATATGCTACTTTACTATTCATACTTACACCTTCAAATTTTCAATTTTATTGGGCAGTTCGTTTTAAATCAGCAATCATTTGCATATCATCTGCGGGTACGCGTCCACCTGTAGTCAAGTAGCCCCCAACTAACATTCCGTTTAAACCACCTGATAAAGCCATTGCTTGTAAATCGCGTAAATTCCGTTCACGGCCCCCAGCTGTCCGAATTGTAGCTTTTGGTAAAACAAATCTAAACATCGCAAACGCCCGCAAAATTTCTAACGGCTCTAAATCTTGCATTGCTTCTAACTTAGTTCCTGGTACTGGATGCAAAATATTAAGTGGTATTGAGGTAATTCCCATAGCTTTCAAATCAAACGCCATTTCTACTCTTTGCTCCCGTGTTTCACCTAAACCCATAATACCGCCAGAGCATACGGCAATTCCCGCTTTTTTGGCATTATCAATTGTAAACATCTTATCTGCATAAGTATGGGTTGTACAAATGTTAGGAAAATGACTTTTTGAGGTTTCGACATTAGCATGATAGCGAGTTACGCCCACTGCCGCTAAAGCTTGCGCCTCTTCAAATGTTAAGATGCCCAACGACGCACAAACTTTCATGTCTAATTCTTCTTTAATCCGTTTAAGGACAGTCAAAATTCTTTGAAAATCATCTTTTTTACCCATACCCCGACCACTTGTAACAATAGAAAATCTATTTACACCAGCCTGCTTAGTTTTACGTGCTGCTTCTAATAATTCTTCCTCTTTTAATAATTCATGTTCTGCTATACCAGTTTTATGAAAAGCTGACTGAGCACAAAATGAACAATTTTCTGGACAGCGACCTGATCTAGCATTGACAATTGAACATAAATCAACTGCATCACCATGATATTTTTGTCTGATTTTATCCGCTAAAGCTATTAGCAGCATTGTATCTTCATCGGATGTATTAATAATTTCTACACCTTCTGCATATGTAAGTTCTTCCCCATTTAATACTTTATTAGCCAATTCAATTAATCTCATATTTTGCCTCCAGTTTTTTCTATAAATTTCTTACTGCTCTATTATAACTAGATTCCGAAGATATGTAAACCTATTTTTTATTTTTAGTTTACATTAAAAAATCCTCTTACAAAAAAGTTTTTCAACTTAATATTAGTAAGAGGATTTTTTGATATTATTTATTTGTAGTACGCAATTTTTGCCAATAACGAATGAGTTTTAATAAATTGCCCGCTTGCAAACTAATCGCATTAGCTGGACAAAATTCTTGACAACAATAGCAACGAATACATTGTTCATAATTAATCTGTAATTTCTTACCACTTAACTTAATCGCTTGAGGCGGGCACTGTTTTAAGCAACGCTGACATAATATACAATTAGCTTGAATAATCGGCCTTAAAGTTAACTGTTTTTGCGCTATGGCTACCAAACTCTTGGGCAAGCGATCACTGATGCTAGTATAGTTATTGGCAGCTTGAAATTTTCTTATTAACTGCCGCTCTGCTTCAGCCAACTTCAAGTTTGGACTTATTAAGCCCTGTGCAAGTGCAAGCCTAGTAACGGGCATTTTCTCACCAGCAAAGCCCATCAAATCTGCCATTATTTTATCTACCGCTAGTGCCGATTTGCCTACCAAAATCAGCTCACTGTTTATAGGTGTGCCATTACGCGGGCCTGCCCCTTCCATCCCTACAATTCCATCGACAATACTCAGGCATGGTTTTACAGTTTGATGTAACTCAATTAGCATTTGCGCAAAATCATTTTGCTGGGGCATGCGCAAATGAAATTGCGCTTTACTTGCACCAACTACACAGCCAAACAAATTTTTAACCGCGCCACTAACTCCAGTTAGAGAATGAGTTTTCATTTTTGCTAAAGAAATAACTTTATCTACTTTCCCCAATATTTCCGCCAGGTAAAAGCGTTTTATCGTCTTGCCCTGGGGATTGCTAAACTCTCTAACACCAGTAAAATCTACTAATTCAACTGCTTCTTCCTGGCACACCGCTTCAATACCAGCTACTTTGGCAACTTGTAAAGTGCTTTGATAGCCGGGGGAATCGCCGACCAAAATTTTCACCTTATAAGGCTTAAGTACACGAATTAAAGCCCTTAAGACCTCTGGGTGAGTCGTGACAGCTCGCTCTACGCTTACAGCTTCCACTAAATTAGGTTTTATAAGTACGGTTTCACCAGCATTAAAAAAACTATTCTCTAGTGCTAATTCTTCAAAAGCAGTAGTTAGTGCTTGTTCTATAGCTACTAAATTATAATTTTGCACTTTTTTTATTACTACTTTTTCCATAAAACCCTTCTCCTTTTGACTGAAAACCCTGCCAACTTCTATTTATGTTTAAGTATTTTTCCGTACAGACTACCTTTTCTATAACAGTCTTTAATTTTAATAATTCTAGCATTAATGAGCAAATATGTAAACCTTAGCATGCTTAGCAAAAGTCAGCTAAGATTCTCGGTTTTTTCAATAGACATAGTTGCAAGATTATATAAATAAAAACCAAACCAAAACCGTACCTAATAAATTAGGCCTTAGTTCTGGTTTGGTTTTTGGCTGATTTACTCAACCATTTTAAAATTTAGGGGTATCTATATGCAGCGTTTGCAGAGGAGGCTTTTTCCTGCTATTCCTGGCTCCGTCATTTCTTTGGGACTAAGAATAACATTTAAATCTTCAGCGGTAATAATATTTTTTTCTAATACCAAATCCTTAATACCTCGCTCATTAGCTAGGGCTTCCTTGGCTAAAGCTGAACATTGTTCATAACCAATATGCGGCAACAATGCTGTAACTATGCCGACACTTTTATCTAACCAAGCTTGACACATAGCTTCATTGGCCTTTATATCTTTTATACAAAGATTTTTAAAAGTATCAATGGCGTTAGTTAAAAAGCGTAAAGAATTAAAAATATTAAAGGCAATTACTGGCTCCATAACATTTAACTCAAATTGCCCATTTTCTACTCCCATTGTTACTGCTAGGTCATTGGCAATAACTTGGTAACAAGTTTGATTTACAACTTCAGGAATTACTGGATTAACTTTGCCAGGCATAATGGAAGAGCCTGGTTGACGAGCTGGCAAACAAATTTCATGTAAACCTGCCCGCGGGCCTGAAGCCATCAACCGCAAATCATTAGCTATTTTAATCAAAGCTAGTGCTGTTACTTTCAAACTTCCTGATACATCGGCAAAAACATCTGTATTATTAGTTGCATCAACTAAGTTACTCGCAGTTTTAAAATCTTCACCGGTTAAGTTGCTTAAATGTCTGGCTACGGCCTTTATATACTCTGGGTCAGCATTCAAACCTGTGCCTACGGCAGTCGCTCCCATATTTACTTCATGCAAAAAAGTCATAGTTCTATCAACACGTTTTTTAGCTCTTCTTACCGAACTTGCATAAGCAAAAAATTCTTCCCCTAAAGTTATTGGCACCGCATCCTGCAAATGCGTACGGCCAATTTTGAGAACGTTTTTAAATTCACTGCCTTTTTTCTCTAGCTCATCAGCTAATTCTTTGAGTGATTTTATTAACTTTTTCCCACGACGAATTGTACATACCCTAATTGCCGTAGGGAAAACATCATTTGTCGATTGAGACATGTTGGAATGATTATTAGGCGAGATATAGGCGTAATCGCCACGATCTCTGCCTAAAATTTCCAAAGCACGATTTGCTAAAACTTCATTAACATTCATATTAAAAGAAGTTCCAGCTCCACCTTGAATTGGATCCACGGGAAACTCGGTAAACATTTTCCCCTCTATAATTTCATCTGCTGCTTGAACAATTGCCTTACCTATTGTTGCATCCAAAAGGCCTACTTCCATATTTGCTAAAGCAGCAGCTTTTTTCACAATCCCCAAAGAAATAATAAACTCTTTATCGGCGGTATAACCAGTTATTTTAAAGTTTTCTAATGCCCGCATGGTTTGAACTCCATAATAAACATTGTCTGGAATTTCGACTTCGCCTAGAAAATCTTTTTCAGTACGCATAACGACTCTCCTTTTATTGTTCCTTGTATTCTGTATACATTAATACTACATAATAAATACAGTTTTGTCAAGGATTTCACAGAATAATTTTCAAAATTCACAGTTTATTTATCTAATATAGAAATTTGACAAATTATTTCATATAACCTACTATTTAATTACACATATTTTATAAAGGATTGATTGCAAAATGTGGAAAGACTTTTTTTCAACGGAATCAGATTTATTTAAGCAGATCATTTACCCTAAACTTGTTATTGGTGTAATACTAATCACTACCTATTTTATTTTTTTAAACATTGGTTATTGGCTATCTTTAATTAATAATTTTTTACAAATTATTTCACCAGTAATATATGCCACAATAATTGCCTATATTCTCTATCCACTTACAAGTTGTTTGGAAAGTTTTTTTAAAAAAACTTTTGTTAAGATTGGTTTAACTAAAAAAGCTAATAATTGGGCTAATTTTTGCAGTGTTCAGGCAACATTTTTCTTGTTGATTTTCGCAATATTCCTTTTCATAAAATCCGTTTTGCCGCCACTAGTTGAGAATGTAAAAAACCTTAATAATAACTTACCGCCTAACTTAGAAATCTATATTAGAGCAATTCTTGATAAACTCCAGATTTATTTTCCAGATTTCTCACTTGATTTTGAAAATAAGGATAATATTATTCAACTAATTAAAACACTTGCAATTTACCTAGATGTTGTCAGTACGTTTTTTCTTGATCTGGTTATTATCGTAATCATGGTTATTTATTTTCTCTTAAATAAGCAGCTCTTGTTTGGAACGGTTCATAAAATTGCTTCTGGAGTTTTATCGGCAACAAATTTCCAATACGCTAAGAATTTTTTCCAAGTGTTTGATTCGGTTGTTGGAAAATTTATAATTGGCATTTCTTTAGATGCAATCATTGTAGGGATTGTTTCAACTATTTTTTTGTTACTTTTAGGACACCCTTTTGCAGTCCTTTGTGGCGCAATTGCGGGTATTTTAAATATCATTCCTTATATTGGACCTTTGGCAGGTGCAGTTGTTGCTGGTCTTCTCGGACTATTTATTAGTCCTAAACTTGCCATTTTAAGTACTGTTGGCTTAATGTTATATCAACAGATAGATGGTAATATTATTCAACCTAAATTAGTTGGTAGCAAGGTCGGATTAGCAGCTGTACACACTTTTATTGCTCTTACATTAGGTGGACGTGCCTTTGGTATAATTGGCATGGTAGTCGCAATTCCAATTGCAGCAGTTATTAGTATCTATTTCAATAATTATTTAGCCAGCAAAAGAATTTCTAATTAAACAAAACCCCCTAAATAGCAGCTTTAGTATGTCAAAGTTTAGCTATTTAGGGGGTTACTTTTGTTTTTTTACTTATTAGTTTCTATTTTCTGCAAAAAACGTTAGAGCCACTTCTGGGAAAAGTGCATAAGTTAGTACGTCCTCTACCGAAGCATTTGGATAACCTTTTTCAGCTAATTGCTGTTTTAGCAATTCCATTTGTGGAGCTATATCATCAGCTGGACGATAAGTAATTTGTGGATCATCCCCAATAATTAATTTTTTAATTTCATCAGAAATTGGCGCTGGAGTGCGACCATATTTACCACGAACTAAATCTTTAACTTCACGAGGAACCACTTTATAACGGCCTACCATTACATTAAACGCAGCCATTGAACCAACTATTTGGCTGGTTGGAGTTACTAGTGGTGGGTATCCCAATTCCGCTCTTACTTTTGGCATCTCTTCCAACAATTCCGGATATTTTTCTGCGCATCCTTGTTCTTTCATTTGATTTAACAAATTAGATAACATTCCACCTGGAATTTGATATGTTAAAACTTTTGTATCAATAGATATATTTGTATTCAATTTAAAATCAGTAGCAATTTCTGTTTTTACTTTTCTAAAGAAATCTGCCAAAGGATACAAGTTTTCTTTTTTAATACCAGTATCATAAGGAGTTCCTTCTAAAGCTGCTACCATTGGTTCAGTTGCAGGCTGACTAGTACCTAAAGCAAAGGGAGAAATAGCACAGTCAATAATGTCAACTCCTGCTTCAATAGCTTTTAGATAGGTCATAGAAGCCATCCCACTAGTATAGTGCGTGTGCAAATCAATTGGGATGTTGATTTCTGACTTTAATGTTTTAATTAAATCATAAGCAGCATAAGGAGCAAGCAGTCCAGCCATGTCCTTAATACAAATTGAGTCTGCACCCAATTGTACTAAATCATGAGCAACTTTTAAAAAATCACTATTTTTGTGATAAGGACTTATTGTATATACTAGAGCACCTTGTACATGTGCTCCAGCTTTTTTAGCTGCACGCATTGCACATTCTAAATTACGCACATCATTTAAAGCATCAAAAATTCTAATTATGCCTACACCATTATCTACGGCACGATTTACAAACTCTGTTACTACATCGTCTGCATAATGGTTGTAACCTAATATATTTTGCCCCCTAAGCAACATTTGGATAGGAGTTTTTTTAATATGTTTTTTCAATTCTCTTAAACGTTCCCATGGATCTTCATTAAGAAATCTTAAGCAACTATCAAAAGTAGCGCCGCCCCAAGCTTCTATTGCATGGTAGCCAATATCATCTAATTGTTCTAGCATTGGTTGCATATCGGAAATTCTCATTCTAGTTGCAGCCAAGGATTGATGACCATCACGTAGTACTGTTTCCATAATTTTAACTGGTTTCATCTTCAAACTACCTCCCTTATTTTAATGTAAATTATAACATTAATTCTCAATTTTTCAAATATCTAAATTACTATATATTGTATAATTTATAAATAATAAAATAATTTGTTATATCTGGAAAACATTTTAACTACTAAGTAATCTACTCACTGAACACCTTGCTAAAAGAGTGTATAATTAATTTAGGAGTATTTATCAAGGAGGCTTTATCATGTTAAAAAATTTCGATGTAATTATTATTGGAAGTGGCCCTGCCGGTATTTCTGCCGCCCTATATACAGTCAGATCTAATCTCAAAACTCTTGTTTTAAGCCAAAACAAAGGCTCGCTACGCAAAGCCGAGAAAATAGAAAATTATTATGGCTGGGATCCTGCCTTAAGCGGTAATGAGCTTATTGCTACAGGTATTAACCAGGCTATTAATCTAGGTGTACAAATTCATTATGAAGAAGTTCTAAGCATTGACTATTTCGATAAACTAACCGTAAAAACTGTAAAAAATAGCTACCAAGCTACCAGTGTTTTAATTGCAACTGGTGCCGAACGCAATACCCCTAAAATCAAGGGAATTAAAGCTTTCGAAGGCAAAGGTGTTAGTTATTGTGCTGTTTGTGATGCATTTTTTTATCGCCAAAAGCCTGTGGCAGTCTTAGGTAACGGCGAATATGCTTTACATGAAGCTTTAGAATTGTTGCCAGTTGCTAAATCAGTTACCATTCTTACTAACGGCCAACCATTAACTGTCACTCCCCCCGAAGCAATAATAATTAATCCAACACCTGTTAAAGAACTTCTAGGCGAAAGTACTTTGCAACAAATACATTTGGAAAATGAAACGTTCTTGGAAATCCAAGGTCTGTTTGTTGCTTATGGCATAGCTGGTAGCACCGCCCTTGCACGTAAATTAGGTGCGGAAACATCTGGTAATAATATAGTGATAAATGCCGAGATGCAAACTAATATTCCTGGACTTTTTGCCGCTGGGGATTGTACTGGCGGTCTCCTGCAAATTGCCAAAGCGGTTTATCAAGGTGCACAAGCTGGACTTTCTATGGTAAAATATTGTCGTGCTAACAATTAACTAATTTTAGCTAAAACTGAAAAATTGTAGGTGTCACATGAATAATATTTTACAGCATAATCTCGACCTAGCTAGCCTTCTTCCTTTTTGGCAAAAATTAACCTCAAATGAACAAATTTTAATTCAACAAGAGGCTATGTACAAAACTTTCCCCAGTCAAACTACAATTTATGATATGCATAATGAATGTTTAGGTCTTGTTTTTGTCTTAAGTGGAGAGCTGCGCGTCTATTTAAATTCAGACAGTGGCAAAGAAATCACGCTTTATCGTTTAGCGCCTAACGAACTTTGTGTTCTTTCGGCTAATTGCATTTTAAAAAATATTAATTTTGAAGTGTATATTGATACCGAAACAGCCTCTGAACTTTTAGTCATTCCTGCAAATACAATTGGCAAGATAATGAGTAATAATATTTTTTTAGAAAATTTCACCTATAAGTTGCTTGCCGAACGATTTTCAGATGTCATGTGGGCAATGCAGCAAATCCTTTTTATGAGTTTTGATAAACGCTTAGCTATTTTTTTGCTAGATGAAATTAATAAACAACACACTAATTGTATTAATCTTACACATGAACAAATCGCCAAATATATTGGTAGTGCCCGTGAAGTAGTTACTAGAATGCTAAAATATTTTTCCCAAGAAAACATCGTAAAACTTTCGCGTGGCGAAATTTTAGTTATCAACAAAGAAAAACTAAAACAATTAACTACATAAAACTACTGATAAAAAAGCTAGCTAGCAGAATTTTCTATTCTACTAGCTAGCTTTTTATTACACTTTTAACATTTTTTCAATGTACTCTTTAGGCTTAAAACCTACTGCCGTAGAATGCACTGTACCATTTTTCATAACGGCAACTAAAGGAATACTCATAACTTGAAATTGAGTTGCCAATTCGCTTTGTTCATCAACATTTATTTTACAAATTTTATATTCCGAACTTGCTGCCGCAATTTCTTCAAGTACCGGACCTAACATTCTACAAGGACCACACCAAGGTGCCCAAAAATCCAACAATACTACTTTGTCTGATTCCATTACTTCTTTTTGAAAATTTTCTTTAGTTACTGTAACAATACTCATAGCTAATACCTCACTTTATTTTAATTTTTATTTTTTGCAATTCTTAAATCTGGCAAATAAATAGCTACTACCATTAGTGCTAAGCCGATAGCCAAAAGCCCCCCAAAACCAACATCTAGTACGGCAGGAAATTTTTTACTAAGATTAAAAATTGTTAACTTACCATAATTCATGCTACTAACAAGACCATTTTTTTCTAACCAACCATAACTAAGTGAAAAGGCCAACGCACCAAAAATCCCACCTTTAACAGTCGCTAAAGCCTGCCTAACTCCAAAGCTACCTGCAGCGGCCATACATGTTCCTGGGCAGGTTCCTAATAAACCAAAGCCCAAACCAAATATTAAACCGCCAATTACAACCCCTAAATTCATTGTTTTTATACTTAAGTGTCCAATATTAAAAATACCCAAGAATACTGCTAAAGCCATTAACACATTAGAGAAGCCTATAGCAAATAAAATTATTTTCATAATTGTAAGATCTTCTAGCCTGAGCATTTTTAGTAGTTTGCGTGGATTAGAAGCCCCTACATAGTACAGTGCTCCTCCAAACAAAGCTCCTAAAATTATAGCGCCTAAAATGTTATTCATTTTATTCACCATCCTTTTCAGCTTGCCTACGAATGTAGATTGCTGTCGGTATCGCTGTTGCAAACACTGCGAGGGCAAAAACATAGCCACTCACACTGCTTTGCAGCATCCCACTCATCATATGCCCACTAGTGCAACCATCTGCCCATCTAGCACCAAACAAAATTATAAATCCCCCAATAAAACTCCGTCTGTAACGTCGCCACATAGCTGGAATATCCCTTAACTCTTCTCTATAAGAAAGATTTAGCGAACTATAATCTAAATTAACCCGCTTTTTATTTCGCGTTGCTAGTTTATGAGCAATATATGCTCCTAAGGGAATAGCTAAAACGAATACAAAGTCATAATTCCAAGGATTTTTAATACTTTTGGCTAAACTTCCACCGCTTTTATCATAATAAGCGTTAGTGCTTTTGTACCCACTTGGACGTGAATTATCAGGACTAATCACTGTCGGATCAATAACAGAGTGAATAATTCCTCCAACTAAGCTAAATTGAGTAGAAACACCAATTGGTTTTACAAAAAATGCTGCTAAAAAAAATACGAAGCCTAAAAACATAGCCTGCCAAATCCAGCGCTTTCCTTCCATACTACTCACCTCTTAAGATTATTATAGCAATAATTCACGAAGATTTTAGTAATTAAGTCACTTTTATCATATCTTAATTGGCTGATTATTACAATATTTAATCTTTAATAGTGGAATATGTTTTCTAATAAATTATTATCATGTAGTGCAAAGAAGCTTTTATTTAATTTTATTTTAGTAATTTTTGATAAAAACCCCACAGCCATTTCTTCTTATGCCGCGGGGTTTTCATCATATTCAACTTAAACTAGTCATTGCCGTACCAAAAATGTCGCGCAAATTTCAAATAACAAAGCTCATTGATTTCTGGCCCCATTTCTCTGCGCCCCTTTTGAATTCGCACCTCTTGTGTTCCAACCCGAACTTGATAATCGACTATTTCTCCTAAAAACGCCTTGCGTTTTACAACGCCTGGCAAAGCCCCGACCTCTGTTGCACTAACAAAATCAATTTCGGAAGGTCGACTTGCTAACGACAAGCGTAACTGGCTTTGTAATTCTCCCTTAGGCAGTAAATCTTCTGGTAAAATTATATTTTCACCACTTACAAAAAACTGTCCATTGGACTGTTCAACATCAATAAAGTTAGACAAGCCAATAAAACTAAAAACAAATTTATTAGCTGGCTGATTATAAACATTAAAAGGTGTATCTATTTGCTGGACAATTCCTGATTTCATAACCAAAATTCTATCAGATAACGCCATTGCCTCTGACTGATCGTGCGTTACGTAAATTATAGAAAATCCGTATTTTTTTTGCAAATCTTTAATTTCAAAACGCATCTCTTCGCGTAAGTGCGGATCTAAGCTCGACAACGGCTCATCTAAGAGCATTACATCCGGATTAATAGCTAAGGCTCTAGCCAAGGCTACCCGCTGTTTACCGCCTCCAGAAAGATTAGCAGGGCTGTTATCCGCTTCACGTAATAAATTAGTAGAACGCAGAGCATCTTTAGTTCGTTTATCGATTTCATCGGCTGAAAAATTTCTAATTCTTAAAGGAAAAGCTACATTTTCATAAACAGATAGGTGTGGCCATACCGCAAAAGCCTGAAATACCATCCCAAAATTACGTTTTTCTGGTGGTAAATAATAGTTGCGCTGCGGCGATGAAATCAAACGATCCGCTACATATATTTCCCCTGCACTTAAATCCTCAAATCCCGCTACCATTCTTAACGTAGTAGTTTTGCCACAACCCGATGGACCTAACATCGAAAAGCACTCACCTTTGGCAATTTCTAGATTAAGCGCATCTACAGCAGTTACTGTGCCAAATTTTTTAGTTACATTTGATAATCGAACATGCGACATTTTCTATGCACCTGCCTTTTTGGTTAATCTATTAATTAGCATTTGCCCTAGTACAATTAAAATTAAAGCAATGCCTGCTAAAGCGGCAGAAACAACCGTTTCGCCATCTTCATTGAGAGTATAAATTGCCACCCCAATTGTGCGTGTCGTTGGCGAATACAGCATAATAGAAACTGTCAATTCTCTTAAAGACGGTAGAAAAATCAAGAAAAAAGCCGCAATCATACCTGGACGCACTAACGGTAACACAATATCTTTTAAAGATTGCCACATCGTCGCACCACAAGAGCGCGATGCCTCAACCAAAGAATCATGTACTTGTTCTAAAGCCGCGGAGTTAGCTTTTAGTGAAAAGGCCATGTAGCGAGCAATATAAGCAACTAAAATTATCCAAACTGTATTATATAAATTTATACCATAACGACCACTCCAAGCTAAAATAACCCCTAGGGCAATAACTGAACCTGGCACTGAAAATGGTAGCATTCCTAAAAATTCTAAAATGCCTTTGCCTTTTACTTTCATTTTTACGATAACATATGAAATCATTACCCCAGCAAACATTGTGATTAATGCCGCGCCTAATCCTAAACTTACACTATTGAAAATCGCATCTTTGGTAACATTATAGTCAAATAAAATGAATTTATAATTTTCAATTGACAAATTATCCCAAGTAAACGATAAACCATAAGTTTTTAAGCCCCCAACTAAGAAAATTACTACTGTAGGTAAGACTATGGTAAAACCTATATACGCTAAGCAAAGCACTAATAGTGGTATTCTTAAGCCTCTTAGCTTCAACTCCATTGGTCTAAAGCTTTTACCGCCGATAATCTGATAATTTCCTTTACCTAATATTTTGCCTTGCAACCAGATTATTAAGGCCGCACTCGCTACCAAAACTGTAGCCAGAACTGTGCCTGTTCTAATCGAGTCAAAACTCCCGCCACTTTGATGTATTTTGTGGTAAATAAGTGTAGGAATATTAAATATCCCATTTTCAATTCCCAGCACCGCAACCGTGCCAAAGTGTGCCATAGAGTACAGCATTATTAGTAGCGCGCCTGACAAAATACTTGGCATAACTAGAGGAATTGTTATTTTACGCGTAATTGTCAACAAACCTGCTCCTGAAATTCGCGCGGATTCTTCTAATGTTGGATCCATTCGTTCTAAAGCACCACAAACTTGAATAAATACAAAGGGAAAAAGATACATAACTTCAACTAACATAATCCCAATATAGCTATAAATATTAAATATTGGCCCTTCAAAGCCAAAATTTTTAATAAAAAAAGTATTGATAAAGCCAGCATTTGGCGATAACAACATCTTCCAAGCCAAAGCACCAATAAATGATGGTAACATAAATGGCACTAAAAACATACTTTTCATAAAACTTTTATAAGGTAAATCCGTCCTAGTTACTAACCAGGCAAAAAAAGTTCCAATAATTGTACTGCCAATAGTAGTTCCTGTGGCAATGATCAAAGAATTAACCAAAGCCTGATATGTCTCTGGCTCCGATAAAATTTTAATTACATCACCAAGATTAAATTCACCATCAACCCAAAAAGCATTAAAAAATATTAACAATACTGGTACCGCTACTACGACTACCAAAATTCCTACAGCTAAAAATAGTATCAACTGGGCTATACCAAAACCTTTTTTTTGTGAAACTGCGCTCATTCTTTCACCGCCTTTGGCAAACTTCCTGCCTCAAACCAAAGTAAGTCAAGGAAATTTACTACACATCGATCATTTTCTTGAAACATTAAATTCTTAGATAGCGCTTCATGCGTCTCTACGCTAGTAGATATCTGCGTACCGTCTATTTCTATTAAATAATGGATCATGGCCCCTAAAAAACTAACGCGCTTTACTAGTCCATTTAACCCCTTGCCCGTAGCTGAAAGAACAATATCCGACTGACGAAAACCTGCAACCCAATCTAGATTCGAATCTTCTGGTTTAGTCCAAGGAATAACTTGTTCACCTTCTGCAACCAAATACTCGCCTGCAACTTGGCGAACTGGTAGGTAATTAGCAATACCCATAAAATTAAAGACAAACGCATCTGCGGGTTGCTCAAAAATTTCCCAAGGTGTTCCAATCTGTCTTATTTTACCCACATCATCCATAATTGCTAATCTATCTGACAATGCTAAAGCAATTTCTTGGTCATGCGTAACATATAACACTGTTATATTTAATTTTCTTTGCAACTCTTTAATTTCGAAACGCATTTCTTCACGCAAATTTGCATCTAAATTAGATAGGGGCTCATCTAATAATAGTAATGATGAGTTAGCAATCAATGCTCTTGCCAAAGCTACCCGCTGTTGTTGCCCGCCAGACAATTCCGAAGGCATACGTTTTTCTAGACCATTCATCCCTACCATCTCTAAAGTTGCTAATACTCGCTCTTTGATTTCATTTACGGATTTACGCGCTATTTTTAGCGGATAAGCAACATTATCAAACACACTCATATGTGGCCAAACTGCATAATCTTGAAACACTACCCCTAAACCTCTGCGATCAGGTGAAATATTAATTTCCTTGTCTAAATCTGTAACTAACGTGTCATCAATAGTAATGCTTCCTGATTCGGGAGTTTCAAAACCGGCAATTAGTCTCAATAATACTGTTTTACCACAGCCTGATGGCCCTAATAACGTAAAACATTCGCCTTTTTTAATATTTAAAGACAGATCTTGAAGCACTAGGTGTGAGCCGTAACTTTTTGAAATTCCTGCTAATTTAATTATTTCCATAATACACCTACCTTAACAAGCAATAATTAGTTTTTATAAAAAAAGGGCGGACGGCACTAGCCGCACCGCCTAGATAAAAATTTTATTTTTTTAATTTATCACTGAATTTCTTAATTGTTTCTTCTTTAGACGCCATCATTTCTACATAATTAATTTTTATAGAACGTTTTAGGGCATCAGCCGAGTCTGGTAATTTGAATTTCTCTGGACTTTTCACATCAGCTCGCACAGATAAAGTTCCTTCTTTAGCAATAAGAGTTTGAGCTTCTTTGCCAAGCAAGTAATCGACAAATTTTTTCGCAGCATCCATATTTTGGCTGCCTTTAAATATCGCTACTGGGCTTGGTGCTAGCAATAATTCTGGTGGATAATATAATGCAATATGCGCACCTTTGGCAATTTTATCGTTAGTAATATAGTCTACTGCTAAGCTTGCTGCCAATTCTCCTGAAGCTGTATCGTCAACAACTTGTCCAGAACCTTTGCCAATCCTTGCTTGATTAGCATGTAACTTGTCGAAAAATTCCCAACCAAATTGTTTTTCTAATAAAGCTACACTCATATACGAAGTACCTGATAAAGCTGGATCGGCAATTCCAAAACCATTTTTGTACTCTGGTTTAAATAAATCTGACCATTGTGTCGGTGGAGTTTTTATTTTGTCCGTGTTAATAGCAATGCCTAAAGTGCCAAAACGAGCTGCAGTAAAGTGTCCATCATAATCATCAAATGGGTTTAACACTTCTTTGAAAACTGGGCTTTTATATTGCTCTAGCACACCTTCTTTTTTCATATTATAGAAATCTGGTACTTCACTAGTCCAAATTACATCCGCTAAAACTTTCCCACTTTGGCGTTCTGCTGCAATTTTCGCCATCAGTTTACCTGCACCTGCTGATTGGTAATCAACTTCAATACCAGGGTTTTGTTTCTTAAAGCCATCAACTATGCCTCTGATTAAGGATTCTTTCATAGATGTGTAAATAATTAGTTTTTTACCGTTATTAGCAGCGGGTGTTGCCGCTTTTTTATCACCGCCACAACCTACCAATAAAATACTTGTTAACATTACAATTGCTAAAATTATACTGTGCTTTTTAAGCATACTTTATAACCTCCTGTATTGTTTTATAAAACCGTTTTCTTAATCTGCTCCAATTAATACTCTCCCCCCATACTATTTTTTATAAGAATAACGGTTATATACAATTAATAGCCAAAGATATAATTTCTAAAACCAGCAATAAATTGTTGTAATTCCAGCTAATTAACTATATGAATATATTATTTTACAATAATTTAATTGTAACACCTACAGCTGTTTTTTACAATTTTTTTATTTTCTTTAGAAAAAATAGTGTTTGTATACACAAAAACTATTTATTTTTAGTCAATATTATTTCTAAGAAATGCGCATCAAAAATTTTCATCTGTGTAGTCTGTAATTCTATATGCCAAATATATTAAAATCTACAATTTCTTCATCCGAATAATTTTTATTTTGTTCAGCTCCATAAAAAATTTAACATTAAATTTTTGCAAAAGGTTTTATTGTTTGCCATAAGTCTTTCATATTTTCTTAAGTTCAGCTTATACAAATCTGTATAAGAAGTCAAGAAAATACTGAATATATTATACATTTATTTAATTACAAAAAATCTTTTCAATTATTTTTCAATTATCATAAATTTTACTGATTTATTTTATCTTCAGTTAAATAAAAAAAGCTATGTTAACAGTTATAGTGTCGTGCCTCCAATCACTAGATTTTTAGGTCTAACTTATTGGGGTCACAAAATAGTTGTCAACACAGCTTTTTTATTATATTTTCTCAAATTACTATTTGCGATAATTAACGGTCTCTGGATACATATCATGCATATGTAAGCGGTCTAATGCCGTTTGTGCCCAAGCACTCTCTGCTTTACCATAATTACAATAGGGGTCAATACAAATTCCACCGCGAGGTGTAAACTTTCCCCACACTTCAATATATTTAGGCTCTAGAAGTCTAATTAAATCCTTCATAATAATATTCACGCAATCTTCATGAAAATCTCCATGATTTCTAAAGCTAAATAAATATAGTTTTAAAGACTTGCTCTCTACTAATTTTTTATCTGGTACATAAGAAATATAAATTGTTGCAAAATCAGGTTGTCCTGTCATCGGACACAAACTAGTAAATTCTGGACAATCAAATTTAACGAAATAATCATTTTCTGGATGCTTATTAGAAAAGCATTCTAAGATTGTCGGATCGTAATCACTAGGATATTTTGTGTTCTGCGTGCCAAGTAAACTTACTCCCTGTAATTCACATTCATTTCTGCCTGACATAAATACCTCCACATTCAAACTTTGATTTAGTTTTTTGACAATACAGCATCAGCTTCATATTTAGCCATCTGCTTGTTTCTCTCTAAGGCTATAACTAATAATGTTCCAACTATTCCTGGCACAATTTGTCCAATCACAATTGCAGGCATTAATATTAAATAGGGAATTCCCAGTAAAATAGACAACCAAACTGGTACCATTAATCCCGGCACTAATGTTATAAGCACTGCAATAAACCAATTAGATAATTGTTGTTTTTTTACCCAAACGATACTAGCTCCAGTACCAAAGCCAACTAAAGCACCACCTAACATATCTAATGGACCTAACCCCCCCATCAAAGTGTTGCTAATAAAATTTGCCAAACCTAAAGGAACTACCAAAAACGGAAACACAGCACTTAAGGCGTACAACGATGTAGCTATTCTTATTTGATATTGCCCAAAAGCAAAACTTTGTGTATATAACATTACCAAAACATACATAGCCATAAATAAGCCTGCTAAAGCCAATTTTTGAGTTTTACTAATTTTTCTTGAAAACATTTTTTCCTCCTAAAAACTAAAAATGAGAGACTTTCGTCTCCCATCCTTTTATAACAAAACGCTATCTGCACATAAATAAATCAAATAAAGACAATTTATGACTCTATTTGTTTCCTAGTTTTGTTTATAGACAGGATGGTTACGAACTGTCTGCTATTTTTTTATTACTAAATTATAACTGAAATATAGCTAGCTAGCAAGAGTGTTTTCATATATTTAGCAGGAAACTATAGTTTCCCGTTTCACAACACCATCATCGTTTTGTTAATACATATTTTTAACTTTATTGTAAAATAATAAAATTAACACAACTTTATGCTAATTTCACATTTGTAAAATTTATTTCAACCAAACATTTGTCCTTGACTTTTGGGTTGATAATGGTTATTATTTTTTTATGTGTCCTAAGAATTGTTGAAATATTAATTATTACTAAGAAAAATTCAGCTACCAAAAGGAGAGTTTATAATGGTTCATGGCAAAATAGGTTTCAGATTCAAAACACAAATTAAACGTGCTAATCCAGTTCTAATAGAACAACTAAAAAAGTATCCGGCTCCCAACATTGGCGATGCAATGGAGCGATTTTACATAATGGATGCTGGCATTAAACCCGTAAAACAAGATATGTTTATAGCCGGCCCAGCTGTAACCGTAATGATGCGCCCAGGAGATAATCTGATGTTGCAAAAAGCCTTAGAACTAGTGCAACCTGGTGATGTCTTAGTCGTAAACACCTGCGGTAACACTAGTAATGCTATCTGGGGCGGCTTAATGACACAAATGGCTGTAAAGGTAGGTTTAGCTGGAGTAATTATCGATGGCTCCCTCCGCGATGTCGATGATATTTTGGCCTATAATTTTCAAGCTTTTTCCAGAGCTATTGTGGCCTGCGGTTGTGATCGTGAAGGTCCAGGCGAAATCAATTATCCAATTGTCTGTGGCGGAGTAGTTGTTAATCCTGGCGATATTATCATTGCCAGTCATGACGGTGTTGCAGTCATTCCCCAAGAAGATGCCGTTGAAGTTTTGGAGGCTACAGATAAAGTTTTTCAACGCGAAGAACAGCGGGTTGCAGAAATCAACGCGGGCAATTTATTTCCAGGTTATGTTGACGCTGTGCTTCGACAAAAAAATGTTATCATAAATTAATCAAAGACTTACCCGAAAAATTTAAAATTAATACTTAAAAAAAGATAGGTACAAACATTTTATTTTTCAGTACCTATCTTTTAAATTTTTACTAAACAAGCACTCTTCTAACCAAAAACTTAGTCATATTTTTGATTTTAGCCTCATTGTTTGTTATAATCGAAATATAACTTGCTCTTTAAACACATAAGCAAGCTATTTTGTATAATAAGGAGGATAGCATTTGGCAACTTATCTTTTGTTAACAGCGTCAGTAATCATACTTTGTGTGATTTTCAACAAAATATCTAGTAAAATCGGCATTCCTGTACTTCTAGCATTTATTATAATCGGTATGTTGTTCGGCACAGATGGGATAGTAAAAATTGCTTTCGATAATTTTGCTATCGCTGAGCAGATATGTTCGATTTCTCTCATTTTTATTATGTTTTATGGTGGTTTTGGTACGAAATGGAGTGCCGCTAAACCAATCGTTAAACCTGCAATTCTACTTTCTTCTTTGGGAGTAATTCTTACTGCTGCTATCACAGGTTGGTTTTGTTATGCGGTTTTGCAGATTCCCATATTAGAAAGTCTTTTAATCGGCTCCGTAGTTAGTTCTACAGATGCAGCTTCTGTTTTTTCAATATTACGCTCCAACCGCCTAAACTTAAAAGACAATACAGCTTCACTCTTAGAAGTTGAAAGTGGCAGTAATGATCCTTGCGCATATATGCTTACAGCGATTATTTTATCAATAATGGCTGGTAACGGTAACTCCCTCGGAAGTATTGCTTATCTAATTTTCGCACAAATCATCTATGGCTTACTATTTGCTTGGCTAATTTCTCGTGCCGCATTATGGGCATTAAAAAAATACCGTTTCGCTGACGATGGATTTGATGCTATTTTTATAACTGGTGTAGCAATCTTAGCTTATGCCGCACCAACAGCAATTGCTGGCAACGGTTATCTAAGTGCATACATTGTTGGCCTAGTTATGGGCAATAGTGAAATTAAAAATAAAAAATCTCTCGTTATTTTTTTCAATGGTGCTACTGGGCTTATGCAAATTGTTATCTTCTTTTTATTGGGGTTATTATCTTTTCCTTCGAAACTACCTGAAATAGCTTTTTCCGCTTTTCTTATCGCTTTGTTCCTTACTTTTATTGCTCGCCCGCTTTCTGTTTTTGCTATTTTAACCCCTTTTAAAAGTAGCACAGCTCAGCAGATTTTAGTATCTTGGTCAGGGTTACGCGGTGCAGCGTCAATTGTATTTGCGGTAATGGCAGTTATTAGCCCCGCTAAAACTAGCACCGATATTTTCCATATCGTATTTTTCATCGTACTTTTTTCCATTCTCCTCCAAGGTTCTTTAATCCCTCTTTTTTCACGAAAATTGAATATGATCGATGATACTGCAGATGTTATGAAAACTTTTAATGATTACAGTGATGAAGTTCCTATTCAATTTATTGAATTCACAATTTCACCCAAACATCCTTGGAGTGGACAGCTAATCTCCGAAATTCTTTTGCCGCCAGATACACTAATCGTCTTATTAGATCGTGGTGGCAACAAAATGGTCCCGAAAGGTAATACCATACTACAGCCTTGCGATAAACTAATACTTAGTGCTAAGTCACTTAGTAAAATTGATGGTGTATCCCTTATTGAAAAGCATCTCGAATCAGGACATCCATGGCTAAATAAGCAAATTTATGAAATAAATATAAAACCGGATACAATAATCATTATGATTCAGCGTAAAGAAAAAATTATTATACCTAATGGCAATACTATACTAAAAGAAAATGATATCCTAGTGATTAATAACATTTGATTTAAACTTATTTCCCTTTATATGTGAACTTGATTTCCACGCTACAAGCTTTAATTTTAATTCTCAACTGAAAACAAAAAAGCTTGTATGCGCACACACAAGCTTTTCTACTTTATATAATATTTTGGTCGGAGCGGGGGGATTTGAACCCACGGCCTCTTGTTCCCGAAACAAGCGCTCTACCAAGCTGAGCTACGCCCCGTCTTCTTACTTGATTATTTTACGCCTATAAAAAAATTTTTTCAAGTTTTTTTATACATTTTTAATAAAAAATACTTATTTTGCTAAATTTTAATTAAAAGGAAAGTGAATTTCTATGAAAACATTCCTAGAAAAATTATTGGTTTTTCAAGATTTAAGCACAGATGAATTTCTTGTCGATATGCTTACAACAGACCTTAGTAATGCTAGCTTTAAAAGTCGTGCTTTAAAATTAGCTGAAGATGATGGTATAACAGGCGAAATTTTACTAATTTTTTTAATGAATAAAATTATTGAGCAAGATAATATATTTACACGTCTGGCATCTAAAGGAACTAGCCCTGGTTTAAGTCTACTAAAAGCTTTAGAAAATGACTGGCAGGTCCTGCATCAAATCTGTATTTACTTAAAATCCGCAGTAAAACAAGATATGTTTTATAATAGTTATCAGCCAAGTGTAGCCAATGATATTAGCAAACCTCTGGCTATTTTAGAAGTTATCTGCTCTGATAAAACTCCTTTAGAAAAAACTCAAGCTTTGCAACAATTTTATTATAGCAACTCCTATGGACTAATGGCTAAATATCAAGCTTTTATTTGGCGCAAAACAAATGGATTACAAGGAGTTAAAAGTCGTAACGAACATGGTTTGGATGCACTTATTGGCTACGAAAGCCAAAAAGACTTATTAAGATCTAACACTGAAAGTTTTCTCGCCGGTAATCCTGCTAATAACGTTTTATTATATGGAGAACGCGGTACAGGAAAATCCAGTAGCATTAAAGCTTTGACGAAAGAATATGCCCAACAAGGACTACGTCTTGTAGAAATTGGCCGTAAGGAATTTAATTATTTGCCTGAAATTATGCTAGAGCTTTCTAACTACGGCTGCAAATTTATTTTAGTACTGGATGATTTATCTTTCGAAGGTAATGAAGTCGAGTATAAACAACTAAAATCTTACATTGATGGAGCTCTAGAAGAAAAGCCAGAAAATGTTTTAATCTATGCTACATCTAACCGTCGTAACTTGATTAATGAAAAATGGTCCGAGCAAACCGGCGATGAAATGCATGTCCGTGACAGTATCAATGAGCGAATTTCTTTAGCTGACCGTTTCGGCTTGAAAATATTTTACCCAGCACCTAATCAAGATGAATATTTACAAATTGTAGAAGGACTCGCTGAAAAAATGCTCCCTAATGATGAGTTATCTGTAGATGAACTTCATCAAGAAGCAATTAAATGGGAACGCAGTGCTAGCGGTCGTTCTGGTCGAACTGCTAAGAGTTTTATTTTATCTTACCGAAAAACAACTTGACAATTTTTAGAATTAGCTGACGTGCGGAAAATGAAATAATTTTATCTAAAATCAAACCTCTTTAAAACTTTATTTTAAAGAGATTTGATTTTTTTCTTGACTTAAAGTAAACTCTAAGTGTTAAAATTAACTGACATCTAAATATAATAACTGGAGGGACTCATATGCAACCAAGCAAAGTATATTTTTCGGATTTACGTGCTAAACCAGGTTTAAATCTTTTGCAGAAGTTAGAAAAGCTAGCCCAAATAGCGGGAATTAGCGATATTGATTTTAAAAACAAATTTGTAGCAATAAAAATTCATTTTGGTGAACCAGGTAACCTTGCCTATCTTCGCCCTAACTATGCTCGTGTTATCGTGGAACTGGTAAAAACTTTTGGTGGCAAACCGTTTTTAACGGATTGTAACACCCTATATGTTGGTCGTCGCAAAGATGCCTTAGAACATCTTGACGCTGCTTATGAAAATGGCTATAATCCCTTTTCTACTGCCTGTCAACTAATTATTGCTGACGGTCTAAAAGGTACTGACGAAGCTTATATTCCTGTACGCAATGGGCAATATGTTAAAGAAGCTAAAATCGGTCGTGCAATTGCCGATGCTGATATAATTATTAGCTTAAACCATTTTAAAGGCCACGAAATGACTGGTTTTGGTGGTGCTATAAAAAATTTGGGCATGGGTTGTGGTTCACGCGCTGGTAAAATGGAAATGCATAGCGCTGGCAAACCTCAGGTAAATTCTAAACATTGTGTAGGTTGTGCGGTTTGCACAAAAATTTGTGCTCATGCTGCTATTAATTTAACCGATAAAAAAGCGAAAATAGATCATTTGAAATGTGTTGGTTGTGGTCGCTGTATCGGTATGTGTGCTTTTGACGCAATTAATCCGCCCTTTGATGAGTCGTTTGATATTTTAAATGCGAAAATGGCTGAATATACAATGGCAGTCCTAGATAACAAGCCCCATTTTCATCTTTCTTTAGTAATTGATGTTTCACCGTATTGCGATTGTCATGCCGAAAACGACCTTCCAATTGTCCCTGATATTGGAATGTTTGCCTCTTTCGATCCTGTGGCCTTAGATCGCGCCTGTGCTGATGCTTGCAATCAAGCGCCTGTGATTCCAGGTAGTATTCTTAGTGAAAATCTCCAAGCTGCTAAACTTCAAACTGAAACTGAATTTGATCGTTTCGCACATACCACTCATGGTACTAATTGGATCTCAACACTAGAGCATGCCGAAAAAATTGGATTAGGTACTCAAAAATATGAATTAATTAAAGTTAAATAGGCAAATAAATATTGATCTACAATCAATATTTAATACACAAAATTAAAAAACTAGTCGCTATCACTAACCACTAGTTAACTTTTATATTACTTATTTTCTTTGTATTTTAGATAATTTTTAAACAACACCCCCAATTATTAAAGCCTCTAATCTTGATTTTTTAGGAGCTGGATAACAATACAATGTCTATTTTATTTTATGATAAAAATGCGGATGAATATCTTATTTTCTGCTGTTTTCTAAAGTTGACAAGCTCTGCTTCATTTGTTATCTTTTCATCAAAGAAATAACTAGCTAGGTAATTCCCGTAAGGCAATTGCAGCCAGTTCGTTGAATACCTTTTAGTGATTTTTTTATTAATGTTGTGATATGGGAAAAATTTCTGCATATCACAACATATTTTTATCTAAGCTAGTCAATCTTATAAAATATTGCTTCATTAATTAGCTTACAACACTACGCTAACCAATATTCTCTTTCAAATATTCAGCTACAATCTTTTTCTTAAATTCAGTACTATATTTAGCCATAAAAATACCCCCATAAGTTAGACTAATTCTAAGTCTAGCTTATGGGGGTAAGTACATTCCCTAGTCTTTTTTTCTTTTTAATCAACATTTATTTTATCTATGCATAAGACACTAAATAAGACAGCAAATTTTTTAAGCCTCTTAGAAAATGTCTAGACTCGCCTGGTGCGGTTGATGAGACTCGAACTCACACGGTTTTATCCGCCACCGCCTGAAGATGGTGCGTCTGCCAATTCCGCCACAACCGCAATATAATTTTTATTATAGTACTCCCCGAAAAAAAAACAACAAAATTCGAAGTTTTGTTTATAATTTTACAATATACTGCAAGTGAAATTTCAAATAATTTATTTAGAAATACTTCTAATAAACTCTGTAAAATTTGCCCATAAGACACTAAATAAGACACTAAAAAATTTTTCACAACAAAAAACGCTCTGCGAAAATTCGCAAAGCGCCTAATATTCTATTGGTGCGGTTGGTGAGATTTGAACTCACACGGGTCTCCCCGCCACCCCCTCAAGATGGTGTGTCTGCCGTTCCACCACAACCGCAATTGTTACTCAACAGAATAAATTATAATATATTTATTCATTAATTGTCAATATTAAGTTTAAATTTGTCTAAATAGTATTTTGAAAAAGTTTGTTTATCATGTAAAATACGGCGGATATAAATTTGTGTTTCTACAAACGGAATAGCATTTATATCACTAAAATTTTTATTCCAACCATACTTTTCAATCCATGTTTTCACATTACCTCTACCTGCATTATAGGCTGCTAATATTAAAATTTCATTGCCCCAAAACTCATGTTCCAATTCCGAAATATACCAACTACCAAACTTTATATTGATAGTTGGGTCTTCCAGACTAGTTGCCGCAAAATTTTTCCATTTTGTTTGTTCAGCAATCCACATTCCAGTCTCAGGCATAATTTGCATTAGTCCCAAAGCCCCATTCGCTGACTTTGCTTGGGGATTAAATTTACTTTCATTTTTTATTAAAGCCAATATGAAAAAAGGATCTAATTTATATTGTTTGCAAACTTCTTGAATAGTTTCTGTATAAACTAACGGGTAATAATATTTTTTTTGTACATAATCAGAAAAATATATATTATAGGCAACTGCCGCTACTATTAATAAGATTATTATCTTCTTTAAATCATTATAATGTCTTGCAATCATAGGTATCCTTTCTGAATTTGGATTGTTAAATTGCTACTTGTAATTCATTAATTAAACTTTCCACTTGAGCATATGTCTGTTCTAGCGTAAAAGAATTGTCAATTATTCGATCCGCTACAAGCTTTTTCTTATCAAAAGGCATTTGCTTATCGAGGCGCTGTTCAATTACTACTGCTTGCACTTTATCGCGTTGCATTGCGCGCCGTATTTGTTCCTCTCTAGAAAGATAAACAAGCCAAACACTATCAACTCTTTCGTGCCACCCTGCTTCAATTAGTAGTGGTGCATCTAAAAAAACTATTTTGGCTTGTTGAGCTCTTTGTTCCGTACAAAAGTTCTCAAAGGCTTGCCAAATTCGATGGTGTAAAATTGCTTCTAACTTTTTAAGCCGCTCTGGCTCAGCAAATACTATTTGTCCTAATTTTTGGCGATCAATCTCTTCCGAATTAGTTAAAATTCCTTTGCCAAATTCGTCTATGATATCTTGCCAAGCCCCAGAATCTTTGCTCATCAATTCATGTGCTGCCTTATCTGCATCAAAAACTGGGAAACTTCGAGCTCGTAAAAACTCTGCTACACTGCTTTTCCCACTTGCAATTCCCCCTGTTAAGCCAATAATTTTTGTTTTTTTCATAGTTTTTGACACCTTTGGCAATACACTGTTCCACGTCCTGCGATTTTTGCGTAAGTTAATGGTGTTCCACAAAAAGTGCAAGGTTGTCCATCACGTCCATATACTAGCAAGAAATTTTGGTTATTTCCTGTTGCCCCATCAGCATCTTTATAATCTCTAAAAGTTGTTCCATGGTTGGCAATTGCCTGTTCAATAATGCTTTTAATGTTAGCAACTAAATTAGTTATTTCCTCTATACTTAAGCTATTCGTCAATCTTTGAGGATGCAAAGCTGTTTTAGCTAGAGCTTCATCTACATATATATTACCTAAACCGGCAATTATGCTCTGATCTAACAGAGCTGCTTTCAGCAATCTTTTTTTGCTTTTAAAAATAGGTGCAAGATATTCGGTGTTAAATTCTGGATCAATTGGCTCTTTACCTAAAGCCACTAGACCTTTGAGAATTTTCATCTCATCTACTTTTACTAGATGTAATGTGCCTAAGGTTCGCGTATCTAAATAGTATAATACGCCTGAATTTAACTCAAAAACAATTCTTGCCTTATTTTCTTCTGTACTAGGTTGATTTTTAAAAATTAACGCCCCTGTCATTCGCAAATGTATTACAAGATACTCCCCATTATCTAAAGTGAATATCAGATATTTACCTTTTCTATTTAAATTTACAAATACTCGCCCTTGAAGTCGACTTGCAAATTCTAACGGACTAGGATATTTAATCAAGCGAGGCACATGTATCGTTATTTGTTTAATTTCTTTATTAATAATATATTTGCTTAAACTATTTTTAACTTGCTCTACTTCTGGCAATTCAGGCATTTTTCTACTCCTTTATACTTTACTTGCTAGCAGACCAATTAGCCCCATATGCACTATCAACTGTTAAGGGAACTACCAAGCTAGCTGCATTTTGCATTGCATCTTTAACTAATTGCGTAACTTCTAATAATTCACTTTCTACAACTTCAAGTAATAATTCATCGTGTACCTGTAACAGTAGACGGCTTTTAAAATTATGTACTTTTAAAATTTCTGCTACTTTAATCATTGCAATTTTGATAATATCTGCTGCTGTGCCTTGAATAGGGGTATTCATAGCAGTTCGTTCCGCAAAAGAACGACGATTAAAATTACTACTGTTTATATCCGGTAAAAAGCGTTGTCGATTATATAAGGTTTGTACATAACCTGCCATTTTTGCTTCTAAAATTGTCCGTTCAATAAAATCTTTTACCCCTTGATATCGATTAAAATATTTTTCAATATAATCTGCTGCTTCTTTGCGCGAAATATTTAAATCTTGTGATAAACCATAATCACTTATTCCATATACAATCCCAAAATTCACGGCTTTAGCCCGAGAACGCATATGTGCTGGAACTTCATTTAAAGGTAAATTAAAAACTTCGGCTGCTGTCCGCGTATGAATATCTTGATTGTGTTTAAAAGCATCTATTAAGATTTCATCTTTTGACATGTGTGCTAAAATTCTCAGTTCAATTTGTGAATAATCTAGAGATAAAATATAGTCATAGCCTGGCGATGGTACAAAAAATTCACGAATTTTTTTGCCCAATGGAGTCCGTACGGGAATATTTTGTAAATTAGGTTGCGTACTAGATAATCTACCCGTACTAGTTACTGTTTGCTGAAAATGCGTATGTATTTTATGAGTTTCGGGATTTATAATATTAGCTAAGCCTTCTAAATAAGTTGAAAATAATTTTGACAAAGTGCGATATTCTAAAATATTAGGCACAATATCGTGAAAATTAACCAGTTTTTCTAAAACTTCAACATCTGTAGAATAACCAGTTTTAGTTTTTTTAATTACTGGTAATTGTAGCTTGTCAAATAGTATTTTACCTAGTTGTTTCGGTGAATTTAAGTTAAATTCTTCACCGGCTAAACCTATAATTCGATGTTCTAAAATTTTGAGTTCTACCGCCAACTCTTTTGTCATATTTTCTAGTTTTTCTTGATCTATATTTATTCCATTGTATTCCATTTCTGCTAAAACAAAAGTTAATGGTAGTTCCATCTCAACTAATAATTTTTCCAGTTGATTGCTAACTATTTTTTCTTGCAAAACTAAATAAGTTTTGTATAAGTTAACTAATTTACAATCTGTGCTCTCAGGTAAATATTCTTTTAACAAAGTTTCTATATTATAATTTGCCCCGGTAGCATCTACTAGATATGCCATAATTGCTAGATCATAAAAATTCTTAGTTGCCACTTCTATTTTATTGTTTAGGCAAGCTTGAACAAAACTTTTTAAATCTAAACACACTTTAATTCCAGGATAACTAATTAAGTTATTCGTTGCCGCTACAAGGTCTTGAGTAACTTGATATTCAATATTATTAAAATAGACATTAAGCTGTTGAAAGCTATACCGCGGAAATTCACCTTGATAAAGATATTCAAAAACTACAACTGTATCGGGATCTAAATCGGCTAATTTTTCAGTCAATTCACTGTTATCAACTTGACATAAAGTGCAATTTGCCTCAATTATTTTTTCTGGCGGTTGCTCTTGCGGGACAATTTTTAGGGCGGTTAAAAATTTCTCTTTAATATTTCTAAAAGCTAAAAATTCTAACAGCTTGTCCAATTCCTCAATATTAGGATTTAAAACAAATTCCGAAAAATCGTATTCAAGTGGTACTTCAGTGTTAATTGTTGCTAAAGTTTTAGATACTATAGCTAAGTGGGCTTGTTCACGTAATTTCTCTTTTAATTTAACCCCGGCTACTTTGTCAATATTATTAAGAAGTGTCTCTATATTTTTAAATTCTGCTATTAGTTTTAAGGCCGTTTTTTCACCAATTCCAGCAATACCAGGAATATTATCCGAGGTATCACCCATTAAGGCTTTAATTTCAATTAAAGCACTGGGTGGCAATTGTTGATACTCTTCTTGAAATGTTAATAAATCATAGCATTTCATTTCACTAATGCCTTTTTTAGTCATTAAAACTTTAGTATTTGCTGTTATTAATTGCAGGGCATCCCTATCACCCGTTAAAATTGTCGTCTCTATATTTTTTTGTTCTGCAGCTACAGCTAAAGTCCCAATAATATCATCAGCTTCATAGTTTTCAATTTCTAAAGTAGTTATGCCTAAACAACTAAGCAATTGTCTAATTACAGGAAATTGCTCAGATAGCTCTGGTGGTGTAGTTTTTCGCGTTCCTTTATAATCCTCAAAAATGCTATTTCGAAAAGTAATTCGACCTTTGTCAAATGCTACACATAAATAGTCAAAGCTATTAGTTTGCAGTAATTTAACCAGCATAGTTGAAAAACCATAAACAGCGCCAGTATTTAAACCATTTTTATTAGTAAGTGGTGGCAAGGCAAAAAAAGCTCGATACATCAAACTACTACCATCTATAATTAGTAATGATTTTTTCATATTTTTTCTCCTAAGTGTTTAAACTATTTAATAGGTTATTATACCATTATTAAGCCAAATAATAAAATTGTGCTTCTTTTTATTCTTTAATAGCCCTTAATTATTTCTTTTTAAAAAGCTTGATTAAGCTATACTATTATGATATAGTATACACTAATAAAAGCAAAATAATTTAAGGGGTGTTGTTATGGCATATTTATTATGGTTTAATCAAATTAAAAAAGAAGATGTAGAATTAGTTGGTGGTAAATCCGCTTCTCTCGGAGAAATGACGTCTAAGACTAGTGTTCCTGTACCTTATGGTTTTGCAACTACCGCTGAAGCTTACAGATATTTTTTAAAGGCTAGTGGTGTAGAAAAAACTATTGAAAATTTAACTGCCAAACTAACAGATGTAGAAGATACTGTTCAATTAAAAGAAGTTTGTGCTGAAATTCGTAACAGCATTATGCAAGCCGAGATGCCAGCAGATTTAGCGGCTGAAATTGGTAAAGCTTATGAAGAATTAGCTGTTAAAGTTGGGGAACCACAGCCTTTTGTTGCTGTTCGTTCTAGTGCTACTGCCGAAGATTTACCAGACGCAAGCTTTGCTGGTCAACAAGACACTTATTTAAATGTTTTAGGTGCCCAAGAAGTAATTGAACGTGTGAAAGAATGTTATGCTTCTACTTTTACCGATCGTGCAGTTTATTACCGCACTAAAAAAGGCTTTCCCCATTTAGATGTTGCTTTAAGTGCTGTAATTCAAATGATGGTTTTCTCTAAATCAGCTGGTGTTATGTTTACTGTAGATATCGCAACTGGTAATGATAAAGATATTTTTATTGAAGCTGGTTGGGGTTTAGGGGAATATGTTGTTCAAGGTACTGTTACTCCTGATAGTTATTTAGTAAGTAAAGATAATCTTGAAATCAAAAATATTTTCGTAAGCGATAAACCTTTAATGTTGGTCAGAAAACCAGGTGGTGGGTGTGAAGAACAACGTGTACCTCAAGATAAAGCTCGTGCTCAAGTTTTAACCGAAGAACAAGTTAAAGAATTAGCCGCTCACGCTAAAACAATAGAAGCTCATTATGGTTGCTATATGGATATTGAGTGGGGTGTAGACGAGCGTACCAATAAAATTTGGATTTTGCAAGCTCGCCCTGAAACAGTTTGGTCAAGAAGAACGGAAAAGGAAAAAGCGGAATTATTAGGTACTGCTCCTAATAAGCAAACTACTGAAAAAAAAGTTGTTGTTGTTAAAGGTTTGCCTGCTAGTCCTGGTAAAGTTGCTGGTCGGGCTCGAGTTATTTTAGATCCAAATCGAATTAATGAATTTCAAGATGGGGAAATTTTAGTTACAGAAATGACTGCCCCTGATTGGGTTCCAGCTATGAAAAAAGCCAAAGCTATTGTTACTGACTCTGGTGGTATGACTTGTCATGCGTCTATCGTTAGTCGCGAACTAGGCATTCCTTGTATTGTTGGCACTAAAAGCCGTGGCGAAGCTTGTACTGTTAAAATTAAAGATGGCATGATGATTACTGTTGATGCAACTCACGGTATTGTTTATGAAGGAGTTCTAGAAGAAACTAAAAAAGAAACACCTACCCAAACAATGCAAGTTGCAGAAACATTCCCGGTTACTGGAACTAAAATCTATATGAATTTAGGCGATCCTGACCTTGCCGAAAAATATTGTCAATTACCTTGTGACGGAATTGGCTTAATGCGCGAAGAATTTATTTGGACAACCTATATTCACGAACATCCTTTGTATATGATTGAAACTGGTCGTGCTGATAAAGTTGTAGAATCTCTAGCTGATGGCATCCAAAAAGTTTGTCAAGCTATGTCACCTCGCCCAGTAGTTTTGCGGTTTAGCGATTTTAAATCTAGTGAATATCGTGATTTAAAAGGTGGCGATAAATATGAGCCACATGAGCCAAGTGCTCTATTAGGCTGGCGTGGTGCTTCTCGCTATTATGATCCTAAATATATTGAAGCTTTCAAGTTAGAATTAGCAGCTATAAAAAAAGTGCGGGAAGAATATGGTTATAAAAATCTCTATGTTATGATTCCTTTCTGTCGCAACATTGACGAAATCAAAAAAGTTACTGCACTAATGGCTGAACAAGGTTTGCAACGCAGTGCCGATTTTAAAGTTTGGTTAATGGCTGAAATCCCCGCTAATATAATTTTAGCTGATCAGTTTAACGAATATGTTGATGGTTACTCTATCGGTTCTAACGATTTAACTATGCTAGTTCTTGGTTGCGATCGTGATAATGATACGGTTTCTCATATTTATGATGAGCGAAATCTTGCTGTAAAACGTGCTATTCGTCATTTAATTGATGTCGCACACAAAGGTGGCAAAACAGTTTCTATTTGTGGGCAAGCACCTAGCGTTTACCCTGAATTTGCTGAATTCTTAGTTCGCAGTGGTATTGATTCAATGTCTGTAAACCCAGACACAGTTAAATACACGCGCAAAATGATTGCTCAAGTAGAGCAACGCATTATGCTTGAATGTTTAACAAAACGGGGCAGAGTAGACAGCGAAGACTATACTTGGTAAATTAAAAAACTTAATTAAAATATTTCAAGGTGGAGCAAAATAATTTTGCTCCACCTTTTCGCGCTATATTTCTCTAATTATATTTTGTTTTAATATACTCAATAACGGCTTTTTCTAGTTCAAAACAATTTAATGGCAAATAAGCGCGCAGCAGCTAATAGTTAAGCAAAATTCATTTGATTTTCTTGACAAATCAGCTTGAAAACTTGTATACTTTACAAAGCATTGTTTTTTATTTGAAAACTTAATTTACAAACCATCTTAACTCATCTAGAGTTTGGGATGGTTTTTTAGTTTTCTACTTTTATCTCAAATGGAGGAATTTATTTTGCTTAAATATTTAAAATTTTTTTTATTTTGCTTTTCATTTTTATTTTACTCTAATGTCGTCCAAGCGGCCATTAAGACAACTAGTTATGATTGGAACACGCAATTGCCAGCTTTTACCTATGCCAAAGTAAAAACTGTTGCAACTGGCCCAACTCTTATATTCTCTGATAGTCCTGAAATGGTTCCTAGCACTGGCATTATGTATCAAGATACTGCAAGTGGAGCTGTAAGGTTGTTTTTTCACCATGTAAATGATACGCCTACACCTAAAAGAATCGCAATTATTTTAGAAAATCCTAAACTTGCTAAATTAACGCTTAAAATCAAGAAACAAGCTTTGTCTAAGCCCAATCTAGACTATCTAGCCGCTGGTAAAGAAGTTCAGGAAAAATATTTTTCTAAACATCAAGAACTTTCTCTTACATTAAATCCCTTACAAAAATATGAGCTATTGAGCCATAATCAAAATGGTATAGTTTTTCAATCTCAAGAATTAGTTCACGGTATGTATGAATTACAGACAGATGGTCCGGTTACAGTTAAAGTAATTTGTCTGCCACTTTATGATCAAGCTAGTATTTATGCCGACATTGCCAAAATACTGCCACCCGATGACCAATTTCTGCGCGGAACCTTTCCTTTGGCTGACCGACAAGTAACCTTAGAAAAACCATACAATCCTAAAAAAGATGGTGTAATAGCTGTCATTTTAGCCGATAACAAACAAGATGCTTTTGCACGTGGTTTTGACCCAACTATTAACAAACCTGCTATCAACTATGGTAATTATGGCGTTATCTACAATTTAAACTATCGTTCTGAAATAGCTGAAATTCCCTTCGCTATTCGTTTAAATTCTTACGGCGGTTCGCTTTCTGGACATGTAGTCTTGGAAAACAATGCTAGTATTACTGATGTTGCTATCCCACAAGTAGGCTTTGAGTTTGGTAAAACTTGGTATGAAACAATACCTTTAGCTAGTTACAAAAACAATAATTCAGGCAAGATAATTTTTTCACCACCTGGTGCCGGTAACTTACCTGTTCGTTTTTTCTTTTATCCTGAAAAATAAATAAAACAGTTCGCTTTTGTATAATTAAGACTCTACGTTTAATGGAGTCTCCTATACTTTGAGCGAACCGTTTTTTATCTTAGAACAATTTTCGGTTCTAAACTGTCTTGATAAAACTCACATCCCTGCTTGCCTGAACCTTTAACAGCATACATAGCCCAATCAGCTTTTTTATAAAGCTCATCAAAACTTGTACCATCATCCGGATAAATAGCTACACCTATGCTTGCTGTAACTCTTGTAGTTCTACCTTCAAAAGTTACTTTTTGATCTAACAAAGTAGCTAGTTCAGCCATTTTATCACTAATAATTTTTTTATCAGAAAAATTTTTCAATAAAACCATAAATTCATCCCCACCTACTCGGCCAACAATATCAACCTCTCTAAAAGCCCGCTTTATTTCTCCACTTAACTCTACCAATACCTTGTCGCCACAAGCATGTCCGAATTTATCATTTACCTCTTTGAAATTATCTAAATCTATCAAAAATAAAGCATGCCTAATATTATAATTACTATATGTAAATTCATTTTCAATCAAGCGTTTAGTTGATATTTTATTATATATACTTGTAAGTTGATCTATTTGGGCCAAATGTTGTAATTGTAGTTCCTGCTCTTTAACTTCAGTAATATCATGCATTATGCCTACAGCTTGCCTTATTTCACTACTACCATCGGTAAAAACGTTAACAATAGTAACTTCTTGCCATTTCACTCCGCCCTTTTTATCAAAGGTTTTAATAATAAAATTAATCTTCGATTCTCCGCTGGCTATTTCTTGGAAGGCATTCATAAAGCAGGCTTCGCTTTCAGGTGCTACAATCTTTTTCTCCAGCCACGATTGCGGGAAATTTTCCATAACCTTATCAATTCCATACATCTTAATTGCTACCTCTGAATTTATTAACCGCTGTTCTTTTGGCAAATAGTCAAATATAATAGCTTCCGAGTTGTCAATCGCAATTTGAAAACGTCGTTCACTTAATATTAAATTCTCTCTAGTTTTCTTTTCCTCCGTAATATCTTGAAACACCACGACTGCAATATTATTTCCAAAAGCATCTAAAATTTTATTTATTCGAACAGAAAAGTAAACATCATTACCATTTCTGTGTTTTGCTTTTGTTTCAAATTTTACTGCTTCATTATTAAACTTAAGTAGCCATATCTTTCTTAAAATTTTCACAGTTTCGATAATACCCAACAAAGAAAACATATCTTTTTCTTTAAACTCTTCTCTAGAGTATCCTAAATAATTAACTGCTTTTTTATTAAGGTACTGCAATTTTATTTGCGGTTCTAAAGCAACTTTAGCAAAACCAATATCCATGTTATCAGTAATATTTTCTAACTCTAAATTTCGCGAAACCAAGGAAACCAAGGAATTAATTGCCGACTGATTATTTGATACATCTGTTAGAGTAGAGTAAAAAGTTATCTTTCCAGATTCATCTTTAATAAAAATCGATTGATCTAAAATATGAATGATTTTACCATCCTTGCGTAGCAAATTATATTCTAATTCAATTGTACAATCAAAAGTTAGTTTTTCTTCAATCTGCTGCAAAAATTCTTTTTGTTCCTCTTGCGGTACTAATTGTAAAAATGCATTATTAAATCGTTCTGCAAATTCCGCCTTAGTCCAACCGATATTTTTAAAAAATGCATCATTAGCATATCTAATCATAAGATTTTGATCATAAATTCCTTCAACTACAGAACCTTGAATATTTTCAACGATATTGCTCAATATATTATTTGTTTTTTTAATTTTTTCAAGCTTTCTATGCTTAAGGCCGACAATAAAAATCAATAAAACAATTACCAACATCAATAAAAATCCATCTTTATACGCTTTGTCAATAAGTTCAAATTCATATTTATAAGCTATAAAAATAAACAAAAGAAGTGGGCAGATTGTTTTTATAGAAACTTTCATTTTTTATTGCCTCCCATTTATATACACTTGTTTTTTGACGAATCTTAGCAAGATAATTTTATCATAGTTGCATAAAAAAGCAATTACTTAAAGCTTGTTTTCCTAATTATATTTAGTATACTTATATTGTATCCTTAATTAATAATAACAAAAGAATTTTCAAATCATAAATTTCAATTCAGAGGTTAATACATGAATAATAAATTACTGTATCTTGCATTATTTTCTGTTTCTTTTTTTTGGGGAACATCTTTTGCCTTAGTAAAAATAGGCCTTTCGCTAAGCGGGCAAGTTGAATTTGTCTTTTCCAGATTATTCGTTTCAGCTTGTATTTTTGCTATTTTTTTATGTTTTTTGAGAAAATCCATCAATATTAAAATCGCACCTGCGCATTACAAGGATTTTTTCATTTTAAGCATTATTGGCATAACTACCTATTATCCTATCCAAACCTTAGGAGTCAATTTAACAACAACTATTCATTCTGCATTAATAATGGCCACAAGTCCGATTATTTGCTCGCTTTTTATTTTATATGCAGAAAAAATTTTCCCCAAAAAAATTTTCAGTGGTATTCTTTTAGCTTTTTCTGGAGTAGGTTTAATTATTTTAACAAGTTCCAAAACTTCCCTTGAACTACCCTATATGTTTTGGGGTGACATCCTCTTGCTTATTAATTCAATAGCCTGGGCCTATTTTTCACTGCGAGGTCGGCAAATAATGACACATTATCATCCATTTGTCTGTATGGCTTATATTTTCATCTGGGGTACAATTTTACTCCTACCTTTAATGTTAGTATTTAATGCTTTTCAACCTCTAGTTTTTAATTTTTTTCAGCCACCCAATTTTTCACTTTTAGGGATTTTAGTTTATTTAGGAATTTTCTCATCTGTTTATAGTTATTTTATTTGGTATAAAGCTATTAATACAATCGGGGCAGTTAAAACCTCTGTCTTTATGTATCTTAACCCTTTAATTTCAACCATCACTGGCGCCTTTTTTTTATCAGAAAGTTTAGCGATTACTACTATGATAGGTGGAGCTTGTATATTGTGCGGCGTTTATTTGGTTAATAAAAATAAATAAAGGAGTTTTTTCTATGCGTGAATATTTAAGAAAACAATTAAGTACTTATATTTGGGTTGCTATTGGTTGCATTATTATGTCAGCGAGCATCAACACCTTTTTTATTCCTCATAATTTACTCAGTGGTGGTGTAAGTGGTTTAGCTATGATTATTTATTTTTTAACTACCTTTCCTTTAGGTGTTACTAGTATTTTACTTAATATTCCTTTGTTCTACCTAGCTTATCGCTATATTGATACTAATTACTGTCTAAGTGGTATTTTCGGGATGATTGTTTTCTCCTTAGCCCTAGACGCTACCTCATTTTTAAAAAATGCACAAGTTATGGATGATATTTTCTTATCTTGTATTTATGGCGGTTTATTTAGTGGTATTGGTGCATCAATGCTTTATCGTGTCAATGCTCACTCTGGTGGGACAGATATTTTAGGAGGTATAGTAAATAAATACTATGGTTTGAATGTCGCTACTGTCGGTTTTGGTTTCAATTGCATGCTAATGTTAATTGCTGCTAGTCTATTTGGATTAAAACCAGCAATGTACACTTTAATTAGCATGTTTATTACTTCTGTAGTTGCCAATAAATTCACGGAAGGATTCGACTACAAAAAAAGTATCATGATTATCTCAGCTGAACCTGATAATATTGCTATGGGCATAACCAAAGAGCTCGGGCGAGGTGTTACTTATCTTTTTGGCGAAGGCGCTTATACTAAACAAAACCGAAAAGTCATTTTTGTTGTAGTAAAATTACGCCAAGTTTCCTTAGTAAAAGCTATCGTTACTCAAACAGACCCTCATGCTTTTATGATTATAACTGATGTTACCGATGTTATCGGCAAAGGCTTTTCTCTGCCAATAAAAAAATAGACACTTTGTGTCTATTTTTTTATTGCATCGCTAATAATTTTTTACTTAACATAATTAATCGTTCATCAGCTTTAGAGTTAATAATTTCCACGGTTCCTTGGCTTTCACTATTATTTAGCAAATTTTTCTCCTGCAACTGATTTCTTAGCTGGTTAACTGTACCTAAACTTCCATCGATTACTGCTGTAGTTTGTGGCAAAATTTCTTGCAAAGCTTTTTTTATAAATGGATAGTGTGTACAGCCTAAAACAACCACGGAAATTTTCTCTTGCAAATATGGTTTCAATAAATCGTTTAAAAATTTTTGAACTTTTGCACCATTTATTTGACCTTGCTCTATTAGTTCTACCAAGCCTGGACAAGCTAAAGGTAGAACCTGATCAGCATCCGCATACCGTTCAACCAAATTAAAAAATTTTTCACGTTTTAAAGTCATCGGCGTTGCCATAATCAATATTTTTTGATTATGGCTTATTTTTATTGCTGGTTTTACAGCTGGTTCAATTCCAATTATCGGCATATCCTGATATCTAATTCTTAAATCATTAATCGCTACACTTGTCGCTGTATTACAAGCAATAACAATTGCTTTAACTGGCTTTTGACGTAATACTTCTACAGCATTGAAGGTCAATTTGCGGATTTGCACATCAGTTTTTATTCCATAGGGAGCATTTTGGGAATCACCATAATAGATAAATTTTTCATTTGGTAATAATTTTACGGCTTCACGTAAAACACTTATTCCGCCTACCCCTGAATCCATAAAGCCAATCGGTAACTGTTGGATATTCATAAATTATTCACCTTCATAAATTACTAAAATTGCTACAACGTTCTATATTATAACAGTATTTTAGCCTAAAGGAAATTATTTTATTGCTTAGAACTAGTTCCTTTTGTATCTTTAGCTAGAACTTCTAAATTGTAAGGTGTTTCCTGATAAACATAATAATTTAGCCAGTTGAAAAAAAGTAAATTTGCTGTACTTCGCCATAAAACTACTGGTTTTTGTTCCGGATCATTATCTTTGTAGTAATTATCTGGAATATGAATGTCCATCCCTAAATTAACATCTCGATCATACTCATCTTTTAAACTATTAGGGTCGTATTCAGCATGACCAGTTAAGAATATTCTTCGCCCCGCCTTATCTGATAAAGCAAATGGTCCAGCTATATCAGATTTAGCTAAAACATGTAGTTCTGGTGCTTGTTCAATATCACTTAACCTATTTTCTGTATGACGCGAGTGTGGCACATAAAAAACATCATCAAATCCTGTAAATAATTTATTAGGCACACTCTCAACTATTTCATGTGGATAAACACCAAATTGTTTTTTATCTAAATACTGTTTCGGAATATTGTAGTGATAGTATAACCCAGCTTGTGCCCCCCAACAAATATGTAATGTAGAATATACATTACTTTTGCTCCACTCCATTATTTCACAAAGCTCCGCCCAATAATCAACTTCTTCAAATTCCATTTTTTCTACTGGCGCTCCCGTGATAATCATTCCATCATATTTTCGGTCTTTTATAGACTCAAATTTTTCATAAAATTTTATCAAATGATCTGCTCCAGTATTTGTAGGTGTATAGCTTGAGGTATATAAAAAATCCACTTCTACTTGAATCGGAGTATTACTCAATAATCTTAACAACTGGGTTTCTGTTACAATTTTATTAGGCATTAAATTCAATAATAAAATTTTCAAAGGTCGAATATCTTGTTCATAAGCCCGGCTTTCTTTAATAACAAAAATATTTTCCTGTTCTAGTATCGCAGTTGCCGGTAAATTGTCTGGTATTTTAATTGGCATAATTACACTCCTTGCATAATAATTTGCACTATTAGTAACTAGTCTAATTTTTTTTCATTGTTAGCTATTAAGCTTGAGATTTTTCTAATGCTTGCTCTAAATCAGCAATTATATCAGCCACATCTTCAATTCCTACTGAAAGACGAATTAAATCTTCTTGTACACCAGAGCTTTTTAACTGTTCTGGCGTAAGTTGAGAATGAGTTGTACTGGCTGGATGAATCACTAAAGTTTTTGCATCACCAACATTTGCTAATAAGGAAATCAACTTTAAACTATTAATAAATTTGCGCCCAGCTTCCAAACCACCTTTTATCCCAAAAGTAAAAATCGAGCCCGCTCCTTTGGGCAAATACTTATCTGCTTTAGTTTTTTGCTCACTATTAGGTAAGCTAGAGTAGTTCACCCAACTAACGGCTGAATTTTTTTGCAGATATTGAGCTATTTCTAAGGCGTTTTTCACATGTTTTTGCATTCTTAAGGGTAAAGTTTCTATTCCTAAAAGAATTAAAAAAGCATTAAAAGGACTAATTGTTGCGCCAAAATCACGCAAAATCTGAACTCGCAAACGAGTTATAAATGCAGCTGCACCAATGTCAACTGCGTAATTTATACCTTGATAACTTGGATCGGGCTGACTTAAAAGTGGAAATTTATTGGAATTCCAATCGAATTTTCCTGCATCAACTACTACACCACCCATAGCTACCCCATGTCCACCTAAAAATTTTGTGGCGGAATGAATTACAATATCGGCACCAAAATCTATGGGCTTTAATAAGTACGGTGTCACAAAAGTAGCATCTACCATAAGTGGTATCCCGTTTTTGTGTGCTAGTTTAGCCACACCTTCTATATCTAAAACATCTCCACTAGGATTACCTAATGCTTCAGCATAAACTAACTTGGTTCTTTCTGTTATCGCCGCAGCAAAGTTTTCTAATTCACTAGCATCAACAAATTTAACTTTTATTCCTAACCGCGGTAAATTATAAGCAAATAAATTGTAGGTACCACCGTATAAACTAGCAGAGCTAACAATTTCATCTCCCGACTCAAGAATATTTAAAATTGCACCAATAATTGCTGCCTGTCCAGAAGCAAATGCAATTGCTCCTATTCCGCCTTCTAATGTTGCAATTCTTTTCTCTAACACATCAGTAGTCGGATTGCTAATCCGTGTATAGATGTAGCCATTTGCTTTTAAACTAAATAAATCAGCAGCATGTTGCGTATCTTGAAAATTATAAGCAGTTGTTTGATATATTGGTACAGCTCTAGCCCCAGTTGTAGGGTCTGGAATTTGTCCGGCATGAATAGCCAAAGTTTCTATTCCAGCATTTTCTAATAAACTCATAATAAAATCCCCCCAAATATTTTAGTAACAAAAAGAAATTAAAAAGCTCTTCCCGCGAGGAAAGAGCTTTTATTCCGCTTTCCTCTCATCTTCCAGGAAATTATCCTGCTGGATTTAGCACCTTTCGCATTGCGATGGTTGCCGGGTTTCATCGGGCCAGTCCCTCTACCACTCTCGATAAGAGTTCTATATTCTTCTGTTATTTTCTATATATTACATTGCCGAGATATTTTTGTCAACTATTTTATTTTAAGTTGCGTCTACTCATCATTAGTAATACTTTTGTTTCCTTCCAGTAAACCTTTTGTGTTTTCTTATATTTAAATTTAAATTTCGTTGAAAACTACAGCATTTCTAAGAAATGCGAACCTAATTCATTAAATCGGCATTTTAAAATAAAAAACATCCAATTTAAAAAGATTTATTGACGAAATATAAATTAATCTGTACAATAATATCATCACGCAAATTTTTGTTCGTGGTGATTTTTTATGTATAGAGGAGCCGCGCAATAATGAAACTACAAACGCCTTATTATCTTTTAGATGAAAACAAGCTCCTAGCTAATATGCTAGTTATTGATAAAATTAATAAACTATCAGGAGCTAAATGTGTACTAGCATTGAAATGTTTTTCAACTTGGAGCGTATTTAACCTGATGCGCCCCTATATGGCTGGTACCACTTCAAGTTCTTTATATGAAGCCAAACTTGGGCATGAAGAGTTTGGTGGCGAAACCCATGCTTATTGTGTTGGTTATTCTAAAGAAGATCTATTAGAAATACGTAAATTTGCTGATAAAGTAATTTTCAATTCTATTTCTCAGTTAGAAACTTATTATGAACTTGTAGCTGACAAAAAAATCGGCTTACGTGTCAATCCTGGTATTAGTAATTCTGGCTTTGATTTAGCTAATCCAACACGCAAATTTTCTCGCTTAGGTATTTTAGATAAAAATTTAATAGCCAAGCAATTATCTAAAATTGATGGTCTTATGTTTCATTACAACTGCGAAAATGCTGATTTCAACTCTTTTTCTGAGCAACTCGATTATTTAGGCGAGACTTATGGCGAATTTTTATTTAAACTTAATTGGATAAGTTTAGGTGGAGGCATTTATTTCACTAAAGCCGGCTATCCTATTGAAGCTTTTTGCAATAAACTGAAAGCTTTTTCTGAAAAGTACAATATTCAAATTTATCTAGAACCTGGGGAAAGTTCAATCACTAATGCCGGTGAATTAGTTACTAGTGTCGTTGATATCGTCCACAATGAAATTGATATAGCTATAGTTGATGCTTGTATAGAAGGACATATGCTCGATTTACTAATTTATCGCCTAGACGCTAAGGTCCTAGAACAACCTGATGCATCATTTAAATATATGGTCGCTGGCCGCTCTTGCTTAGCTGGGGATGTTTTTGGAACATACAAATTTCCTGACAAGTTAAAGATAGGTGATGAGGTTCGTTTCCAAGATGCTGCCGGATACACAATGGTCAAAAAGAATTGGTTTAATGGACTACAAATGCCATCTATAGTTATTAAAAAACTCAACGGAGAATTACAGTTAATTCGACAATTCACCTATGAGGATTTTAAATATAGTTTATCCTAAAATAAAAATATTAAAGGGGGAGTTCTTAATTGAAAAAGAATGTTTTGATTATTGGTGCGGGTGCAGTTGGACATGTGGTAGCTCACAAATGTGCAATGCACAACGATGTTTTGGGTGATATTTGCGTAGCTTCACGCACTCAAGAAAAATGTGACAAAATAATCGAAAGTATTCATCACAAAAAAAATATGAAAGATACTACTAAGAGGTTATATTCACGCACTGTGGATGCTCTTGATGTTCCTGCCTTAGTAAAACTAATCGAGGATACAAACTCTCAAATAGTTATTAATGTGGGTCAATCCTACGTTAATATGTCTGTTTTAGAGGCATGTATTCAAGCAGGTGTTGCTTACATGGATACAGCTATCCATGAAGACCCAAATAAGGTTTGTGAAAATCCACCTTGGTATGCAAATTATGAGTGGAAACGCAAACAACGTTGCGATGAAAACGGAATTACTGCCATCTTAGGCATCGGCTTTGATCCAGGAGTAGTTAATGCTTGGTGTTCTTTAGCCGCTAAAGAACATTTTGATACTATCGATACTATCGATATTCTCGATGTAAATGCAGGTAGTCACGGCAAATACTTTGCTACGAATTTTGACCCTGAAATAAATTTGCGAGAATTTAAAAAAGTTTGGACTTGGGTAGATAGAAAATGGGTACAACAAAAAGTTCACTCAATACGAGTTGACTATAATTTCCCTGTAGTAGGCGAGTGCCCAGTTTATCTAACCGGACATGACGAATTACATTCTTTATCTAAAAACATTGATGCCAATTCTATCCGCTTTTGGATGGGGTTTGGTGATCATTACCTAAATGTATTCAATGTTTTAAAAAATATTGGCTTAACTTCAGAGATTCCAGTAAAAGTTGCCCCCGGAATAGAAATAGCGCCGCTTAAATTTTTAAAAGCGCTGTTACCAGACCCAGCATCATTAGCACCTGGCTATACTGGAAAAACGTGTATCGCAAATTATATAAAAGGCACAAAAGCTGGTGTTGGTAAATCAATTTTAATTTATAATAATTGCGACCATGCTGTTTGCTATCAAGAAGTTGAAGCACAAGCTATAAGCTATACTGCTGGAGTTCCGCCTGTTGCTGCCGCTATTTTAATTGCACAGGGAATCTGGGATTCTAAAACAATGGTTAACGTCGAAGAATTAGATCCTTCACCATTTATTGAACTTTTAAATACGATGGGTTTACCAACGGAAATTATTGAAAATCCTCCCGTTTTCGTCTCTCCCCAAATTGAACATTTGGAAAATGTCTAAATTACAAACAAAAAACTAGATAAAGAATTTTAAGCGACTAAAAGAGCTTGTTTTCTGTTAATAGCAGATTACAAGCTCTTTTCGCTTTTTTGATATATCAATTGTTGAACATTTCAACTTTATTCGAAATCCTTAATTGAACAAAAAAGATATATTCACTATTTAGTACTCCACGCCAATTGTCCTATTTTTAAATTTATGTTCGATCTAATCCACGCTTAGCTATTTGTACTATCAGTTACTTAAATAATTATTATATTTTTTGCTATCATGTTTAAAATATAATCACCCCCAAAGTTTATTCAGTAAATATACTGCCTAACTTTGGGGGTATCCTAAAAAATACTATCTCTTATTTATGAAAATAAATTTATTGCCGTAACTATAACAGGAATTTGAACCATATCTATTAAAAAAGCTCCTGTCAGCGGCACTATCAAATATGGATTTGCCGTATAGCCATATTTGTTACTAACTTCACCCATATTTATCATCGCATTAGTTGTCGCGCCTAACCCAAAACCACACATACCTGAAACCATAACCGCTGCATCATAATTTTTTCCCATAACTCTAAAAACTATATACCTTGTGTATAACCACATAAAAGTTACTTGCCCAATCAAAATTAAAAATATCGGTACTGCTAGACTAGCTAGCTCCCATAGTTTCAAAGAAATTAATGCCATTGATAAAAATACATTCAGCGATACTTCCCCTATTATTTCAATTAAATTTCTATCCATCTCAATTACATTTAAGCGCTCATTTAAATTATTATAAATTATCGCCACAAACATAGCGCCAACATAAGGAGGTAAGGCAATTCCATATTTTTTACTAACAAAAGTACTTAAAGTAATACCTAAAGTCATTATAACACCTAAAACTGCTACATGCTTTAAAATAGATTCCGCACTGATTCTTTTATTTGAATTTTCTTCAATCGCAATTTCTTCCCGATTGATTAGTTCTTCTGGTTTAAGTCCGTATTTTTTTATTAATCTAAAACCTAAAGGTGCACCAATAAGTCCTCCAGATACCAATCCGAAAGTAGCCGAAGCTAGTGCTACTGATAAGCCAGAACTAACACCTAACGCCTCTACTGTCTGCCCAAACGCTCCAGCCGTACCATGTCCACCAGTCATAGATACCGAACCCGCTAAAACGCCAAACAAAGGATTGATACCTGTAGCTTTAGCAATACTTACACCAATAGTCGTCTGCATTATTGTCATGAAAGATGCTAATAACCAAAAGAAAAATAATAATTTCCCCCCTTTTTTTAACCCTTCAACCGAAGAACCCAGTCCAATCGTTGCAAAAAAGACAATCATAAATGGATTTAATAAAGTAGTATTAAATTCTACTGCACCTATATTGCCAACACGCATCACTAGATGAACTAAAGCAAAAACAATACCGCCTATAACTGCTGCTGGAATGCCGAATTTATCGAGAAACTTAGCTTTTCCTTTGATATAATACCCCAAATATAGCGATAACAAACCAATTGCTAATGTCCCAATCATATCAAAATTTAAAACGATCCCTAATTTGGAAAATTCAATGTTCATCCCCTTTTACCTCTCACCTAAAAATTTTAGCAAAACTTTGGATTATTCCTTTCTTTTTTATAAACAACAATCTAAGACGCGTCTTCTTAAATATTATTATGTATACATTATATCGTATTTTCAAACTAATTCCAATACTTCAACTAAATTGCGACATTTACACTCCTGCTTTAAACTTTTTCTGTAATTACTGTATTATTTTTATCACACTCTGTCATATATATTGTTTTTTCTGTCAATTTAGTTCGTTTTATTTTTTGATAACAACTTGTTATCAAAAAAAATTTTTATTATGCCACAACTACGCCAATTCTTATGAGAATTTTCTTTATTTTAAAATAAAAAAATAAAAACAAGCCCTATTTATTAAGTAGGACTTGTTCCTCATTTTTTTATTTAAAATTCTTTATTCTTAATGAATTTGTTACTACAGATACCGAACTCAAACTCATTGCCCCGCCTGCTATCATGGGATTTAAAAGTGGACCTCCATATAAATGTAATACCCCCATAGCAATAGGGATACAGATTATATTATATGCAAATGCCCAAAATAAATTTTGTTTGATATTTTTAATTGTCGCATGACTTATTCGCAACGCTTTTGATATATCTCTCAAATCATTTTTCATTAGCACAATATCTGCAGCTTCTATAGCAATATCAGTTCCCGCAGCAACTGCAATTCCAATATTTGCTTGTGCAAGTGCTGGCGCATCGTTAATTCCATCTCCTACCATTGCAACTTTTCGTCCAGCGCTTTGTAATTGCTTAATAACATTGGCCTTATCTTCCGGGAAAACTTCTGCATAGAATTTTTCTATACCTACTTGTTTTGCTATTACTTCTGCGGTCCTTTTATTATCGCCCGTGAGCATTACAACTTCAATATTCATCTGTTTTAATAACTTAACGGCTTCTAAACTGCTATCTTTTATAGCATCTGCAACAGCTATAATTCCAACTAGTTGTTGATTTAGGGCAATAAACATTACAGTTTTTCCATTTTCAGCAAGTTTATCAGCAACATCTTGTAGCTGCATTAAATTTATTAGCTGTTCTTTAAATAGCTTTGCATTACCAACCAGAACTTTCTTCCCCTCTATATATACCTCTATGCCTCGCCCTTCAAACAATCTAAAAGTATCTATATCGGGAATTTGAATAGAATCTGCTATTGCTTTATTTACAATAGCCTCTGCCAAGGGATGTTCTGAGCATTTTTCTGCTGCTGCGACCATATATAATATTTCTCTTGCATCAAATTCTGGCAAAACAAGGAAATCCGTAACTTTAGGTTGTCCTTCTGTTATTGTTCCTGTTTTATCAAAAACAACAGTATTTAATTCATGAGTATTTTCCAAGGCCAAGCCATTTTTAAAAAGAATCCCTGATTCTGCGGCCTTACCAGTTCCAACCATAATTGATGTTGGGGTTGCTAAACCCAAGGCACAAGGACAAGCTATAACAAGTACTGAAATAAATGTTTTGAAAATCAGAAGTTCATTTTCTCCCATTAAATACCAAAAAACAGCTGTGAAAATTGCTATTCCCATTACTATGGGCACAAAATAACTAGCAACTACATCTGCCATTTTAGCAATTGGTGCCTTTGTGGCCTGCGCGTTTTCAACTAAAGCTATTATTTGTGCTAAAATTGTATCCTCGCCAACCTTAGTTGCACGCATTTTTACAACTCCATTTTTATTGATACTCGCCCCAATTATTTTATCACCAATTTTTTTGCTCACTGGTAAACTTTCTCCAGTTAACATTGATTCATCGACCAAAGTACTTCCCCAAATTATTTCTCCATCTGTTGGAATTCTATCACCTGGTTTCACAATAATTATATCATTGACTAAAACATCCTCTATCGCTATAACTTCTTCTTGCTCATCCCGAATTACTGTCGCAGTTTTAGGTGCTAAAGCAATTAGTTTTTTTATTGCTTCGGAAGTTTCCCCTTTAGCCAAAATTTCCAAATATTTACCCAAAGTAATTAAAGTTAAAATAACTGCTGCTGACTCAAAGTAAAGATTATGCGCATAATTATTTTCACCTAAATAAATTTTGTAAACCGAAAAAAAACTATAAATAATAGCCGCTCCGGTACCAACTGCTATCAAGGTATCCATATTGGGCTGAAATTTAAATAAACTTCTAAAACCTGTAGAATAAAACTTTTTACCCAAAAACACTATCGGTAAAGTCAATACAAGTTGTGCTAGGGCAAAATTAACTGCATTTGCATGAGGATTTAAAAAATTCGTCAGTGGCACACCAAACATATAACCCATAGCGATATATAACAATGGTAATAAAAAAAACAGTGAAATTAACAATCTGCTTTTTATAGACTTTATTTCTTGCTCTTGTTCTAAACTGTTTGTTTCTTTTAAATCTATAAAAGCTTTGAAGCCTGCCTGTTCGATAGATGTTATTATTGTTGATAAATTCACAGCATTTTCATCATAATCAACACTTAGCCTATTTCGGGATAAGTTAACCACCGCTTTATTAATGCCGCTTAGATTTTTCACTGCCTTTTCTACCGAGTTAGCACAGACGACACAACTCATACCTTCAATTCTAAGATTTTTTCGCATAAATATCACCTCCAGTTATTTATCTATTATTTTTCCTAAAACTTTTATAATTTCTTCAATCTTTTCTTCACCTGCACCATTTTCAAACGCGTTTTTAACACAATGATGCATATGCTGTTTTAATACTAACAAATTAGCTTTTTTAAGCAAAGCCTGTGAGGCTATTATCTGATTAGAAATATCAACACAATATCGTTCCTCTTCTAGCATTTTTATTATTCCATCTATTTGTCCTCTTGCTGTTTTTAATGATTGCACAGCTTTTTTCTGTTCTAAATTCATCTGTACCCCTCCCCCGTGTAGTGTCTTGTTCGTATAATATCGTAATATCACTTTTTTGTCAATAAAAAACAAAGTAGGTAGCGATTTTGTTTAAACAATTCGTCCCCACCTACTCTGTATTTATATTAAAAAATTATTTTATTCTAAATTTAGCAGCAGCCTCTTGGAGTTCTTGTGCCATTTTTGTCAATCCTTGACTAGAACCAGCTATTTGTTCAACCGAAGCCGATGTTTCTTGAGTTGCTGCTGAAACTGTTTGCGATTCTCCCGCAACTTTTCTGCTCACATTTTCTATATTAGTAACCGCACTTACCACCTCTTCACTACCTTTATTTATCCCATGTACTTCACTAGCAATTTTAGTAACTTTATTTGATACTTCACTTATTACATTTACAATTCCTTCAAAAGACTCCCCGGCACGATTTATTACTTCTGTACCCAATTTAACTTCTTTTGTTCCACTGCTCATTGCTAAAACGGCTGCTTCAGTATCTTCCTGAACCTCACTAATCATATTAGCAATCTCTTTTGCTGCCGCTTGTGATTGCTCTGCTAATTTTCTCACTTCATCTGCTACTACAGCAAAACCACGCCCTGATTCTCCCGCTCTCGCAGCCTCTATCGCTGCATTTAAAGCTAAAAGATTAGTTTGTCCTGCTATATTAGATATCGTTTTAACTATATTGCCTATTTCCTTAGAATGAGCGCTCAATTTTGCTATCGAACCTGAAGATTTCTCCACAGATGCATCTATATGTGTCATCTGCTTAATTGCCTGCTCTATTAAACTCATCCCATCTTTGGCATATTTTGCAGCATTATCGGAGCTATCAGCCGTTTGCGCTACTTCATTTGTTATATCACCAATAATTATAGAAATTTTTTCTACAGTAAGCAATGCTTTTTGTACTGCTATCACTTGTTGTTCCATACCAGAAGCAACTTCGCAAATAGAATTTGCAACTTCCGTAGCAGACGTTGCCGACTGTTCTGCACCTTCGTGCAACTGTTCTGAAGCAGTAGTTAACTCATCAGCACGCTCTTGAACTGTTTTAATTAAATGAACAATTTGTTTTTTAGAATCTTGCAACGCTTGATAAATATGCCCAAATTCATCTGTATTGTTTTCCAATTCATTGTTCTTAATCCGAACATCACCTGAAGAAATCTCATTCAATTCATCGATTAACAATCTAACTGGTTTAGTAATAGCCTTAACCAAAATAATCCCTAAAACAGCACTCAAAACACCTAAAATCAGTGTCAAATAAATTGCAATATTTTTTGCAGTCGCTGCACTATCATTAGCCTTTTTCATTAATTCATTTACAATTTTACTTTCTTTACCAACAACTTCTTTAATGATTTGTTGATTGTTTCTAGTTACTGCTGTTAACTCAGCTATTATCTCCACATATTTTTTACTCAAATCGGCTTTTACCAATGGATCAACAGCTTTGTCTTGCGCAGCAATATTTGGCGCAAACTTATTATTTAATATCTCTTGATATAAAACCAAGCCATCAACTAACTTTTTAACTTCAGGCTTTAATTCATTATCTACAGAGCCTAACAGCTTATTCCCCGTAGTTATTGCTTCTTTCATTTTTTGCTCGAACCCAGCTTTAGCAATATCATTTCTATCCCCTATATAGCGTCTTACATCTAATGCCGCACCTGTTAATTGATTTTCTATCTGCGTTGCGAGTAGTGCATTATTATTTGCTACCTGAATCTCTTTGGCCTGCTCGAGAGAATTATTAGCCGTATAATATAGAAAACTCCCTAGTATTAACATAGATGCTACCATCAACCCAATTATACTAATTAGCTTCGTACTTAAATTAATCCCCTTCACTGTTAGTCCCTCCCTTATTTTTAGTTCAACTCTTCAAATAATTATCTTTGTATTTTTCAGAACTTACTATTAATTCTAACATTTTCATGATTTATTTTCAACATTTGTTAAAAATAAAAACAGCAGTTGAAATTTAGAGTTATCTTTTCAACTACTGTTTTTAATCTTATTTTAGTGCCCAATTAACCAAGACTTTACAAACATTTCGTATAGTGATAATACAATTTCAAACGCAATCAAAATAATAATTATCCATTCGAGACGTGTTCCCCTTTTAGCATGTGCTAATCCCGAAAAAGCTTCTGTAATATCCATTAAGGTCTCTGTTTTATGCCTCAAATTTTCATATCTTTCTTTTAGCTCAAATAGCACCAAAAGCTCTTGATATAAAGCACTAGCTTCTTCGTTGTCCCAAGTTATATCTGGATTATCTAGTAAGCGCAATGAGGATAAAGCATCTAATCGAAAAGTCAAAATTTCCGAAGTCATTCTAGCCAGTTCCGAATCCGATACTCCCAAGTTACCCTGACTTAAGCTGTGAACTACTATCTCGATTTTATCTAGCAGTACATCCACTTCTACTTCACTTTTATCCAAAGAAACTGATTTTGCAATAACTGTAGCTACTAGGTCGGTATGATATTTTTTTTGTTCATGTACAATCATCATATCATTATTAATTGCCGGTTCTTCGCCTAAAGAAACTTCCAAACTATAATCATCTTCATAAACAAATGCTTTTTCTTCATTAATTTGTACATCTAAACGTTTTAAATAACGTAATACATCCATAATTTCATGATGCTGCAAATTTACTGAAACCATGCTCCCAAAGTGGAACAAGTAAACCTGTTTATTTTCCCCTGTTTCTATTATTCCTTTTAACTGCTCACCTTTTAACAATAGAAAATCTTCCCATTTAAATTTAAGTTTTACGCCAAAGTGTTGCGCTATTTTACTTAAGTTCAGTTCATTAGTTAAGACAATGGCCTTAAAGTCAGTATGCATTTCTTTGCCCCCTTATAAATTATCTAATGTGTTGCAAATATTTCTTGGATTTCATTTAAATTCTTATTAGTAGCCAGTGCTAGTATCAATAAAATCCTTGCTTTCTGGGGATTTAAATTCCCAGCACAAATAATTCCAGTTTCTTTTGCTGCTTGTCCCGCAACAATCTCCCCACTTGCAACTCTAGAAGACATCACAATTACCGTTCCTGTTTTTACTGCGTTTTTCAGTTTTTCTTTAAACTTACTATTTATATTACCATTTCCAAAACCTGCAATAACTATCCCCTGACTACCATTTTTTATAAACAATTCAATTGTTCTATAGCTCATTCCTGCTACACAATAAACAACATCTACAATTGGAAAACTATTTTTTAAATCTATTTTTGAAAAACAACTCTCTAAAGTATGTTTTCTTAAACTCTGTTGATAAAAATTAACACCTTCGCCATTAACATTTCCTAAACTACCTAGTTCTAATGACGTAAATGCATCTAAACCTGTAGTATGCGTCTTGGAAACTTCCCTAGCAGCATAAATTCTATCATTCATTACAACCAATACACCTTTATTTATTGAATGCTCAGATATCGCAACATATATAGCATTTATCATATTCATAATTCCATCTGCACTAAATGCTGTAGCTGGTCGCATTGCTCCTACCAACACAACAGGTTTGCTGCTAGTAATCGTTAGATTTAAAAAGTACGCCGTTTCTTCTAATGTATCTGTTCCGTGAGCAACAACAATTCCTTTAATATCCTCTCTGCTAAGATATTTATTAATTTTATTTCTTAGCTCTACCATAATTTCTAGGGTAATGTCGGCACTGTCAATGTTGCATACCTGTTCACATTCAATTTGAGCAATACTTTCCAAAACCGGAATTTCTCGAATCAAGTCTTTTATATTAATCTGCCCAGCTTCATACATTGCTGTTTCAACACTATTTACAGCCTTTCCCGCAATTGTACCACCAGTTCCCAAAAGCATAATTTTCTTTTTATACATTAAATTTACCTCATATTCTGATATCTGTATAATATGTTCTCTGTATATATAATAGTACATGTCGTTGTTATAAGCAACAATAATTATCAGTATATTTATGTTTAAACTCTTTAACCATAATATGTTTTTTCAGAATATACAGTCCTTTCCTGTTATGCAAGAATTATTTTAAGGCAAGATTAACTTAAATTTTATATTAAAATAATATAAAAAAACGACCTTTATTAAGGTTAGTTATCAAGCTAACTTTATAAAGGTCTGTTTTTATTATGATAAAACAAATAAATATTTATACTACATTACTAATGGTGGTGATCACAAACAGAATCATCAGAAACTAATTCACCCGCTAATTTTGCTTGTAATACGGTATCTATTTCTCCACCTGCTCCTGTTATTACTTCAATATTTTTTTCTTGAAAAATATCTACAGCTCCCTTGCCCATACCCCCAGCAATAATAACTTTTACTCCTAGATCGTTTAGATAGTTAGGTAAAAATCCAGGTTTATGTCCAGGATTTGGTATGACATTTTTAGCCACTACTTTATTTACCGAAATATCGTATATAGCAAAATCTTCACAATGCCCAAAATGTTCGGCCACTCGCCCTTTGTTGCTAGCAATTGCTATTTTCATCAAAATCACTCCTCTTTAAACAGTCGTTATATTTTTTCTAACTCTTCTACCACATCAAGCAAATAATCCTCTTCTAAATCTTCTATTTCCCCGGCATCACAAGCTTTAGCAATTTCGGAAGCAATCGGCAACTTACCTAAAACCTTTAAATTAAATTCTTGAGCTATTTGTTCAACCTTACTATCGCCAAAGATTTTAAATTCTTTATTGCAGTCAGGACACTTGATATAACTCATGTTTTCAACTAACCCCATAATAGGAATATTCATTAGTTTAGCCATTTTTACTGCCTTACCTACTATCATCGTTACAAGATCTTGCGGCGAAGTAACAACTATGATACCATCTACAGGAATAGATTGAAATACAGTAAGAGGGACATCTCCTGTTCCAGGGGGCATATCTACAAACATATAATCAATTTCCCCCCAAATTACTTCCGACCAAAATTGCTTAACAGCGCCTGCAATTATTGGACCACGCCAAACTACCGGGTCATTAGGATTTTCTAAAAGCAGATTAAGTGACATTACGTCAATTCCATTTTTACTAGTTACAGGAAATATTCCTGTTTCACCACCAGCCGCTTTTTGATTAAGACCAAACATTTTTGGTATTGATGGACCTGTAATATCTGCATCTAAAATAGCAACATTGTATCCAGCGTCATTAGTTTTTTTAGCCATAAGTCCAGTAACTAAGGATTTTCCTACACCACCTTTACCACTTACAATTGCTATTACTTTTTTAACCCTACTTAAATCATTTAGTTTTTCAAAAGATATCTCTGGATTTTGCTGCTCTTCACATACGCTTGAACAACTACCACAGTCTTGGTTACAATTTTCCGCCATTATATTTCCTCTTTTCTTAAGATAATTATAGTAAAATTTTATTATCAAACTTGGCGATGTTTCCTACAACCACCACAATTGCAGCTTTCTTCTTTACCATCGCACAAACGATAATCGCCTCCATAAATTTTTAATTGTTTCGAATTAACTATGCAATCAGCTATTTTTTTACGGGCATCATTGTATATTCTTTGAACAGTAGTTCGCGCAACATGCATGCTCTCTGCCGCCTGTTCTTGAGAAAAATCTTGTAAATCTATTAATCTAACTACTTCATACTCTTCAATGCTCATAACAATTGCTTGATGTTGCATATAAGTATTTAATGGACCAAATTCATTACTGTTTGGCAAACAACATACCTTCCGACATTTACGCGGTCGTGGCAAATTCTCCCTCTCCTTTAATCTTTTTACATATGAATTATAAATCCATTATGAACATATGTCAATAATCATTTAAATAAAAAGGATAAGTTTTTTAACTTATCCTTTTTATTACGACAGCAAAACTAAGCTCGTTGCCATAACAACCATCCCCGCAATCAATCCATAAATAGCAATATGATGTTCTCCATATTTTTCAGCTGTAGGTAATAATTCGTCTAAAGAAATATATACCATAATTCCTGCTACTGAAGCGAATACTATCCCAAAAGTCTGGGGACTAAAAAATTGCTTTAAGAGAAAATACCCCACTAAAGCACCTAAGGGTTCTGCCAAACCAGATAAAAAAGAATACATAAACGCTTTTCTTTTATCACCTGTAGCAAAATAAATAGGTACAGAAACAGATATTCCTTCTGGTATGTTATGAATTGCTATTGCTATTGCTATGCTAATTCCTAAGCCAGGATCTTGAATTGCACTAGTAAAAGTTGCTAGACCCTCTGGAAAATTATGTATCGCTATTGCTAATGCCGAAAACATCCCCATTCGCAATAATTCTGGATTACTTTTTTTACCTTTATCAATGTCCTCAACCCCACGTATTTCATGAGGATTTTCTGCATTAGGCACAAATTTGTCTATAAGCGCAATGACTGCAATGCCAAAGAAAAACGCCACTGTAGTTACTGCATATCCTTTACTAGCTCCATATACTAAGCTAAGTGATTCTCTAGCCTTAGCAAAAATTTCGATCATTGATACATATATCATAACCCCGGCTGAAAAACCTAAGGCTGCTGATAAAAAACGTTCATTTGTTCTCTTTGTGTAAAAAGCTAATGCACTACCAATACCTGTACTTAAACCTGCAAATAAAGTAATTGCAAAAGCAAAAATCAACTGTTCATTTGTTACGTCCATATTCAACCTCCAGATAATTTTTTTTAATTAAATTTTATAATCATCTTGCAGTTCATAAATTTTATATTTAAAATTGCTTTTTAATAAAAATATTTAAGCTTTATGCATTTATAATAACATAAAAATAGAATAATTCAAGCTATTGATAATTATTTTTCAATAATACTAACTGTTGCTCTATTTGACTTTTTACCTAAACTATAATATAATGAATGACAATCAGTCATTTGTTAAGTTATTGCGATTACGTCTTATATAATACTTTTTTCTTAATTGACTGCCAAATATATACAAAGAAAGATGTGAAGCCATTGGATAATAAACGAATTCGACTTTTGGCAGCAGCAAAAAGTGTTTTTGCCGAAAAGGGCCTAGAAAAAGCTACTATTTCGGACATAGTAAAAAAAGCTGGGATTGCCCAAGGAACTTTTTATTTATACTTTTCTTCAAAAAAAGCTCTTATTCCTGCTATTGCCGATGATCTTTTAGATACATTACTAGATGAAATACAACAAAAAACACAAGAATCTACTGACATTTGGACTACACTACATCAAATTATTTCAACTACCTTTAAAGTTACAAACTCTTATCAAGAAGTTTTGGCTCTATGTTATTCTGGGCTGGCTATTGAAAATACTTTAAGTGAGTGGGAAAAAATATACACCCCTTATTATTCTTGGTTAGAAGATTTAATAAAACGAGGTATTGAACAAGGAGAAATTCGTTCTAATGTTGACCCCATGATTGCTGCTCGTATGGTTATTGGCCTTATAGAAAGCTGTGCTGAGCAAATGTATCTTTTTAATCGCAATGATAAAACTGTTGCTTTACAGCAAGAACAACTATTTATTTTTTTACAACAAGCGCTCAAGGTTTAGAGTTTGTTTCTGTATAATTTTGTGACTGACATTCATTCATTGGGAGGTGTTTAATATGCGCTGAACGCTCGTTTTGTCTGCTGCTGTTTTAGAAATACTTTGGGCATCTCTACTTAAATATGCTGATTCTTTGGCAAGTTGGAGTTTAGTATTTTTGCTAATATTGTCGAGTTTTTTACTGCTAATAAGAGCCTATAAACTTATTCCAGTTGGGATTGCATATGCAGTTTTCGTTGGCATAGGCACAATTGGAACTTATATTGTAAGTATCTATTTTTTTAATGAAAAACTCTCTTTCGTACAATTTATTTTTTTATTTTTATTACTTATTGGCATTATCGGTCTAAAAATTACTACACAAGAGGTGAAAAAATAATGGCTTGGTTATTTATTTTAATTGCTGGTCTAGAAGAAGTTGTAAGTGTTATGGCAATGAAATATGTTGACGGTATCAAAAACAAAAAACCAATTGCTATTATGGTTATTGGCTTTATCCTAAGTTTCTTTCTCTTAGCACAAGCTATGCAAGAAATTCCCACAGGAATCGCTTATGCTGTTTGGTCGGGAATAGGGACAATTGGTATTACTCTAGTAGGCATCTTTCGTTTCAAAGAACATCTTAATAGTGGTCAAATCCTCTTCCTTGCATTAATCATTTTCAGTGTCTTGGGTTTGCAACTTTCTGTTTAACATTTACATTGCTTATAAATTTAATATTTACATATAAAAAGCGCCATAAGTCAGAATTTATAATCTGATTTATGGCGCTTTTACTCTTCCAAAATCATCACTCGGTATGATGGAATACATATTAGTATTTCATGAGTTAGTCGTTATTTAGGTGGTACTTTTTCATCCATAATCGCTGCTTCTCCAGTTTCCCCAGTTCTAATTCGTACTGCATTATCTAAAGTATACACAAAAATCTTACCATCACCAACTTTTCCCGTTTTTAAAACTTGTTGAGCTACATCTAAAACTTCCTGTACAGGAACTTCGCATACAACTGTTTCCACCTTTACTTTTGGAGCTAAGCTTATAGAATACTCCGCACCACGATAAATTTCCTTATGACCTTTAGTTAAACCACAACCGTACACTTGGCTTACAGTTATTCCTGCAACACCTATTCTATTTAATGCTTCCTTTAAATCTTCCAGTTTATCAGGTCTTGTTATGATTTCTATTTTAGTAAGCGCCATTTTAATTCCTCCTTTTTTTTTATTTTAGCACGTCATTTCCATTAGAACTACTATATATTTCCGTTTGTTTATAATTATCTAAGTTTAGTGTCATAGCTAACGAATCCTCGTTGTTAACTAAATTTCCCGAAATAAAATTTTGAGCATAACCACGTTCACCATGTTGGGTCAAATCCAGGCCTAAAATTTCTTCTTCTTCTTCTACTCTTAATCTAGTAATAACTGATGTTATTTTTACTATCACGATAGTCCCGAATACTGCCAACAAAATTGCCGCTCCAATAGATATTAATTGTACCATTAATAAATTTGATTCTCCGTACCATAAGCCATTAGCACCTGCTTCATTTACACTTTTAGTTGCCCAAATTCCAGTAGCAATAGCCCCCCAAATTCCACCTATTCCGTGTATTCCAAAAGCGTCTAAAGAATCATCATAACCTAATTTAACTTTTAATACCGCAACAGAGTAATAACAAATTAAACCAGAAATCATTCCTATAACTATTGCTGGCATTGTTTCAACAAAACCTGCTGCTGGAGTAATCGCTACAAGTCCTGCTATACAACCACTTATTGCACCTAATACTGTCGGTTTACCACTCCGCAACCATTCTGCGGCCACCCAAACTAAAGTTGCCGCTGCTGCAGCTGCATGTGAAACCACAAATGCGTTCGCTGCTAAACCATTAGCTCCCAAGGCACTCCCGGCATTAAATCCAAACCAGCCAAACCATAACATAGAAGCACCTAATATTGCCATCGGCAAGTGATGTGGCAATATCGGGGATTTTCCATAACCCTTACGTTTTCCTAGCATTATACATAAAACTAACCCAGAAACTCCTGATAAAATATGAATTACTAAACCACCTGCAAAGTCCAGTGCTCCTAAAGTGCTTAACCAGCCTCCACCCCAAACCCAATGTGCCATGGGGTTATATACTAACGTAGCCCAAAGCAGACTAAAGATTACAAATGCAGGAAATCTCATTCTGCCAGCAAAGGAACCTGTTATTAGCGCTGGTGTCAGTGCCGCAAACATACATTGAAAAGCAATAAAGGCAAATTCGGGAATTGTGCCTAAAATCGAGTTGACATTTACACCAATTAAGCCAAGCTTACTAAAATCACCAATTATACCGTTTATATCTTTGCCAAAAACCAATGTATATCCAACTAAAACCCACTCCACTGAAATGAGTGCCCCCAGAAAAAAACTTTGCATAATAGTAGCCAATACGTTTTTACTTCTTACCATGCCACCGTAAAAAAAGGCCAGACCAGGAATCATGAAAAATACAAGAGCTGTACTAATCAAAACCCAAGCTGTATCACCTGTATCAATTGTAGCAACCTCTGTCTCTGCGGCTAATGTAACTGGAGAACCTATAATAATTAAGCAAAAGACCACAAGTAACAAATAACTTATTTTCTTCATTTTTATCCCATCCTTTTTAAACTAATAAAGATGCCTTGCTATCGTCACCAATAACAAGACATCTTTGTCTTGAATAATAACACAAAAAGCTTTCGTTGACCCCATGGCTGTCAACGAAAGCTTCATTGCTTTTCAATTATTCACTTGTCCATATTATACAACTTTTAGTTTTTTTGTCAATACTCAGCAGAACATTTTTTTCAATAAATCTAGATTATTTTGTATTTTTGTATACAAATTAATCTTCCTGCTATTTTTTTAAATTATGCCCATTTCTTTTCTTAAAGTTTTTATTGATTCGGTTGATAAATATTCATCATAACCATATTGACGATCTAAATATCCTTGTGGTGTGATTTCAATAACGCGATTACAAACTGTTTCTAATAATTGATGATCATTCGAACGCAAAAGCATCGTTCCTGTAAATGAAATCAATCCATTATTTAATGAGGTTATTGATTCTAAATCCAAATGATTGGTTGGTTCGTCAAACAACAATACATTTGCACCACTTAACATCATTTTTGAAAACATACATCTTGCTTTTTCTCCCCCAGAAAGAACATTAGCTTCTTTTTGTGTTTCTTCGCCCGAAAATAGCATTCTTCCTAAAAATCCACGAATAAAGGATTCGTCTTGATCTTTAGAATATTGTCTTAACCAGTCGACGAGATTATCATGTGTTTCAAAAAAACTGTTATTATCTTTCGGGAAATATGCTTTACTAATAGTTATTCCCCATTTTATTTCGCCTGCATCGGCTTCCAGCTCACCCATTAAAATTTGCATAAGTGCTGTTTGGGCCTGACCATTACCGCCGATTAGTGCTACCTTATCACCTTTATTAAGAGTGAACGTTAAATCTTTAAACATAACTTCACCATCAAGAGTTTTTGTTAAACCAGTTACAGCAAGAATTTCATCTCCCGCTTCACGATCAGATTTGAAATTTATGTATGGATATCGTCTTGTTGAAGGTTTGATGTCATCTAATTCAATTTTTGCAAGTAATTTTTTGCGAGAAGTTGCCTGCTTAGATTTAGAAGCATTCGCACTAAACCGTTGAACAAACGTTTGCAACTCTTTTATTTTATCTTCTTTTTTCTTGTTTGCATCCTTAGCTAGTTGCAAAGCCATTTGGCTAGACTCCTGCCAAAAATCATAATTACCTACATAAATCTGCACATTGGCAAAATCAAAATCAGCAATATGAGTACATACTTGATTTAAAAAATGCCGATCATGTGATACTACCAAAACAATATTAGGAAATGATGCTAAAAAATCTTCTAACCATGCAACTGAGTCATAATCTAAATTATTTGTTGGCTCATCCAGTAATAATATATCGGGGGTCCCAAATAAAGCTTGAGCTAAAAGAACTCGAACCTTTTCTTTACCACTTAATTCTGCCATTTTTTTCTCATGCAAATCGACACTTACACCTAGTCCTGATAACAATCTAGCGGCTTCCGTCTCTGCTTCCCAACCATTTAAATCCGCAAATTCTCCTTCTAGTTCAGCAGTGCGCAATCCGTCCTCATCATTAAAATCTGGTTTAGCATATAAAGCATCTTTTTCTACCATAATATCATATAATCTTTGATGCCCCATAATAACTGTCTTTAGCACTTCAAACTCGTCAAAAGCATTTTGATCTTGCTTTAAAACAGCAATACGTTGTCCTTTATCAATAACAATTTCACCAGAGCTAGCTTCTGTTTCTCCAGCTAATATTTTTAAAAATGTCGATTTTCCAGCACCATTTGCGCCGATTAGCCCATAACAATTACCCTCTGTAAATTTCACATTTACATCTTCGAATAGTACCCTTTTACCAAATCTGACTGTCAAACCTTGGGTTAATATCATTTATAATTACCGCCTTTATTTTAAATACAACTATGAAATTTTATCATAATCTTAATTACTAAGTCAAATATCTAGCCTATAATAAAGTATAACTACAAACAATGAAGCCACCTTACATTAGATTTATATCTATTGCAAGGTGGTTTCAAAATATTATCCCTTAAAATTTTATTTAATTTTATCTAAACTAATTCCCAATGCTTTAGCCAATCTTTCCCCATAATCCATATCAGCTTTCAAGCAGTTACTTATATGTCTAATTTTAATCATCTCGGGAGCATCGCCCATTGCTCTAGCTGTATTTTCACATAATAATTCTTGTTGTTCTAATGTCATTAAACGATATAATAATCCCGGTTGCGTATAATAGTCATTATCATCTGCTCGAAAATCCCAATTATCTGCCTCGCCTTGAAGTTCTAGTGGCGGTTCTTTAAAAGCTGGTTGTTCTTGCCATTGTCCATAACTGTTGGGCTCATAAGCAATTTTAGAACCAGCATTTCCATCCACTCGCATTTGCCCATCACGATGATAACTGTTTACATAGCACTTAGGAGCATTAACAGGTATTTGATGATGATTTACACCTAATCGATAGCGTTGAGCATCTCCATAAGAAAACAACCTGCCCTGTAGCATTTTATCTGGAGAAAATCCTATGCCTGGCACTATACTTGCTGGGTTAAAGGCAGCTTGTTCAACTTCAGCAAAATAATTTTCCGGATTACGATTAAGCTCAAAATAACCTACTTCAATCAGCGGATAATCTTTTTTGTACCAAACTTTTGTCAAATCAAAAGGATTGTACGGCATTTGTCGTGCTTGCTCTAGTGTCATAACTTGGATAAACATTTTCCAACGTGGAAAATCCCCTTTTTCGATACTTTCAAACAGATCTCTTTGATGACTTTCGCGATCTTGCGCAATAACAGCTGCTGCTTCCAAATCCGACAAGTTTTTAATGCCTTGCTGTGATACAAAATGAAATTTAACCCAAACTCTTTCTCCTAAAGCATTAACCATACTAAATGCATGACTTCCAAAACCATGCATATGGCGATACGAAGCTGGTATACCTCTATCACTCATAGTTATTGTTACTTGATGTAAAGCCTCTGGCAGAGAAGTCCAAAAATCCCAGTTATTTTTTGCACTACGTAAATTTGTCTTAGGATCACGTTTGACCGCATGGTTTAAATCAGGAAATTTCAAAGGGTCACGCAAGAAGAAAACTGGAGTATTGTTGCCTACTAAGTCCCAATTTCCTTCTTCTGTGTAGAATTTCATAGCAAAACCGCGAATATCTCGTTCTGCATCAGCAGCCCCTCTTTCGCCTGCAACTGTTGAGAAACGCACGAACATCTCCGTTTTTTTGCCTATTTCCGAAAAAATCTTAGCCTTTGTATATTTGCTAATATCATGTGTTACCGTAAACGTCCCATATGCACCCGAACCCTTTGCATGCATTCGCCGTTCCGGAATTACCTCACGATCAAAATGTGCGAGTTTTTCTAAAAACCAAACATCTTGGAGTAATTGTGGACCTCTAGGGCCTGCTGTCATCACATTTTGATTGTCCACCACTGGTGAACCAGTCACACTAGTTAATTTTTTTTTCTCATCCATGTCAAAACCTCCATTTATAATTTTAAGTTTTAAGAAAACTTGAAACTCCAATAAAGTCTGACTATAATTAAGGCGGATATTTTTAAAAATAAACCATACTAGTTTTTTTAAGCTCTTCTTCGCTGAAAAGCAATTGGTATTCTTCGATAGTATTTTGTGTGACAAATTTTTTCACAAAACACTCTAAATCTTCCATTTGGCGACTATGAAGCATTGCATATAAGTTATAGGGCCAATTTTCATAATTTTTGCGTTCATAACAATGACTAACTAATTTTTCTTTGGCTAAAAGCTCACCCAGAATTTTAATTCTTTCTGGTTTAACTTGCATTACAAACATTGCATTCGCTTTATACCCAGAATTTTGATGTCTTAAAATTGCACCTACACGTTTTAAGTAGCCTTCGGCTTGCATTCGCTTTAACCTTTTTACTAATTCATCCTCAGTAATTATTAATTTTTCCGCTATGGTTTTATAGGGATTTATTGTTAAAGGTATATCTCCCTGTAATTCAGTTATCAATAATTCATCTATCTTATCCAAGTTTTTCACCTGCTTTCCATATCAAAAAACACTCGCAACTTGAAAATTTGTTGGCTTGGAAATTCCAATACATGTTCTAAAAAAAACTTTTCTCTTAATGTATCTAAAAATTTATATTTTATACTTTCTTGATTAACTGATAAGGAAAACCACATATTTAAAAAACTATTTCGCTTATAATTATGCGTTACACCTTTATTAGCATTAACAAATAATGCTACTTCTGGAAAAATATTTTCCGGAACATGCATCCCTATTAAGGTACTCTTATAGCCTAAAGCTTGTGTGTTAAAGCTACCGCCAATTCTGCGAATATAACCTTTTTCTTGCAGTTTTTTTAGACGCTTTATTATTTCTTGCTTGCTAATCCCCAGTTGTTTCGCAACAATTTTATAAGGATCCTTTTCTAAAGGTAAGCCTAACTGTAAAATATTTACTAATTTTTCATCAATGCTATCCATCTGCCTTACCTCCTATAACACCAAGGTTCCTCAGCTAAATAATTTCCACTGTAATAAAAAGCTCTTGCTCGACACCCTCCGCAAATTGCAATTTCTGAACATTTACCACAACTACCTTCATAATTGTCATAAGAACGTAATTTTTGCAAAATCTCACTATCTCGCCAAATATTGTCAAATTTGGTTTCGCGAATATTACCAACTTTAATTGGCAGATACGGACAGATATGAACTTCCCCCTGTGGCAAAATTGAGCAATAAGCAATACCAGCTAAGCACCCTCTAGTAAAGCGTTGCTCTATCTTTAGCTCTTTAGCCATTGGCATAAATTGAGGCGCACAAGTTGGTTTTAATTCTATTTTAGTTTCTTTTTGTTTTTCTAATATTTTTTTTATCATAGAAAAATATGCTTGTGATTTAAGTGCTTCTTCAGGAATAGATTTCGCTCGACCTGTAGGCACTAAAAAAAAGGGATGAATCGCATTTACTCCTAATTTTTCATAATGATCAACCATTTTTTCAAACTGTTCTTGATTGTTTTCTGTCAAAGTTAAATTTATTTGCACTCGCAAGCCAGCCTCTAAAGAATTGTCGATTCCCAACTGTGTTGCCTGATAAGCACCAACTTTACCACGAAATTTATCATGATAATTCTTATCTAAACTATCTACACTAATGGCGATACCTGCTAAACCAGATGACAATAATTCTTTACAAACATTTTTCGTTAATAAAGTTCCATTTGTTCCCATTGCTGGAATCAAGCCTTTAGTTTTAGCATAACTAATGAGTTGATAAATATCTGCCCGCAAAAGTGGTTCACCACCACTAAAAATCAACAACCTAAATCCAGCTTGTTTTATCGAATCTATCAACAGCATTCCCTCTTGTGTCGATAACTCTTTAGATATATCTTCATTTGCACTAGATTCACGATAACAATGTTGGCAATATAAGTTGCATTTTTTAGTTACATTCCATGATATCAGCATATTTCACTTCCTTTACTCTGTTATTTCTTTATCCGTAAAATAACAGGCTGGATCTGCTGCCCAAAAATCACCCGTACTCAAAGCACGGGCTCTGAAATTACCGTTACACTGTTCTAACCATTTGCAAAATTTACATCTACCACCCAAATATTCTTTTCTATTACGCAATTTTTCCAAAAACTCATTGTTTTCGCCTTGCCAAATACTGGAAAATCTGCTTAATTGCGTGTTTCCTAAAACTCTATTTCGAGTAAATTGATCAATATAAACATTGCCTTGCCAATCAATGGCACCTATTGCACTGCCAGAACGATTGCCTCCATTTACTGAAAGTAGGCGTAAAATTTCTTTAGCTTTATTTATGTCTTTATTTTTCATGTATTGGTATAGATAAATTCCATCACAATGATTATCCACCGTTAAAATTTCTGTATCCAAACCCTTTTTTTCAAATTCAAAGGTTTTTTCAATTATATAATCCAAAGTTCTTCTTTTTTCTTCAAAATTTAAATCTGCCGTCACCAGCTGTTCGCCACGACCCGAATATACCAAATGATAAAAACAAACTCTAGATATTCGCTCAGACTCAATTAAATCAAAAATAGCTGGTAAATCTTTAATCGTATTTTTGCTTAAAGATAATCTAAGTCCTGTTTTTTGGCCTACGCGTTGACAATTTTTTATGCCTTGCATAGTTCTTCTAAATGCCCCATCAACACCGCGAAATTCATCATTAATTGTTTCTAATCCATCAAGGCTTATTCCTACATAACTTACTGACAAAGATTTTATTTTTTCAGCAGCTACTGAATCAATTAAAGTGCCATTTGTTGAAATTACCGTTCTCAGCCCAATTTTTTTTGCATATGCTAACAATTCCCAAATATCTTTACGCATAAGTGGTTCCCCGCCAGATATTAATAGCGCTGGCACCTTGTAATCTACTAAACTGTCAAACATTCTTTTAGCTGTTAAAGTAGACATTTCCTCTGGAGTTTCTGTTAATATAGCCCCTGCATAACAATGCTGACACTTTAAATTGCAAGTTTTGGTGCAATTCCAAACAACCACTGGCCCCATGCTATTAGTAGCACCTTGACTACTGTTTTGCGCCTCTTTACTATATCTCAACCGATCACCAAAATGTGCTTTTCCCAACAATAATTTTGAAAAACTAATTATGGAAATCACCTCCAAAATAATTAAACTCCAGTAATAAGTTTTACAATAACCTTATTACCTTTTCGCACCTATGGCTAAATTATTTGAATTCTCAACTCTGTAAACAGAATTGAACACGTCCGACTTTACCATCTGCTAGCATAACTTTTATTCCGTGTGGATGGCTGGAGCTGTTTGTCAAAATCTTCGCCACAGTTCCTCGCGTCAATTTGCCACTACGTTGGTCAGCTTTCAATACTACATCAACCAATTGTCCAATTTTTATTGAATTCCTATTTTTACCATTCATAATAACACGCAAATCCTTCCTCTACTATAATATCATTTAGATTCTATCACATCTAAAAACAATATACTATAAATAATAAAAACTCTGCTATGACAATAAAAATAAACCAAAAGCTCTACAAGTAAAGTTTGTATTGCTCCTGGTTTATTTTTTATCGTTTTGAATTTATGATTAGTCCAAAAGACATAATAATTGCAAATACTATCAAATAAAAAATCACTGCTTTTCCATGAGCAAAACAAGCTGCAATTATCATAAAGACACAAGCACAAATCGCTAGAGCTGGCATTATAATCCTTTTGAAAAAATTAAAAGTTTTTTCCTTAATCATCATCATTATAAATATCGGGATATACATTGCATATAAAGTTACTATCGGCAATTCTGAACTATCAAAACTAAAAGCTCCAAACCATGGTTTTGCTACCAAATTCGCACCAAAAAAATATAACAACCAAATACTACTTAATACCAGTCCAATTATCGCTGAGTTTGTTGGCATATTTGTATGTTTATCAATATGCTTAAACACCTCAGGATCAGGCCCCATATCACGGGCTACCAAAGAATATAGTCCTCTAGTACAAGCCATCATCAAGCCATTTAAGGTGCCTAAACAAGAAATTACTACAAACACAAAAAGAATTGTTCCTCCAATTTCGCTGAACACTTTTGAAAAAGCTAGTTTCGCTCCAGCTTCTCCGCCCTTCATAATAACGCTGTTTTCCACTGCACCTGCCAACCCTGTATAATATAAAATATAAGTCATAGCTACAAACAAACTTCCAAAGGTAAGTGCTAAAGGCAAGTCTCGTTTGGCATCTTTCATTTCAGCATTTATGCTTGTTGCAATAATCCAGCCTTCATAAGCAAATGCTGTAGCTACCACCGCTGTGAATAATGGGTTTTCACTAGCCACATCTGCTATAACTCCAGTTGTAAAATTATTTATCAGTGTCCCATTTTTTAATCCAACAATAGTGCCAATAACCGCCATTAGTGCTAACGGAATTAACTTAATTATTGTTGTCGATACTTGAAATTTGCCTGCAAATCTAGGTGACAAAGCATTAATTGCATAACTAGCAATCAGAAAGAAGCAAGAAATAGCCATCGCTTCTCCTCCCACTATACTCCATCCAAATAGCACACAAGTATAGCGTGCTGAAACCCATGCCAAAACAGATGTTAATGAGGGATAATAAATCATAACCATAAACCAACCAATAAAGTAGGCATAATTCTTGCCTAAGGTTACCTCGGCATAATCAATAACTCCATTAACTTTCTCATACTTGGTCGCCATTGTAGCAAAAACATAGGCACAAACAATCATAATCAAGCCGCCTATTGCCCAAGCTAAAATTCCTAGAGGTAAGTCGCCCCCTGTAGCCGTCAAAACTTTTTCGGCTTTAAAAAAAACTCCACTGCCAATTACAATACCAACAACCATTGCAATAGCTGTATAAAATCCATACTTTTTTTCTAAATTATTTTCCATTTAGCTATCCTCTCTTCTACTTTTTAAAGCCCAATATAATACTATCAGCAAGTATAAAATACATCTTATATTATACTCGCCAATATAGAAATATTCTATATTTTTTTATTTTTTCCTGCTGTAAACAGTAATTTTTTTAACAGTAAAAACTATTTTTATGTTACACTAACAAAAAACATACTTTTTAAGGAGGATAACATGTCTACTAGTATCCATTTAGAACGGCTCTGTAATTTAAATAAGCAGCCCCAAAGAAAATCTGGATATGTACTTTATTGGATGCAAAGTGCACAAAGAATTAATTATAATCATGCCTTGATTTATGCTATAGAGATTGCAAATAAATATAACGCTGATTTAGTCGTTTATTTTACAATTACTGATAATTTTCCTGAGGCAAATGCCCGCCACTACTATTTCATGTTAGAAGGTTTACAAGAACTAGTACCTATGTTTGAAAATTTAAACATTCGTTTCGTCATCGAAAAAATCGACCCAATAGTTGGTGTTACTAAAATTTCACAAAATGCTAGTTTAGTTATTACTGATTGTGGTTATTTGAAAATTGAACGTTTTTGGCGCAAACAACTTGCAGAAAAGCTTCCTTGTTTATTTACGCAAGTAGAAACAAACGTTATCATTCCAGTCCAAGAAGTTTCCACTAAAGAAGAATACAGTGCTGCAACTATTCGACGTAAAATCCATAAACATTTAGGGAAATTTCTTGTCCCTGCATTCCTGCCTAAATATTTAGGTAAATACGTAGATTTGTCCAATAAATTTCAACCTTTACAATTAAAGCAAATAAACACTGTTATTAAGTCCTTAAACATTGACCACACTGTACCTAAATCTAAATATTTTTACGGTGGATTCTCCAAAGCTAATATTTTATTAAATTTTTTTATTGAAAATAAATTAGCAAATTATTCTGTTCTACGTAATGAACCCAGCCAAAATTGTACTTCAAACTTGAGTCCCTACTTACATTTTGGGCAAATATCTCCCCTAGAAATTAGCCTTAAAGTTAATGAGGCAATGGAAATAAATCCACAATTAAGTGAATCTAGTGCTGTCTTTTTAGAGGAAATGATTGTTCGTAGAGAATTGGCTATAAACTTCACATATTATAATTCTGAATACGATAATTATACTGGATTACCTAGTTGGGCGAAGCAAAGCCTTAATGATCATCAAACTGATACTAGAGAATACATTTATACTCTTGAACAACTAGAAAAAAGTCAAACACATGATGAGTACTGGAATGCTGCTCAAAAGCAACTTTTAACAACTGGAAAAATGCAAGGCTATATGCGTATGTATTGGGGCAAGAAAATTTTAGAATGGTCGCCAACACCCCAACTAGCATACAAAAACACGCTATATCTTAACAATAAATATAGCCTAGATGGTCGCGATGCTAATGCTTTTGCTGGCGTTGCCTGGTGTTTTGGGAAACATGATCGCCCCTGGGGAAAAAGAAAAATATTTGGTAATATCCGTTATATGAATAAACAAGGACTGGAAAGAAAATTCAAAATGCAAGCTTATCTCGAAGCTGTTGCAAATTTACGCCAATAATTTAAAAATTTCCTATAATTAATTATAGTAGTAAACAACAGTTCTTTGACAAATATTAATTTATTCACGTTATTTTTGTAGAATAAGTCTAAAAAAGCTAAAACCATAAAGCGTAGAATTGCTTTATGGTTTTAGCTTTTTTAAACTTATTCTATTTTGTTTCTTCCCAGATAACTCTTGGTGTTTTTGCAAAACCATTAAATACCGTTGATGAAGCTGATGTATAAGCTCCACAATCAGGTACTATTAGTAATTCGTCTAACTCTAAAGGTATTGTTAAGTAATCTCTATACAATACATCCAAAGAATCACAACTCGGACCAGCAAATGTTGCTCTTATTTTTTCGCCCTCACGAAAACTTTGTATTTGAAATGTCCAGTGATCAAATAAAACACCAGAGAATGTTCCATATAAGCCATCATCCAGAAAATACCATACTTGGTTTTCTCTTTCGTTAATTCCAATTACTCTGGTCAATAAATTAACAGCTGTTCCACAAATAAATCTTCCTGGCTCTGACCATATTTCAATTTCGGCAAAGTTTTTCAGCAAATAGGTGTTTATTTCTGTTAGCATCTCCGTTAAATCAAGTTCTAACAAGTGTGGTTCAGGGATAGGGAATCCACCGCCTATATCTAATATGCGTAAATCAAACCCCTCTAACTTGGCTTTATAGAATAGTTCTTTCATTATGTTCAATGCTTTAATATAAGGCACCGCCGACGTTGTCTGACTACCCACGTGAAAACACAAACCGGCAACATCTAAACCAGCTTCTTTAGCCGCTTTCAACATTGGCAAAACATCTTCTTGGCTAGCACCAAATTTTTTATTTAAATCAACATGTGCACCCGAATTATCAATTCGTACTCTCAACAAAACACTCGCACCAGGTGAAGCTTTTGCCATCTTACCAATCTCACTATAGCTGTCGAAAGTAAATTTCCGAACGCCAACTTCATTGCACACTTGAAAACCTTGTTTGTTCTTTATTGGGTTAGCATATATCATCCGCTCACCACTAATTCCTAATTCCACTAGCTCAGCTATTTCACCAGCTGAAGCAACATCAAAACAAGATCCCAATTCTGCCATCTTTTTCACTATTTCCCTATCTGGATTAGCCTTCATAGCATAGTAAATTTGGACATTTGGTAACCATTTTTTTAAAAAACAATAATTCTTCTCTACCTGCTCTAATGATAGTACTAGCAATGGTGTTTGGTACCGTTCTGCTAGTTGCTCAGCCTGTTCTTGCGTGAGCCGAAAAAAACTTTGTCTTTTCATATCCACTCTCCCTTTTTTGTCTTATTTAAAAATTTAGCGACTAGACGATTGTACCATAAATAGTAAAAAGTGCAATACGTCCCCAGATAAAAAAAATAAAAAAAGCGGAAATATTTAGCTAAATAGCAGAAAACATTTCCGTTTTTGGATTTTATTCTGATATGAAATTGCTTCCATTGAGTAATTTGCATTTTTTCTTCAATTTGCTTGCTTTTTCTGCTAGTTTATATATACAATCAAAGTTTTTGATTGCTAAACATACTACCGATAAAGAAAGCAACGGAAAACATTCTTCGATACCTCTTCTATTTTTACAAATTAAATAACCCTGTTCCCAATCATCATTATTATAATAATCCTTCAATTCCCTTTCAAAATTATATATTATCTTATCAACAAGATTTTTTATAGGGTTTCTATTAGTAATCACAACAAAATCATCCCCGCCTATATGTCCTACAAAATCATTTAAGGAAAATATGTCTTTTAATATTTTAGTTAAGAGTTTTATTATTTTATCACCATTTTCAAAACCATATACATCGTTATAAGCTTTAAAATTATCTATATCAAAATATAAAATATTTAAGTCCTCGGGATTTTTAATGCTCTGCTCTAACTGTAATTCAATCAATCTATTACCAGGTAATTCTGATAAAGGATTTAAGTTTTTGGCATTAATAACCTCTATCTCAATTGCCTTTTCTAATAAATCTTTCACAGTTACAACCCCATAATACCTAGCATCTTTCGTGACAACAATTAGATCATACAATTGTTCAGCCGATCTAGCCATAGCTTTTTTGGAAACAATATCAATTGTCATCTTATAATCTACACTCAAAAAATTAGCATTAGCTATTTCTCTTACTGGCTTTTTTCCATAGAGCGAATAGCCATATTGTCCACTTAAAAATTTATACATTTCATTTTTAGTTACTATCCCTAGAAGTTGCTCTTCTTCAACTACACAATATCCTGGTGCAGCTGTATCTTTTTTAAAAATAGCATCAACTTGTTCAACTTTTAAGTTTGCATTTACAGTTGGTAACTTTTTGCAAATTTTATAAATATATAACTCATATATCGTGCTGCCAATAAATCTGTTTTTATTTTTATTCGCTTGAAGAATTATTTCTTGAACCTGTTCAGAAATATTTTGAATTTTACTACTTGGTTTTTGAATAAAATAACCTTGTCCATAATGAACTCCCATTTCAATCAATTTTAATAATTCTGCTTCAGTCTCAATTCCTTCAGCTATCAAGTAAGTATTAGTTAACTGGCCAAATTCACACATACTCTTAACCATCGCCTGCTTAACAAAATCTTTGTCGATATTTCTAATTAAATTCATATCTAATTTTATAAAGTGTGGATATACGCCTGATATTAAATTTAAACCAGAAAATCCAGCACCTACATCATCTATGGCAATTTGATAGTTTTGGCTTTTATAGTTTTGTACAGTATTTATAAAATCTGGAACGTTACTAATTGCCTGTCTTTCAGTTATTTCAAAAATTATTTTATCAGGATTAATTTTAAATTTATTTAGATACTCTCTAGTAAACCCCTGCCGAAACTTTATATCATGCATAATGTGTGGGCTAACATTTAGAAATATTTTTTTATCTTCCTCAAGACATTTTGCTTTTTCTAAAGCTTTCCAGCGGCAAAGATACTCTAACTCCCAAATTCTACCGTATTTTTCTGAAAGGTTAAATAATATTTCCGGGTTTTCCATACTACTATTTTCTGGGCCACGACTCAAAGCCTCATAACCATACACTTCCGAACTTCTTAAAGAAATTATGGGTTGAAATACAGTTGTAATTTCAGCCTTATCAATAACTGAAGCAAACAAAATTTCTTCTAGATTAGCGCTCTGCATATTATTCAATAAATCTTCTCTTCTCAAAAAAATTCACCACCTATTTAAATTATACGCCAAAAAGAATTTTTTTAGTTTTATTTGTGTTAATTTTTGATTAATTTATATTAAACTAACAAAGAAGCTGAACTAAGTTTATCTTCTTAGTCAGCTTCTTTGCTAATTTAAATACTTGTTTTGAAAAAGTTTTTGAACTAAATCTCCTGCCACTGGTTTGCTAAATAGATAACCTTGTAAGTAATCACTCCCAGCTCGCTTAAGTTTACCTACTTCTTCAAAATCTTCCACTCCCTCAATAACTACTTTCAAATTTAACCCATGTGCTAGGGCTATTAAACTATCCATCACCTTAGTGTTGTCTAGATTTATAAACTTATCTTTCAGACTCTTATCTAATTTTATTTTATTTACAGGCATAAACGTAAGATAATTAAGTGAAGAAAAACCAGTTCCGAAATCATCTAAAGCAATACTCATACCTAATGCTTGAATTTTCTCCATAGTTGCTATAGTTTCTTCTCGGTTTTCTAGTAAAACATTCTCCGTAATTTCTATCTCCAATAAACTAGATTTTATATTGTTTTTTTCTAGTTCTTCTTGAATATAAGTCACTAATAGTGGATCTTCAAACTGTCTTGGTGATAAATTTATTGCTACCGGCTTTGGTTCATGGCCTAATGATTGCCAAATATTAAGTTGCCCCAAAACTTCCTGTATTACCCACCTACCAATAGGCACTATTAACCCAGTCTCTTCTGCTACTGGGATAAATTCTCCTGGATAAATATTAGTAGCTCGCATACGTAACAAAGCCTCGAAATAAGCAATTTCTCCTGTATCTGTTTTTATTACCGGCTGATATAAAACTTGAAAATCTTTTTGTTCCAAAGCAATCCTTAAGAATTTTTCAATTTTAATTTTTTCGCTGAAAATAGCATTCATACTTTCATTGAAAAACCCATATCTGTTTTTCCCAGCACGTTTAGCACTGTACATAGCAATATCTGCTTTTATAAGTAACTCATCAACACTATTGCCATCATATGGATAAAAAGCAATTCCCATGCTAATTGTAAGATGATTATTTATCCCCTCAACCATATTGTCATGTTTTACAGTTTCATTAATTTTAACAATAAGCTTCTCTACTTCTTTTAAATCTGTCTGCTCGTTTAATCTAATTAAAAATTCATCACCACCAAACCTATAAACTGCAGATTTTTCGCCTACAACTCTCGATAAAATATCTGCAACATTTTTTAAAACTTTATCTCCGTAAATATGTCCCAGCGTATCATTAATATTCTTAAAATTATCGATATCCAATAATAAAACTGCACCTTTTTTGCCTTTTTCTAAGTCTATAGCAAGTTTTTCAACAAATTTACGTTTATTATAAAGTTCGGTTAGTTGATCATGATCTGCCAAAAAGCGAATATATTCTTCTTGGCGTTTATAATCACTAATCTCAACTAATACACCCGTTAAAACTAAACGACACTCTAAAGCATCATTGAAACTTTTTCCGCGCATTAAATACCAATACTGTCTATTTAATTTATCTATAATACGAAATTGAACTTGCACTGCACTTTGAGTCTTATATTGATAGTTAGCTAAACTTTCTCTTACTAATTCTCTGTCCGCCTCATAAACTACCTCAGATATAAAGTTTATTAAAGCTATTTTATCTTCTTCCATCCCTGTTTTCTGCCTAAAATTTTCAGAAAAAATTATCGTTTTTTCTAAAATATTTAGCTCCCAAACTACACTATCTGTTACTTCTACAGCAAGTGTGTACTTTTCTTTTAAAGCTTTCATCTTTTCTGCGTAGTCTTGTATTTCCTCATATTGAGCTTGCAATTCTTCTTCACTAGCTGAAAGTTGCCCAACAACTGCCTCTAGCTCTTCATTTGCTGCATATAATTCATCCTGATTATCAAGCATTTTAGCAAAGTATTCTTGACTTTTATCTAGGTTTTTATTTATTGCCTGACGCAAAAGTAAAAACGGATCATTTTCAATTTTAGGCAGACGATAATCAATATCATCTTCTATAGATATAGCTTTAATGTCTGACTCCAGATCAACAATCGGTTTTATAATCTGTTTTTTTAAAGCCTTTCGCAAAGAAAAACTTAACAACCCTAAAATAAAAGTACCCCACAACAAAATTTTTAAATTATTTTTTTCTACTTCTGTTTTAACATTTTCCATCGAATAGCCTAGCTGCAAGGCACCCACAATTTGACCTTCAACTATCACAGGAAATAAAATATCATAAATTTCGGTTGCCGTTGTCGTATCAACAGTTTCTTGCGCTTGATAATCACCTATTTCTATGACCTTTTGTAAGTAACTATATCTTGGTAATTGTTTTCCTTGTAGTTCTTCATTACTATGCGCAACTATTCTATAGTTTAAATCTACAAAACCCACATATACTATATTTTTTTCTAAAGCTAAACTCTGCACTAGTTTTTGATAATTAAACTTTTCATTCATTTTACTTATTCTTGCTGCTGATATTCCAACTTGGACAAAGCTACCATCTTCAGCTCTAACCGCACCATATTTTAGTAACTTGCCATATTTAGAATCAGGTCTAATTTTTTCCATTAACTCTTTTTGACCTTGTACTATAGCTATTAGTGGATGATTTATTGTAGTTTGCCAACCAATATACCCAGGTATAGTAGCATATACAACCTCGCCTTTACTATTTAGCCAATATAATTCATCAACATCCAAATTCTTAGCCAATTGTAATAATCTTGTATTATTCAAATTTTCCGCGTCTTTTATTACGATATTAGCTGCAATTCTTATTTTTTCATTCAATTGTTCTTCTAAAACATCAATAGCAGCTTTGCGGTCAGTTATTCGACTGGAGAATTGTTGCGACAGGAATACTCCATTGGTTTGCATTTCACTAATGATACTATCTTTGATATTGTTAGCAGAAATGTATGAAATTAAGGCAATCGCTAAAAATACTGCGATCAAAGGAATTAGCGATATTCTTTCTACCAAAGATATATTTTTAATCTTTTCAAAATAGTAGTTCATTTTTGTTAATTTCATATCTTTATATTCCTTTTCCAAAATTAAGTTTACATTAATATTCATTATATCTTACTATCTTTTAAAAGGTAAAGCCCTAACTTATCAAACAAAATAAATCCTTGTTAGCTAAATATTTTTTAGCTAACAAGGATTCGTCTTAATTTTAACTTGTTTTTTACATATCTTTTATATTTTTATTCTGCTTTATCGCCCCAGGTCCATCATTGGCCACAGCAACATCTGCTTCTCCAAAGGTTTTCATATCATTTAGCATATGTAAAGCTGCATCTACTAGCGATATTCCTAAAGCTGCTCCGAGCCCACAATCTCCTTGTAAGTCTAAATGCAAATACGCAGGAATGTCTAATAGTTCTAGGGCTTCACGTTGCTTTGGAGATATGGAATAATGTGAGGCAAGCAAATAATCTTTAACTTTGGGATTTATTTTTGTAGCAATCAAAGCTGCTAAGCTCGTACTCAATCCATCCAAAACAACTAAGCAACGTTTTTGTGCTGCTGCTATAATCAAGCTACTTAAAAATACAATCCCCTTATCTATTTTGTTGAAAGGCATTTGTTCTATTTCATTTTGGCAATAATAGTCAAATATCAACTGACAATCTTTTTCAGCATCAATTCCATTTTGTCCTAAGCCAATTATTTGCTTTTCTTCACGGATATAATCGCTACATATTTTCAAACTTTCTTTGAAATATGTTCCTGTTGATAGTTCTCTCAATCTTGGTATTGATATACTGACTATTGGAGCCTGAACACGTTTTGCAAATATTGCTAAAGGTAAATCTACCTCTTGCTCCTCTTTCTTAAGCACCAAAATCTTTCTTGGAATAATTTTAGGGCTAGGATTTTCAGTAATGCCAGCTAATTTTTTAGCAATTATTTCAAAATAATGCAGACTATTTAAGGGCTTTGTTAAATTGTCGATTCTAACTTGACATTTTTTCATAGCAACAAAATCTAAGGCAGGTATTTGCATCTCAATCACTTTAAATATTCCTCCTTACTATTTTCTAAAACTTCTGTTATTCCTGTTAACATTTCCATTACAATCGATGCGCCAATAGCTTCACCTAATCTTACTTTCATATCTAAACATGGCTGCAAGCCAAGTGTATTCAACGCTATAATATGTGCTGGCTCACCTGACAAATGTGAGGCAAACATATAGTCTTTAGCATTTTTATGCATAGCTTGAGCAATTAAGGCTGAAGCAGTTGTATTTAACCCATCAATAATAACTGGACAGCTATTTGCCGCAGCCGCTAGTATCACACCTACAAGCGCCCCGATCTCAAAACCACCTACTTTAGCTAAAACATCAATACCATCTTTAATATCTGGCCTATTTATTTCCAGTCCTTTACGCACAACATCTAATTTTACTTGCATTCTACTGTCAGAAATGCCTGTCCCTCGACCTGTAATTTCTTCGGGTGACATACCTGTAAAAGCTCCCACAATTGCAGCACTTGAGGTTGTATTGCCTATACCCATCTCCCCTAAACTAAAGCAGTTATACCCATCTTTTACTTTAGAATTTACAATCTCAATCCCTACTTCAATCGCTTTTATTGCTTCTAATTTACTCATCGCTGGTCCTTCAGTAAAATCCTGCGTTCCATAAGCAATTTTACGTTGCCACAGCCCAGGTACATTCTCCATATCTCCTGCAATTCCAACATCTGCGACTACCATATCCGCTTGACAATAGTTTGCAAAAGCATTAGCACTTCCACCTTTAGCTATCAAATAATTAGCCGTCATATGCATTGTCGTTTCAATTGGATAAGCGCTAATTCCTTGCTTAGCTACCCCATGATCTGCCGAAGTTATAACCATACAATGTTTTATTGTTGTACAAAACTTATTTCCTTTGATAGCAATATATTTTCGTGCCATCTGAGCAAGTCTACCAAATTTTTTTTGCTCTAGTATAACACTACTAATATTTTCACAATTTGAAGATGGCACACTTTTAATGTTTTTTAGAGTTTTCGTCAATAAATTCATCTTTACCTCACTGTTTATCATATTCTTTATTAAAAAACAAAGAGACTTTTGAAAGTTTCCCTTCAAAAGTCTCTTTTCCACAAAAACTTTTAACAACTCAAGGCAGGTCTCCTGGCTCCCGATTCATCAATTTTACACCTTCCCCCTTAAGAGTGGCATTCGTAAAATCTCCTCGATACAGTGGTGGGCCCGCGTTTACACATTTTTCAATGCTCCTACTTCCCTATTCTTCACATTATGTGACACCTTGGTTGAAATATTCAATTGGAAATTATTATAGCATAACTCTTTGCTATGGTCAACTCTTGCTATTTTGATAATCTTGCAAAAATTTTTCTATTCCTTTATCGGTTAATTCATGCTTAATCATATCTCTGACTAGGCTAGGAGGAATTGTAGCAATATCAACTCCAGTTTGAGCCAATAAATTTATATGTTGCAAGTTTCTTACACTAGCAGCGATAACTTTTGTTTTAATTTTGTATAGTTTAAAGGTTTGTATTATTTCTTTTACTGCCTGAACCCCATCTTCACCAATATCATCTAATCGCCCCACAAAAGGACTCACATAAGTTGCGCCAGCTTTTGCAGCAAGCAATGCTTGAGCTAAATTAAAAATTAATGTTACATTTGTTTTTATACCTTTGCAAGCTAATACATTGACCGCTTTTAGTCCTTCTGCCGTAGCTGGAATTTTTATAATAATATTGGATGCTAACTTATTCAATTGTTCAGCTTCTTTAATCATCCCCAAATAATCAGTTGCTATTACTTCTGCACTTATTGGTCCAGAAACTAATCCCGCAATCTTTTTTATTACTTCAGATAACTGTTCGCCACTCTTTGCCACTAAGCTAGGATTAGTGGTAACTCCACCAACAACTCCCCAAGCTACAAACTCTTCTATTTCTTTTATTATTGCCGTATCTAAAAAAATTTCCATTCCACCGCCTCCTAATAATCAAACCTATTTTTTTAAATTATTCTACATATTTTTACAAAATCCTCTTTTAAGTTCTCTATCGTAAAATTATTGATTTTACACAATTATTTTGCTATAGTTATTTTATAGAGTATTGTAGTTATTTAATCCTAAGAATTTCTTGTTTTTCATGGCTTTTTACTCCTCAGGACAGTACAGAATAATATTTGGAGGTATTTATAAGATGGGTGTAATAAAAATTATGATGGTTGATGATTCGCCCTTTTCACGCACAATTCTTGCTGATACTTTACGTGAGTTTAATTGTGAAATTGTTGGTGAAGCTGACTCAATTGAATCCTTGATCGAAACCTATAAAAATTGTAAACCCGATATCGTTACGATGGATATTGCTATGCCAGGAGCAGATGGTTTCGAATGCAGCAAAGCCCTTTTAGCACATGATCCTAGTGCACGCATCGTTTTAATTAGTTCCATGAAAGACGAAGAAACCGAATCAGAAGCTCGTCGCACTGGTATTATGGGCTATATTCAAAAACCTGCTGATGCAGAAACTGCAGCTAGAATTTTCAAAAATGTCCTTTCACCTGATGTTTTATATCAAAACTTAGAAGCTTGGAGTCTTGAAACTTGTAAAGAAGCTCTTTCACAAAGTATTACACGTATGACCAAAACTACAGCTTCCTATTTAGATAAAGAAATTTGCAAACCTAGTTTTTCTAAAGGAATTGCTGTAGTTATTGGTATAATTGGCCGCTATCCTGGGACATTTATTCTTGATATCGCCCAAGATACCGCTGAAAAAATGGCCACCAATATGTTGCGCCGCGAACCTAAAAATCGCGAAGAAATTATTGCCATGGCCGCGGAATTTGCCAATGTCGTGGGCGGAATCGCCTGTTCAATGATCAATAAAAAGGATAAAAATTTAAGTCTACGAGTAGCTCCTCCAAGTGTTTTTTATGGTGCAACTACCGAAATAGTTAGTCCTAATATTTGTGTGCGTATGATTTCTGCTCAAACTGATTTTGGCGATATCGACATAAGTATTGGATTTAAGAAAGGAAATGTGCTATGGATGTAAATGCAATCAATCCTATTTTAACAGCTTTTACGACTATTTTACCGCAAATCGGTTTCCAACAAATAGAAAAAATTTCTACAAACTTAGAAGGATCCACCCTCGATAATAGCGGAATAATGATTAATATCGGTGTAATGGGTCCTCTTAAGGGAGCTATCTTGATAGGTATGGATTTGGATTCTGCCAAACAATTTGCGTCTAAAATGATGATGGGAATGCCCGTAACTGAGCTAGATTCTCTAGCCCAAAGTGCTATATCTGAAATGGCGAATATGGTTTGCGCTAATTCTTGTACAATATTCGCAACCTCTGGAATAACAGGTTTGGATATCTCGCCACCAACCCTACTTTTAGGTCCTGGGGGGCAGGTTAGACTTTCAGTTCCCAAAATTCTCTCTGTAACTTTTTCAGCCGATGGCATTAAAGTTAATGTCTACGTCGGATTATTTTAATTCTAATTCCAATAAGTTAAAATAAAAGATTGATACCGCTAGATTAAATTCTATGGTATCAATCTTTTTTATTAGTCTATCGGTCGAGAATTGTTTAAATGCTTTATTATTCTTGCAAGATGGTAGCCCAAACTATCTAGCCATAATAAACCTAATATCGTTTCATTGCCTTTTTCTGGCAACAGATTGCCTTGTGCAATATCTAATAGCACTTTTTCCCGACCAATTTTACGTTCGTTATATAATGATTTTGTTAATTCTTCAATTACGGCTGGTGCCTCAATAACCTTTTTACTCTCTAACCATCCCAGCGCAATTTTTATCTCTTCACTTAATATATATCTCGGTTCTTTTAACATTTCAGAACAACAGACAATTTCTGCCTTATATTCTTCTTGTAATAACTCAATTATCTGCTCTAAGTGATCAGTACTATGAACAATAGCTAAATAGCGCTGAAAATCTTCCGAGTTAACAGGCATTGTCGGTATTTTTTTAAAAAATTTACGAATATCTTCTAAGGCCAACTTAGCCATTTCTAAGTTTAACTCGCCCTTGTTTTGCGAATTTATTTCTTTTGGAAAAGCATTTAAAACAAAAATAGTTATTTCTACAACCGAACGGTATGAAGCTTCCATTGCAACTGCTGGAAACTGCGCAACTGTTTCATCTAAATATTTTGTTAATACGTTGTTTTTTTCTGGAATTAATTTTTCAGTAAAAGTAGCTAGAGTTTCAATAAATGGTAAAAAGATAATAATTCCAAATAGTTTTACTGCCGTATGAAAAATAGCTAAAACAATAACTGGTTCTTCTATTGCCGCGATTAATGTTAGTTTATTCATAAGTATTGTCAATACCGGAATTAACAAGAATACAATTATTCCAGTAACTATATTAAAAAAAACATGGACAAAAGCTGTTTTTTTCGCAGCAATTGTACTGCCAATACAGGCAATAGCTGCCGTAACTGTAGTTCCAATATTTTGCCCAATCACCAGCGCCATTGCTTGTGATAAATTAATTGTTCCTGCGCTTAAAGCAATTAAGGTAGTAGCTACTGCTGCACTGGATGACTGTACTATAACGGTCATTATTATGCCTATTATAGCCAAAAAGAAATGTTGAACAATCGTGTCTCCTGCAAAAGCACTTAAATCAATATGTTGCCCGAGTTCCTTCATTCCTAGTTGCAATGTGTCTATTCCAATAAATAGTAACCCAAACCCAGTCATAATCATCCCCATAGACGCGTATCTATCTTTAGACAGCATTTTCAGCATTACACCTATTCCTACTAGTGGAAAAGCCAACATACTAATTTTAATTTTCAAACCAATAGTCGCAACAATCCAACTTGTACTAGTTGTACCTAAATTCGAACCCAAGATTACCCCTATTGCTTGACGAAAACTTAACAATCCTGCACTTACAAAACCAATTGTAGTTACTGTCGTGGCACTAGATGATTGAACTATTGCCGTAATAACCGCCCCTAAGGAAATTGCCGAAAAAATTTTATTTGTTAATTTTCCTAGAATAGTTTTAATTTTGTCACCAGCTACTATCTTTAGTCCATCTGTTATTAATGTCATTCCTAGTAAAAAAAGCCCAATTCCACCAATTACCGTAGCTAACACAAATTCCTCTCCTTTCGCTAGATATTTATTGACAGTATATCATAGTTTTTAATTTTTTCGAAAGTAATAAATTTGTAATATTGCCAAAAAATAGTTTTTTTATTTATTACTACTTTTTAAATTTTATATATTGATATATAATTAGTCTATATCAATAATATTGGCCCCAAATTCTATAGTATAGGAGGGTCTAACTTGAAAACTAACAATAAATTAATAAAAAAATTACTTAATACTCGTAATAATAAAAAAATATTATTGACAAGCAAGTATTATTATTCTGCATTTATTAATGCTAGTGATAGATTAGATGCTCTCTATATTTTTGATGCACATAGTCATAAAATTCTTGAGGCTAATGAAGTCTTTTGGGAAATGTTGCAATATAGTCCTGCTGATTTACAAAGCTTGTATATAGAAAATATTATTGTTGCTGATTCTGCTGAAATTAATCTAAATATCAATAATGTTTTGCAACACAGAGTCGTAGATTTAGGGTTGCGCCAATACAAACGCAAAGATTCTTCTATGCTCTTTGTCGAAAGTAAAATAAAATTATTTAAGAGTAAAAAAAGATATTATATAATTGTCGCCATCCGCGATATCACTGATTGGCAACATATTCAAAACCGTTTAAAACTCGCACTGCAAGTTTTTAATACTGCTATTGATGGAATTGTCGTAACAGATGCTCAAGGCGTAATTCAACTGGCAAATCCTGCTTATTTAGAAAATACTGGCTATTCTCTTGAAGAGTTGTTGGGAATGACACCAAGAATCCTCAAATCAGGTAGACATGATGACAGTTTTTATGAAGATATGTGGTCTTCTTTGTTTGAAAATGGCAATTGGCAAGGAGAAATATGGAATAAACGTAAAAACGGTGAACTTTTTCCTTTGTGGTTAATGATTAACGCTATAAAAGATGATTGTGGACAAGTAATAATGTATTCCGCCGTAGCTCGCGATTTATCCGAAAGACTAAAATACGAAGAAAAAATTAAGTATCAAGCTTATTATGATGGGTTAACAGATTTACCAAATCGTCGATTTTTCTATCAAAAGGCACATGACTATATAAATTTAGCTAAACGCTATAACTATATGATGTCCATTATGTTCATAGATTTAGATGGATTTAAAAGTGTTAATGATAATCTCGGTCATAATATTGGTGATTTACTGCTAATTGAAGTTGGCAATAGACTAAAAAAATGCGTCCGAGAAAGTGATACTGTTGCTAGAATGGGAGGTGACGAATTCACCCTTATTTTAGCCAAAATAAATACTATACACGATGCGGAAATCGTTGCTAAAAAAATTCAAAATTCAATCGGCCAACAATTTATTATTAATGATCATAGTATACATATATCTTGCAGCATTGGTATTAGCATTTTCCCCAATCACTCTGACAATGAAGAGATTTTAATTAAAAAAGCTGATAACGCTATGTATCAAGCTAAAACTCAAGGAAAAAACGCATATAAATTCTATACTGAAGATGTTCAGACTGAAAAAATTTATAAACCACTTTCTTAATCTTCTTACCCCAAAACCCCCAACCGGCAATTCTTAATATAAATGGCAGGCTGGGGTTTTAATTTATATTTTCCAAAGCATCATCATACGGTTTCGTTGACTATTATCTTTTAAAATAATACAATATAATAAGACATTATTCTAAGCGCGTATTCAAATATTAATAAAATCTTTGTTAAGGAGTGTTACTTATGAATTATACTGCAATTGAATTATTAGATATGTTTGCAATTCTAGCGCCACACATTAAATCAATTTTAGCCGAAGACATCGGCATTTCTGTAATCAAAAATAATATTTATACCAACTATATACCCGCTAATGCTCTAGATTTAAAAAATAAACCAGGTGATCCAGTTAAAGGAGCAGTAAGCAAAAATTGTCTAGAATCAGGCAAGCGAATAATAAAAATAGTCTCTAGGGCTGACTCTACTTATGGCGTCGCTTATATCGCCTGTGCCTTTCCTTTCAAAGAAGGAAACAAAACTGTTGGTTGTGTAACTACCACTCAAACTATTGATGTTTACGATAAAGTCACTACTATTGCTAATGAACTTGCCATATCTTCTAAAACTTTCAACTCCTCAATGCAAGAAGTCGCCCAAAACACAAAAAGTTTTTTCTCTATAATTTCTAAATTAGACAAACTTGGCCTGGAATTAGACCTAGCTGTGAAAAAGAGCGATGAAATTGTAACTTTTATTCGCAATGTTTCTTCGCAAACCAATCTTTTAGGATTAAATGCAGCCATCGAAGCGGCAAGAGCTGGTGAGCAGGGTCGCGGTTTTGCAGTTGTAGCGGAAGAAGTTCGTAAATTAGCCTTAGATAGTGCTGAATCTGCTAAAATTATCACTAGTTCTTTACAACAAATGGATAAATTAATCAAAGAAGTTTCATTAAATCTTGGTACAATTAACTCTTCTTTAGAGAATGATTACAAAAACATTGAAAATTTATCTTTAAAAAGTCAAACACTAGCTAAAATTTCCGAAGAACTTTCTCAGCTTTCACAAAATATGTATAATGATTAATTAAATACTCTCTCGAGTTTTTTGTGCAAACAGCCCGCTACAATAACTGTAGCGGGCTGTTTGTTACTTATACACCAAAAATATTTTTTTCTATTGGAAACTTATTCCTTTTCGTATTTGTAAATCATCCGCAATAATTGCCATGCCAACAATTACACGTTCTTTCCCTAATCGTTCTTGAACTGAAGGATTTTCTGGATATTTACCCTCTACAAATTTCAACTCAACTAGACCATATTTAGAACCACCACCAGCTACTTGCACCACCAAATCATGCCAGCCATTAGTTTTATTTTCACTAACAATAATCGGATTATGCATCAAAGAAAATCTATTAACTAGTTTATAACCATTTAAATCTTCTGTAAAAATTAAAGCGCTACTTCCACCACTGCCGCTGAAATATGGTCCTACTATATATACAAAAATTTCAGGAATGTTATCATTATTTAGATCAACTAAATTGTAATAATAGTAGTTTTTATGTTCTAAATTTTCACTAATTCCATAGGCTACTCTAATAGCCTGCTCTAAATTTTCGTTACTTTTTGTTTCTGACAACTTATAAGAAATATTGCTTCCTAGATAAACGCCATTAATACTCTCTGGCAAAAATTTTGCGCCATTAAGCACTTGTTGCTTTGTCTCAGGCATTTTTTCTATATATACACTTAAAACTTTTTTGTTGGTAGGATAATAAAACACAGTTATTTTTTGCTCATTATCAGCAAAACTTGCATAGCCCTCCACTAAATCTTCTGCGATTGGTTTACCAAAAGCCTCAACAAAACTCTCTAATCGCCTTCCAACCCTAGCACCTTTAAAATTCACACTACTGTTTGCAATTGACACCGCTCGTACAGAAAATTGCTCATTATCTGCGAAATATATCCTTATTTTATCTTTACAAAAACTCTCTGCTGTAGCCTCAGCAGGATAATAATTATGTCCATATTTTAAAAATACTTTTTCTTTAGTTTCGCCAATTAATTTAGTATAAGCAGTAAAATTTTTTTCTATTTTTCGTTCTTGAAGATTACAATTGCAATCATGTGCTTCAACTACTCCAATTGTATTAACTGCAAACAATAAAAGCATTATACAAAACACCATTACTTTTTTCAAAATTCGCGACCTACTTTCTTGTTATTTTTTTAAAAATTCGGCCATTCTATCCCCTATTCGCTCTAATATTCTATTTGTCATAGGTAAAATTCCTTTATATTCACTGTCTCGAACGTCTAGAACCATAAATATATTTTCATTTGTCTTCGCATCCTTTAAAACTGATTTAACACCAGTATTAGCTACATTTTTATAATACGCAGGAACTATTTTTAACCTTTCTACAGGCATGCGCACCGTAGTTTTTTCTTCCACTTTATACCCCTTCTTTTTAGTTATAACTACAGTATCAACATACTCGGTCTCCGTATAACGGCGTTCTGGTACAAAAATTTTATCGATTCTAAACACTACTAAGTCAAATTCTAGCACTTGATCAACAAACTCCAAAGTATACGTGTCCAATAAACTTTGATATTTTTTAGGATCAGATTTAGCCAAAGCTTGCATATCTTGATCGACAATATTGCCAATACTTTTGAGCAAATCATCTTGCAACACAAATCTAATTCTCTCACCTTGCAATTTTTTATGATTTTTAAGTTCTTGGCAAAATTCATTTATACGCATTTCATCAAATGTATCTATTTTCATAGCGGTAACATTGATAGGCTTAATTAAAACTCTATGAACTTTATTTATATCATAATTTTTATTTACCCACTCATCTTTTTTCTCTTCGGCAAAAGCCACCTGCGTAGTCACGATCTGAAAAACCAACATCAGTAAAATTCCTAAAATAATTTTTTTTTGTCTTTTCATAAAAATCCTCCCGTTTGTTTTCAAAAAGCTCTCTAAATTTAACTCAATTTATCATAAACAACTTAGAACAACTTTTTAACGTGTCTTTTATCTTATCAAAAAAATTTTTTTCCTGCAACTTACACTTTCCCCTCTGAGCTAATACTCTCTAACTATTTATGTCGATATAAAAATGCACTAATTGCTGCCGTAAGTGGAATCGTAAATAAAATGCCAATACTTCCCACTAAAGCTTGTGCTATTTCTACCGCTATCATTTCACGATTAAAAAGCAATAAAAAATTACCGCCATTATAAGCAGTTATTAGTAATACAACTGAAAGTGAACTACCTATATAGGCTAAAATTAAAGTATTACTCATAGTGCCAATAATATCTCTGCCAATATTTATACCTGATTGAAACAAGGAAGAAAAACTAATTTTTTCAACTTTTCTAGCTAATTCACTTAGCGATGCCGCAATATCAACTGCTACATCCATAATCGCTCCTACTGCGCCAATGATTATTGCGCCAAATATTATCGCTTGCAAATCTAATGGTACTTCACGATTCCAGTTTGCCAGATATATTGAATGTTCATCCACGTAACCAGTTAAGTATAATACTTTATCCATAAAAACTGATAAAATTGCGGCTAAAATTATGCCACCTATACAGCCAATGGCAGCCGCTAAACTTTTCTTATTTGCTCCATTTACCAACAATAAGGTGGTTATTATTATAAAGATGCTAGTTATAAAGGTCCATTTATAGATATTTAGGCCTGATAAAATCGCAGGAATATATATTGCAAATATTGCCCCACAAGTAAATACTAAAGCAATAATTGTACTAATACCCTTTTTCCCACCAAATAATATTAACAGGAGTGTGAAAATGCCTGCTAATATTAATAGTGCCTTACTTCGAATATATTCAATAAATATCCAATTACTACTCTTTGGCTGCTCTTTGGCCACAAGAATTTGATCACCAACCTGGACGTTACGCATCTTCATCCCAAACATTGGACTAGACTCTTGAATTACGTTCAACAATTCTGACTCATTATCTAAATTACTGGCCGTAAAATATATCTTAACTTGCTTTTTATTACCTCCACCTCCTTTAAACTCTTTCTCTGTTTGTTTTGTTATCTCCGTCACCTGTACGCGTTTAATTTCCTGCTTTTTATCCTTTATTAAATGTAAATTCTCTGTTGCTTGACCATAACCAAACCATAGGTAAGCTATAGATAAAATTATTGTTAGTATGTATATAAATTTTTCTCGCACTCTTATTCCACCTTATATCACTAATATTTTGCCAAACTGCTAACTTTTTTGATAGTAACTTACTTTATGGTAAATACTTGCTGTTTTAACCTAAATGCTATATTATAAAAATAACATCGCAAATAAAGGAGTGTTATTATGAATAATATCAAAGAAACTATTCTTGCAGCTTTTAATTCCCGTCACGCTTGTAAAGAATTTGATGTAAATAAAAAAATCTCTGCCGAAGATTTCAACTTTATTTTGGAAACAGGTCGACTAAGCCCTAGTTCTTTTGGCTTTGAACCTTGGAAATTCCTTGTCATTCAAAATCATAGTTTGCGCGAAAAAATCCTCCCATTAGCGTGGGGTGCACAACGTCAATTACCAAGTGCAAGTCATTTTTTAATTTTACTTGCTAGAAAAGCTACGCATATGCATGCTGGCTCTAAGTACACCCAAGATATCATGCGTGACCTGCAAAAACTCCCTCCAGAAATTGTAACCTTAAAATCAGATTTCTTCAAGAAGTTTCAAGAACAAGATTTTGATTTAACAGATGAGCGTAAACTTTTTGACTGGTCTAGCAAACAACTTTATATTCCCATGGCAAATATGATGAGTTGTGCCGCAATGCTTGGCATTGACTCTTGTCCAATTGAAGGTTTCGCCCAAAAAGAACTTACCGAATTATTGGCCACCGAAGGAATTTTATCTCCAACTGAGTTTGGTGTAGCGGCTATGTTGGCTTTTGGCTATCGCCTAGAAAACTCACCTGCTCCTGTAAAAACCCGCCAACCAATAACTAAAGTAGTAGAATGGTTCTAACTAAAAAAAGGACTCTTAAAATTAATTTAAGGGTCCTTTTAGCATTTCTAAAACTCTTTGTTCAAAAGCACTGTCATCTTCTAGCTTGCGTTTTTTAGGTCCCTTTGTCTTACCACCAGCGCGCCGTTGCTTTGCTTTTATTTCTCGTTCTTCTAGCAAAAAATCGATTTGCAATTCATTAAAAACTCGCCCTGAAGCATTTAAGCATTGGACTTTTTTAGCTAAAAGCATTGCCGCTAAACCCCAGTCTTGTGTAACTACTATATCATTTTCTTGAGCTATATTCATTATTTTTAAATCAGCTTCTTGCGAAGCATTACCAACGACGATATGCTCTGAGTTTTTTATTTGATGGTTGAAGCTAGCCACAGTAATCAAACGCACTTTATAAATTCCACTAATTTTTTGGCAAATTTCTAAAACAGCCTTCGGGCAAGCATCTGCATCAATAATAATTTTCCCCACTGCACAATTCATTTTTTCCCCTAACTACAAAACTTTAAGCCAATTGTTTAATTGGTAGTTTTGTACTCTTTATTAACTCTAAAATATTACGACTTTGCGTTAAATCTGCTGCTGCCAAAACTATTTGCGCGCAAGCACTTGCATCTTCAAGCGCATTATGATGTTCAAATTCTATTTTTAAGTAATTCGACATCGTTCCTAACTTATGATTAGGCAAATTTTGCCATATTCGCCTTGATAATAACACTGTACATGCATACCTAATTTCTATATCTAGCGGTTTACATGCCAATGAATTTTTTAAAACTCTAGTATCAAAAGAGGCATTATGGGCAAAAACCAACTTATTAGCTAAAATATTTTTAATCTCTGGCCAAAGCTCTTGAAAGCTAGGTTCAGCTTTAACCATTTGCGGTGTTATTCCGTGTATTGCAATATTTTCTTTTAAGAAAATCCCATTTACAGGCTTAATTAACCTATAATATTTTTTAACCATAATGCCTTTCTCTACAACAACTATACCAATCGAGCAAGCACTATTTAACTCTGAATTAGCTGTCTCAAAATCTATTGTGACAAAATTCATACTAAGCCTCCTGAAATTTATATTATAACAGGCCATAATTATATCATAATTATGGCCTGTTATAAATCATTATTAAGTTAACTAACTTGTTGAACAAGAAACATATATACTAAAGTACTCAAAGTTATGCTCAATAAAAGATTGCGTTTAATTTTGTGAATAATTACTAATAATAAGATAGCTACAAATTCTGGTATTATATAAGACTCAGTATTTATTTGGGTATTACGCAAACAATATACTACTAAAAAGCCCATCGTTGCCGGTGTTAGGGTTTTGCCTAAATACTTTACTAATTTGGGTAGATCGTTTTTTCCAGCAAAAACAATAAATGGCAAGAATCTAGTGAAAATTGCCCCTAAAGCTATAGCTAAGGTTAAATATATAAATTCTTGCGTACTCAAATACATTCTGATTTCTCCTCAGTATTTACTAGTTTTGCAAAATTTTCTTTCAACAAAATTAATATTATTAATATAGTCAACATCGAAGGAATTATAAAGCTATTTGAACCTAAAAATACTAGGAGAATTAAGGAAACGCCTAAACCCAATATTGCTGAAAAACCTTTTTCACGCTGTTGCAATTGCTCTAAAAATATAACTGCAAACAGGGCTGTTAAGATAAAATCAATTCCTTGAATATTAACTTTGAGATTAGTGCCAATAAACCCACCAATAAAAGAACCCACTACCCAATAAAAATAATTTAATAATGATACAGTTAAATAAACTACTCTTTTGGAAATATCATTAGGAATTTCTAAGCTATTTATAATAGAAAATGTTTCGTCACATAAGATATAAATTAATAGGTATTTTATTTTACCCAAAAATCTATATTTATCTAACATTGCAATCCCATAAAACAGATGTCGAATATTTACCGTTACACTAAGCAGAACAACTTCTAAGGGTTCAAATCCTGATAATAAAAATGGAATGGCCGCAAACTGCATACTACCACAAAAAGCAATAGCACTAATTAAAAACGAGTGAAATGCAGAATAACCTTTAGAATGCATAAGTATACCATAGGTAATACCCAAAACAAACAACCCTGTCAAAACCGGTAATGTTATAGGCAAGGCAAATCTTAGTGTCTTAACAAACTCTTTCAGTGACATCTTCTGCTCCTTATCTTGTGTATTATAAAATCTTATTGTAAAATATAATAAACTTTAATTAAATATCGTTAACTATAATTTACATTTGTTTTATATATTTGTCAATAAGGAGTTTTAAATGGAATTAAATTTAATTATTGCTGAAAATTTAAACCGCTTGCGCTTAGAAAGAAACTTGAGTTTAGGAAAACTGGCTGAGCTATCTGGCGTAAGCAAGGTAATGCTTTCTCAAATTGAAAAAGGCGAAACTAATCCTACAATTAACACTATTTGGAAAATAGCAAAAGGACTTAATGTACCTTATACCCTCCTTATCGACAAACATGAACTTGCTCCAATTCTAGTAATGAAGTCCGAAGTAAATATGCAAACAAGTGAAGATGGTACTTATCGTATTTTTTGTTATTATCCTAATAATGGCAAGCGCAACTTTGAAATGTTTTTAATTGAGCTTGATGTTGGCGCCAGTTATACTTGTGTTGGGCATTCCGAAAAATCTGAAGAATACCTTACTGTTTTGGAAGGAGAACTCCTCTTAGAAGTTAATGGTGATAGTTATATCTTGAAAAACGAAGATTCTATTTGTTTTTCTTCTGCTTTTGAACATACCTATACAAACAAAGGTATCACGCTTTTAAAAGCATTAATAATAAATTTATACGCGTTATAAAAAAACTGCTCATTTGAGCAGTTTTTATTCTTTGATTAATACTGTCATCCCGACATAAATATATTCAGTTTTCAATTCCAGTAAGTCATCATTGCCCATGCGAATACAACCTTCTGACGACCTCGTACCAATAGATTCTGGTAGATGCGTACCATGTATACCAATTCCTTCCCAACCAGTCACCAAAGAGATAAAATAGGGACCATAGGCACCTTCGATTTCACCTTTGCCATCTTTAAAATCATGAGTCCATGTTCTAGAATCTAGAATTTCATCTACTGAAAAATTCCCTGTAGGAGTTTTCATATCACCAACACAAGTTTTCTCTCCAGAATTTTTACCAATGGCTATAGGGTATTCTCGCAGTATCGCATTTTGTTCCCAAACTTGTAAAGTAAATTCACTTTTATCAATAATTAAATATTGCGCCGCACAAGATTTACCTAATGAATTATAAAAAATCATATATCCGCAAAAGGTCAACAATACTGCAATTTTACCTATTAGCCTTATATTACTCATCATATCATTTCCTTTTTAAATGAAAAAATATTGGCCATTTTCTAACAAACTTGCTTAATTTGCATTTCTTGCTGGTCAATTAATTTTATCTAAAATAATAGCTTGACGGGTTTTCCCGATTTCTGAACCATGAGTATAACCAACTACCTGAAAATGTTCAGAAAGTTTTTGAGCTAAGGCTTCATAATTTGGATCTTTACTGCGCAAACATGATGATAAATGCACCACATCTACATTTTTCTTTTTAAAACTAGCTATTTTTTTATCTAAATCTCCACCAGCATGAGTAAAGGCTACCAGATTTATATCCTTTAAATCTTTATACCGCTCAAATGAATCTTCTTTAGCAAAAAATGCACTTAAACAACCCCCGCCAGTACAAACTTTAGCTGTATCTTCCCTAACCAATATAGCAATATTCATCTATTAACCCTACTTTTCTCGCTAAATTTTTTTAACAAATTCCGACTTCAACTTCATTGCTCCAAAACCATCAATTTGGCAATCGATATTATGATCCCCATCAACCAATCGAATGTTTTTAACTTTTGTCCCTATTTTCAAGACTGAAGAACTGCCCTTAACTTTTAAATCTTTTATTATTGCTACACTATCGCCTTCATTTAAAATATTACCATTTACATCTTTCACAACATTTTCTGTTTCAAGGGCATTAGTTTCTGCTCCAGTCCACTCATGTGCGCATTCTGGACAAATAAATAAGTTGCGATCCTCATAAGTATATTCTGAACCACACATTGGACATTTAGGTAACTTCTCCATTAAATTCTCCTTCAACATTAATATAGTTCATCTTTTTTCAAAGATATACTTAATTTTATCATATTTTATTTTTTTAGCAAAATATGCCTTAGCAGCAGAAGTTAAACTCCTTAGCTAAGGCATATTTTAATTGTTTAGTTTTTAAACTTTAAACTCACTTACAGTTGCACGCAATGCTTCGGCCATCTTAGCTAAATCTTCACTCGATGCTGCTATTTCCTGCATTGTTGCTGATTGTTCTTCCGTCGCCGCCGATACAGTTTGCGTATATCCCGCAGTTTCTCTACTAACTTTATCAATACCTTGAATTGTAAAAACTATCTGCTCGCTACCTCCGGCCACCTGTTGAATTGCTCCAGATATATCTGTTACTTGTGCCGAAACTTGTTGAATTAGTTTTAGAATTTCGCCAAAAGATTTTCCTGCAACCCCCACGACTTCAGAACCTTTTTTCACTTCTTGAGTTCCTTCAGCCATAGCCTTTACAGCCTGCTCTGTATCTATTTGAATTTCTCCGATTAAGTTAGCAATATGTTTTGCTGCTTCTTGCGATTGTTCCGCTAACTTACGCACTTCTTCAGCAACAACTGCAAACCCACGACCTTGTTCTCCAGCTCTTGCCGCTTCAATAGCCGCATTCAGTGCTAATAAATTAGTTTGCCCTGCTATACCTGCAATAGTATCAACAATTTGTCCAATTTCTTTAGAACGTTCTCCTAACTTAGCTACTACTTGAGCCGAGTTGCTTACTGTTTTATCAATATTAGCCATCTGCTTATTAGTATCAGATATCGCAACTCCTCCCTCTTTTGCAGCTTGTGCTGTTTTTTCAGCAGTTATCGCAACATTTTCCGAATGTGCTGCCACTTGTTGAATACTTGCCGACATTTTTTCAACAGCTAAAGTTGCCTCGTCAACACCTAATAATTGCGAGTCACTCCCTTTAGCTACTTTATCTATTGATTCTGCAACTTGTCCTACAGCTAAAGCAGACTGTTCCGTATTCGCCGTTAGTTCTTCTGAAGAGGCCGCTACCTGTTCAGCTGATTTTGATATTTCCCCAATTAATACTCGTAATTTTTCCAGCATAATTTGGAAATGTAGAACCATATTTTCTAATTCATCATTATCATCTTTATTCTTATGTGATTTATCAAATCCACTGTTTAAAGATTTTTCACTTAAATCACCTTTGGCAATTTTTTCAATAACTTCATTTAACATAATGATAGGAGTAACTAATTTACGCGCAACTATAATACTAATTCCACATGCTAAAATTAGAATAGTAACAATAATTGCTATCGATGTTTGTGCAAAAGGTTGTAGCTTTACCAAAATCTCTTCTTCAGGTACAGTTATCGCCATACTCCATTTTGTTCTTGGCACTGGGGCATATGCTACATATTGACTTTTCCCCTTAGCGTTTTCGTATTCTTTAGTTGAATTTTCTCCCTTAACCATTAACTGAGCAATATCTTTCAAATCTTTACTAACATTTTTGTCTTCAAGAATATTAGTTTTCATTACTTGCTCTTTGTCAGGATGTATAACTGTTAACCCATTTTCCTGAATTACATAAGCATAACCTGTTTTGGCAACTTTAATTTGCCCAACTTGCTCAGCTAAAGTATCAATTGTTACCGTACCACCTAAGGCACCAATTATTTGATTATTCCTTATTATCGGAGCAACTACCGATATAACTAATTTACCATCAGCTTTAGATATTATCGGGTCAGTTGTAACTACCTTACCAGTGCTCATAACTTGTTTAAAATAAGCCCGATCCGCAATATTTGTCTTTGCACCATTTGTATGAATTGATTGCCCATTAGCGTCTACCAACCAAAATCTTGAATAAAAAGGGTTCCGTTTTACTTCCTCACTTAAATAGTTTAAAGCTGCCTGTTTGTCACCATTTACTACCGCTTGATTAGTAGCTAATATTGCTACCTCAGCTTCTCTAGTATCTTTCCACAAACCAATTTCACGGGCATATCCAGCTGCCTGATGTTTCAAATCATCTTGTACATCAGATACTAATATTTTTTTGGCATTATAAAAATTTGCTAATCCTAAAACTGTTAAAGTCGTTAATAAGCAAACAACGACGAAAGTCATTACTTTCGCTTTAATGCTATTTTTGATTATCCTTAGTAAATTCATTAACTAAACAACTCCTACTCTCTATAAAATTCACAAAAATATCCTTCTGTTTCCATCCTTTCTCCAACTAATTATTACTCAACAGTTATGTATGTATTGGATAGTTATTAGTTGATTTTTCATTATTAAATATTTCCTAATTAATTATTGTTTAATAATAACTTACCATAGTTGTTAAGTCAACTCATAAAAAAGTAGCTTTTTGTATTTTTTTATCATATTTCCAAGTTTTTTATCCCAATAATATTAAGTCTTTATCCTAATTACCTCACTTTTTTGTATTTAAAAGTGATTAACATAAAAAATAACTTTTCCACCTTGAATTTACACTCTTTTATTGAAATTCTATCTTTTCTTCTCTGACTGAATTAACATACTTTATATGCAAGAATAAAAAAACAGGAACTAAAAGTCATCTTCAAAATTATAATTACTATAGTTTTAAAGATTAGCCCAATTAGTTCCTGTGCCTTAATTAATATTTTTTGAAACTCTGTTAATAATTGCTATTCTACAGCAATGAAATAGTGATATAGTGGTTGTCCGCCTGAATACACCTCTACTTCTAATTGTGGATATGTATTTTTAACTAAATCAACACTTGATTCAAGCTCTGTTATTGTTAATTCTGCACCAGAATACAATGTAATTATTTCTGAATCTTCCTTTACAATTAAATTTAATGTATTTAACAAAACCGTTGCTATATCTCCTGCAAAGGTTATTACTTTATTCTTAACTACACCAATATGAGATCCTTTTTTTACGAGACTATCACCTAAATAACTATCACGAACCGCTGTAGTAATAGCCGCAGAACTAACCTTCTGAATTCTAGTACTCATAATTTGCAAGTTTTTTTCTAGAGTCTCACTGCTGTCAAAAACCATTATAGCTGCTATCCCTTGGGCAATATCATCAGTAGCCAAAACTTCAACTCGCTCACTGGCTAATTTTTTCACTTGATTTGCCGCCAGGATAATATTTTTATTATTGGGTAAAATAATATATTTTTCTGCTATATTACTATGAATTGCTGCCATAAAATCCTCAACAGCTGGATTCATAGTTTGCCCACCCGCTATTATTATTTCTGCTCCCAACTCTTCCATTATTTTAGATATTCCATCACCTGAGGCAACACTAATTATTGCTAGTGACTTTGGAGCTCGTAATTGTATATGTTCATTATTGTGATACTGATCCGCCATATTATCAATTTTAATATCATGTAGACTACCCCAAGACATAGCCATTTCTAATATTCTGCCAGGATGATCGGTATGAATATGTACTTTAATCAATTCATCTGTAGCTACAACAACCATAGAATCACCTTTATCAACTAAGCTTTCTCGAACTTCTTTTACTTTAATTTTAGTATTTTTTATTATAAACTCAGTGCAATACGGACGAATAATTTCATATGTTTCCAGCTCTTTTTTATAGTTGTCTTCAACAATAACTGTCTCCAAATTATTTACCTTAATCGATTCCTCACTATTTAACAACCCTTGTAAACAACCTTCAAGAAAAACCAAAAGTCCTTTACCGCCAGCATCTACCACCCCGGCTTGTTTTAAAACCGGCAATAAGTCTGGTGTTTTTCCTAACTCTTGATTTCCATATTCGATAGCTGCAATTAAAATTTGTTTAATATTTAACTTATCTTTAGTTGCGCGATACGTTCCTTTTGCTATGCCCTTGGCTACTGTTAAAATTGTTCCCTCTACAGGTGTTGCTACAGCACGATAAGCATAGAGTACTGCATATTTAAAAGCTTTGCCTATTTCCGCTGAACCAGCTTGGGCTTTACCGCTTAACCCTCGCGCTAACCCCCGAAAAATTTGTGAAAAAATAACTCCTGAGTTACCTCTTGCACCCATAATTGCACTATCAGCAGCAATTTTGCTTAAAACACCAATGTTGTTTTCCCGACTTGACTCTATGGCTTTAGCAACTGAGCCTAGCGTCAACAACATGTTTGTTCCTGTATCTCCATCAGGCACTGGAAATACATTTAATTTATTTATCGATTCATGCTCTTTCGAAAATTTCCGATAAGCAACCAATATCATCTTTTTAAAATCTAACCCATTTATAATTTCCTTATTCTCCAAATTATCCACCATCCATCTACTATTTTGTTTTTTCTTGAAATATTATCGCTATCACACCTGCACCTAAATGGCTAGCAACAACAGCACCTGCTTGTGTACAAGAAACAGGTATCTGCGGATACAATTTTTGTACTTGCTCAGTTAAAAGTTTAGCTTCTCCTTCTGCTTTTACATGAACAACGCCGATATATTCTAAGTTCTGATAATTATTTAATTCCTGTACCATTCGTTGCAAAGACCTTGCACGTGTCCGCACTTTATCTAATAAGATTATTTTGCCTGCTTGCAAAGATAATACTGGTTTTATCTGTAATATTGTGCCAAACACCTTAGCAGCACCACCAATGCGGCCACCCTTGTGTAAAAATTCCAAAGTTGCCGGCGTTAATAAAGTATGTGTTTTTTGAGCACGCTTTTCAAGTTCTATAACTATATCTGCAAAACTTTTTTCCTGCGTAATGCTGTTCATTGCAAATTCAACTAACTTATATAAACCGATAGCAGTACTAGTAGAGTCAATTACTGCAATCTCTTTATTAGCAACCATATTCGCTGCAGTCTTTGCGCCTTGTACAGTACCACTTAAGCCCGCAGCTAAACATAACACAATAATTTTGTTATTTGTTTTACTAAGTTCTTGAAATAGTGCTTGAAATTCTCCTATTGCTGGTTGTGAAGTTTTGGGATATTCGTTGTTCTTTTCCACCGTTTCTAACAGTTCTGTAACTTCCAATTGATTTTCGTTATATTCTACCCCAGCTAGATTAACTTTTAATGGTACAATATGTAAATTGTTATATCTATTCAATAATTTAGCATCTATTCCTGCTGTACTATCAACAACTACCTGTATATTATCCACTTCCAAACCTCCTAAGTTAAATGTATTAAACTTTATTGTACTAGATTTTCAGCTTTAAATATAGTAGGAAAACTTACACAAAATGATTTCAACTTCTAGTTTTGTACGCTAAAATGATTTTTGTATACATATTGACTTTTTGAATTCAAAATATTATTATGTACACAATGTTAATTTATAATAAATAATGAGGTAATAGCTTTGGATACGAATATATCTTTTACGGGACAAAAAATTTATGAAAAATTAAAAGAAGAAATTTTAACTTTAAAAATTAGGCCTGGGGAAAAAATATCTGAAAATGACATTTGTGAGCGCTTTAACGTATCCCGTACCCCAGTAAGAACTGCTTTTCAACGTCTCAATACTGATGGATTATTAACTATTGAACCCTATAAAACCACTTATGCTTCGCTACTTAATTTAGAGCAAATTAAGCAACTAATCTATATGCGTTATGCAATTGAGAGTATGGTTTTACGAGACTTTTTAGCAGTAATGGAACCCATGACTATCGAGAAAATTAGGTATCGTCTTCGCCAACAAGAAGTACTTTTAAGTGGTAATTTTGAAGCTGAAGAATTCTATATTCTTGACGCTAAATTGCATAGTATTTGGTTTCATCAGACAAAAAAAGACGGGCTTTGGCAATATATTCAAGGTGCCCAAGCAAATTATACTCGTTTCAGAATGTTGGACATGGTTGCCGTGAAAAACTTCCGCCAAATTCTAGATGAACATTTAGAATTATTTACAGCTATTGAAAATAAAGATTCCTCAAGTCTAGATGCAATAGTAAAAAAACATGTTTATGGTGGTATTAATCGTTTAGGTGAAAAATTAACTACTGAATTTACTGGCTATTTTTTACCACACTAGTTTTACTATGATTTTTATTAAATATAAATTTATAAGGAGTTTTTTATGGAAATACGCTATTCTTGTAACCAACGCGATTTTAAAAAATATGATACAACAACAATTCGCCAAGAGTTTTTAATTGAAGAACTCTTTCCCCTGGATAATCTTCAAGCTACCTATTCACATGTAGACAGAGTAGTTGTTCTTTCTACTATGCCAGTTGAGAAAACTATTTCTTTAGAGACAAATATTGATTGTTGGAAAAATTTAGGCGTTAAATTTTTTTTAGAAAGACGTGAATTAGGAATCATTAATATCGGTGGCCCAGGATTAGTTCTTGCTGCAAACGAAAACTATCATTTAAACCGGTTAGATGCCCTATATCTATCTATGGGCACTAGTGATGTATTTTTTCGAGCACTAGATCCATGTAATCCTCCGAAATTCTATATGTGTTCAGCCCCAGCGCATAGAGCTTACCCAACTAAGCTAATCACTTTCAATAACGCTATTCATCGCGAACTAGGAAGTTCAGAAACAGCTAACGCTAGAATTATTCATCAATTTATTCACCCTGAAATTTTAGAAACTTGTCAACTTAGTATGGGCTGTACTATTTTAAAACCAGGTAGTGTGTGGAATACTATGCCGTCGCATACTCACGAACGCCGTATGGAAGTATATCTGTATTTTGATATAGCTAACGATCAAGTTGTTTTCCATTATATGGGTGAACCGACTGAAACTAGGCATGTAGTTATGCAAAATGAGCAAGCTATTATATCTCCTTCTTGGTCTATACATTCTGGTTGCGGAACCGCAAACTATTCTTTTATTTGGTCAATGTTAGGCGAAAATAAAATTTTTGATGATATGGATCATATTAAAACCCCAGATTTAAAATAATTTCTATAAGGAGCATAAAAGTTAATTTTTCAAATGTGAAATACTGCTAAGTGACGAGTATGTGAGAGAATATTTAAGATTTTAGAAGGAGGTACTCTTAATGTCTATGAATTGTTTTTCTTTATCAAATAAACTGGCTTTAGTAACTGGTGGCTCCTACGGCATCGGCTTTGCGATTGCTACAGCCTTAGCTGAAGCTGGTGCCAAAATTGTTTTTTGTGATTTAAATGACGAACTAATTGAAAAAGGGCTAATAGCTTATCATAAACTAAATATTGCTGCTACTGGTTATGTATGTGATGTTACTAATGAGTTAGCCGTTCAAGAAATGGTGAAAAAAATCGAAACCGATTTGGGTGTTATTGACATTTTAGTAAACAATGCTGGCATCATCAAACGAATTCCAATGTTAGAGATGAGTAGCACTGATTTCAGACAAGTAATTGATGTCGATTTAACTGCTCCTTTTATCGTCGCCAAAGCCGTATTATCCAGTATGATTAAACAGCGCCGCGGTAAAATTATAAATATTTGCTCAATGATGAGCGAATTAGGTCGAGAAACAGTATCAGCTTACGCTGCTGCTAAAGGTGGACTAAAAATGCTGACTAAAAACATTGCCTCAGAGTACGGCGAATATAATATTCAATGCAATGGTCTTGGCCCTGGCTATATTGCTACCCCACAAACCGAACCACTAAGAACCAACGGTCATCCTTTTAATAATTTTATTATTGCTAAAACTCCAGCCGCACGTTGGGGCACTCCTGAGGATTTGGCTGGCCCAGCAGTCTTTTTAGCTTCAACGGCCTCAGATTTCGTCAACGGGCATATTCTTTACGTTGACGGTGGCATTCTCGCTTATATTGGCAAACAACCCTAAATACAAATGGCTATCTCAACACAATAAGAAATTGTTAAGGTAGCCTCTTTCTTGCAAAACATAGCGGCAATGTTATCATTTGTTTTATTTTGCTATTTTGCCACTTCGTTTGCTAAATAAAGTTTTAATATTACTTACAACATAAAAGAGAGTGCCCCAAAATAGGTTTTTTAAGCCTTTTTTGCGACACTCTATTTTTATTGCCTTTTCTGATGCAAACCATAAATTATATGATAAGTTGCTCGCACTTGATTAGCCTTTTGATAAGTTGTTTGATATTCGTTCAACATCTGCAAAAGCAACCGCCTACTTACTAATAATTTTTCGCTTGTACTAGCATTGTTTGCACCAACTTTTTTTACGGACTGCAAAAACTCTTTCGCTGTATTAAAATATTCCGCTTGCTCTTCTTCTAGAAAAACTGTCTGCCAAGCTAAATTATTACTAAATTCTTGTAATTGTGTAGTTGTAACAAATTTGGGCCCATGCACGCCTGTATTTTCTAAGCCTAATTTTTTATAGGCTAAAGCAAAAGAATTATGCATTTCGTTAAAAGTTCGCTCGCCGAAAGTTGCATACAAAAGTTGTCCATTAAGTTCTAAGAGTTCTAAATATCTTTTAAAGGTTGCTTTATAATCTGTAAACCACTGAAAAACTGCATTAGAAGTTATTAAATCAAATTTCCCCCCTAATTCAATTTTCTCTCCATCGGCCAACTGATAACTAATATTCGGATAAGCAGCTAATTTATGTTTAGTTATTGCAAGCATTTCTGCGGAAATATCTGTGGCCAAAATTTGCGCATGGGGATACTTTTCCGCTAGAATTTGAGTATAATTACCAGTACCACAACCAATTTCTAAAATGGCTTGTGGATTTTTATTATTAGCCTCGAGTAGCTTTGCTAGTTTAGTCGCCATTTTTTTCTGAACCACCGCATAATTATCATAACTCTGAGCATTGCGACTAAAATGCAATTTAACTTGTTGTTTATCTAACATTTTCTAATCCTCCTAAACAACCCTCGATGATTTCTCTAAATTTCAGCTCTTGAGTAAAAAAAGGAATATGTCCTGTTTTTTCTAGGAAATAACTCTTAGAGCCGCTAATATTTTTTGTAAATATCTCGCTGCACTTGGCAAACAAATTTGATCACTAAGGCCATGAATTATTTTACAAGGTACTTTTATTTGCCCTAATTTATTTCTTAAATCTTGCTCTAGCAAATAAGTTAGACCTTTATTCAGACTATTTAAATTTAACTGATAAAAATTTGTTGCGTATTCTTGCAAATATACTTGCTTATAAGGCTCTTCAGTTTCACAAAACATTAATTGATAAAACCCTGCTTGAGTTTGTTGTTGATTACGGTTCAACTTTCTTTGCAAATTTTTTACAACCGTTGCATCCAAACCAGCTTGATAGTCATCCACCTTAGTGAATTTTGCAGTTGTTGAAACTAAAATTATTTGTTTTATTTTATCGCTATGTTTTAGCGCCAATTCTAATGCTAACATTCCCCCTAAGCTCCAACCTAAAACATTTATTTGCTCTTGTTTTTCTTGCCAACAAGCTAAAAAGCTTTCTCTAATGAGCTATATTCGGAAAAATCAGTTTCATCAGGTTCTACCGCTAACTGTTTTAGCCATTTTGGCCAAATTTTCTTATCTGTTGCCCAACCAGTAATCAAAAATAGCATAATTACCTCATCATTTTTTATAATTTAAAATTCAATGACTTATAAAATCTAGGGACTTATTAATTAATATCATGATCCCAGTTATTTTAACTAGTTTTTCAAAAAAAATTGCTTTATCTGCCAATACTACTTATTCATCTAAAATTTAGTAAATAATAAAAAAGATAACCTTGTAAGCCTATTGTTTTTAAAAGGTTTACAAGGTTGTTATATTGAAAAATTATATCTATGTCAAATTTTCAAATAACCATATTTTTATTTTACTGCCAATCAAATTGTACTAAAAAATTGTTTATTGCCTCTTGATACAATTGCAGATCAACATTTAAGGCTCGAGCATGCTCAGCTCCTTGCGCATAATAAATTGCTTTTATCCCTTTTTTTTCATTAAATAGAACGGTTGACATTTCAGTTGGCACAAAATCGTCTTTACTACCATGAATAAACAAAATCGGTGTTTCTATATCTGCTATATTGGCCTTGGGCGAAACTTCGCTCAGCCAAAACCCCGACCTTGTTTTACAAACTAAACTTAAATAATTTAATATTACCGGCCGTAAAATTGGCGGAATACTATAGTCCGCACTGCGCAAATAATACAAATCATATAAATCTGAATAGGCACAATCTGCAATATAAAAATCAACTTGTTTGGTATTTGCATATTTTGCGGCATGCATTAATGCGGTAGCCGCTCCCATAGATTCACCATGTACACCTAACTTCCCCTGAGGATAGCGTTTTTGCAAAAATTCCACAATGGTTTGCAAATCTTCTTGCTCATAGAACCCATAACTGGGGTTATAACCTCCAGTTTGTCCATGATTACGACTATCATAAACTAAAACATTAAACCCTTGTCGCAAAAAAATTGGCGCATATTTCATAGCGCTCCATTTATGATCTTTGCCATTTCCATGGACTAAAATAACAGTTTTAGTCGTTGCCTGCGGTTGCAAATACAACTTAGCATTGATTTTATAAGCAAAAGCTGAATCCAAAAGTAGACCCTCTGCTTTTAATTTTTCTAACTCCTGATTATTTATTTTTAACTCTTGTATTTCTTGCTTGTAGCGATCTTTAGTATAAAGATTTTTTTTATTAAAATCCATTATTATACTATAAAAATAATTACCGACTGCGATAAAAATTAAATTAACTAACAAAATCACTATTATTCCATATTTTATTATCTTCTTTTTATTCAACCTTAGTACCTCCAGCTTCTTTGTTTAATAATAGCTTGAGTGTGTAAAATAACTATCCTTTAATAATTTTTTACCCCCAAAACTATTTTGCCAAATTTTAAAATAAAAATCATAATTTGTCAATTAAGACATGTTCACTGATAAATTTAAAGCATAAACAAAAGCTGGCCCAAGATATTTTCTATCTTAAACCAGCTTTTTTCCCAACTATTTATAACTATAAAATCCAATGAAAAACTATCCAATTTTATTTAGTTATAAACATTTTCTATTTTTTATAAACTTTACAATAAAAATAACTTTAATTACTAACTATCTTTTTTAAATTATACGTTCATTAAACTAAACAACTAGCTTACTTTTTTTAGCTGATTTCTTTTGTATAACAATCAAAATTATCATAACTGCTAAACCAATTAAATCAGTTATTAAACCACTTTTAATTAAGCAAAGAGCACCTGCTGCCGCAAATAGCCGCATTAATATTCCTAAGCGAGCATACAAATACCCTTCTGTAGCTACTGCAATTAAAAATACGCCTAAGCAGGCAGAAAGAGCTACCCACAGTCCCTCGGTGAACGTTGTATTAATCAACATTAATTGTGGTGAATACACAAACATAAATGGCACAATAAAGCCAGCAATAGACAGTTTCACCGAAGCATAACCTGTCTTCATAGGATCACCACCAGAAAGGCCTGCGGCCGCAAAAGATGCTAAAGCAACGGGCGGAGTTATATTAGCAAACATTGCGTAATAAAATGAAAACATATGCGCTGCAGCTGGTTCTATTCCTAATTTAGCCAAAGCCGGTGCAGCAATTGTTGCCGTAATAATATACGCGGGAATTGATGGTAAACCCATACCTAAAATCATACAAGTTATCATTGTAAACAACAACGTAAATAATAAACTCGTATCACCTAAAGCAATAATTGTATTAGCCATTGTTAAGCCAAACCCTGTTTTAGAGGAAACACCGATAATTATGCCTACGCAAGCACAGGCAATAGCTACAGAAACCGTAGCCTTTGCTCCTTCTGCTAAAGAATCAACGAGATCTTTCAAGCTCATTCTTGTTGAAGCTTTAAACTGAGCTACAATTACAGTTACAATTATTGTTAAAAATGCAGAATTTATAACTGTTCTGCCTGAAAAAAACAGCATGTACATCAAAAATGCGATAGGCAATAGCAAGTGCCCTTTATCGCGCATTACAGCACCTGGTTTCGGTAATTGATCTTTTGGCAACCCATGTAAACCATCTTTTGATGCCCTTAGCTGTACTTGAATCATAATACCCAAATAATATAGTAATGCTGGCACTGCTGCCCAAACAATAATATTAGAATATTTAACCCCTAGCATCTCTGCCATTATAAATGCAGCCGCACCCATAATTGGTGGCAGCAATTGCCCGCCAACTGATGCCGATGATTCAACTGCCCCAGCAAATTCAGCTGAATAACCCGTTTTTTTCATCAGCGGAATTGTAAAAGCACCTGTGGTAACTACGTTGGCAATAGCGGAACCATTGATTGAGCCTAAAAATCCTGAAGCAATAACTGAAACTTTAGCTGGTCCACCTTTAGTGTGCCCGGCTAAAGCCAAAGCGATGTCATTGAAAAATTGTCCCATACCAGACTTGCCCATAACGGCCCCAAATAAAATAAATAAGAAAATATAGCTTGCGGCTACACTAACAGATGTACCATATATCCCTTCTGTATTGGCAAAGAAATGATTAGATAATACTAGCCAATCATAACCCCGATGTGCAAACATTCCTGGCAAATCGCGCCCCCACAATCCATAAGCAATAAATATTAAACTTAAAATAGATAAGGCCCAACCAGTAACACGCCGCGAAGCCTCTAATACCAAAAATACTAGGAGACTTGCAACAAGCATATCTGTATCACTAGGTCGACCAGCACGGTCAACAACCCCTAGATAATCTATCCAGACATATAATGGCACTATTGCTGATAAAATCACCAAACCCCAATCTACCCAAGAAACTTTTTTAAAGTTTGATTTGCTAGAAAATGGATACATCATAAACGCCATAACCAACATCATCGCTACGTGTAAAGAACGATGTTTCAAGGTTACCGGAGGACCAAAAGCTGCTGTATACAAGTGATAGCAGGAAACAAAAATTGCTAGCCAATAAAAGAACTTTTTCATCATCGCCCCAGAGAATACTCTAGTCACCGATTCTTTATCTAGTTTTTTAATAATTTCTTCAGATTTTTCTAGTAGTTCACTATCACCTTCAAGATGGATGGTTTGTGTTTTTTCTTCAGTTTTTGTTTGTTTTAATTCTTTTTCATCCATTTTAGAACCTCCTTTCAATTACCAACCTAAGCCGAGTATGTTCTGGCAACATACTGCCCCGCGAAATAAGCTTGCCGTTAAGCCTTATATCTCTAGTTGCAAAATGTGAGTTTATCCAACTAAACTCAGGAAATACCTGCTCTATTTCTTCCATATAGATCAGACCATTCTCAATCCTACAACTTTTCCCTTTATTTTCAGGAATTCCTGCTCCAAAAGCCGGAAAACTTATGGTTTCTAAAACCAAGCTGTTGTCTTTACTGATATGATAGTATTCATTCCAGGGTATTTTTTCCAAAGAATGCACCCAGCCAAAAAAAAGCTTATCTCCTGCTTTAACAGGAACTTCTAAATATATCCGCCCTGTTTTGTAATCATAAATTCGTAAAACAGTAGCACAATTCCAATAATAGCCTGTGATAACAGCCAAACAAGCTATTATCACAAGGCTAATTTTCTTTAAATTATTTTTCTTAAACATTACTATTCCGCAGCTTACTTAATTCCTTTTTCTGCATAAAATTTAGCTGCGCCTGGGTGCAATTGTACAGAAGTTCCTTTTATACCTCTAAGTGCCGTTTCTAATCTAATTTCTTTTTTGGCAGTTGCATGAGAAGCCCCAATTGTCGCCAAACCTTTTTCCGAATAAATGCTTGTCAACAAATCATAAACTACATCATCAGGAAGATTTTTAGATACAAGCATAATATTCATTACTGCCGCTGTTGTTGTCTCTTTTTTGGTATCGTATACTTCTTTTGGTATTTTCCATTCTACATAAAAAGGATATTTTTTTATTAATTTAGCTAAAGCTTCGCCCTCAACAGGAATAAATACGATTTCTTTAGTAGTCCCTAATTCTTTAATTGTTGCATTGCCCAAACCAGAGGTAACAAAAGCTACGTCACATTGTCCGTTTTTCATTTGATCAATAGCTTCACCATAAGATAAGTAATCTACTTTCGCATCAGAATATTTCATCCCATGAGCTTCAAAAATCATCCGTGCATTTAACTCAACCCCAGAATTTGGTGCGCCTACACCAACTCGTTTTCCTTTAATATCTGCAAAAGTTTTAATTCCAGAATCTGCGGTAGTAACTATTTGGCAGACATTTGGCCAAAGTCCCATCATTGCGCGTAAATCTGCTGCTGGTTTTTTGCCTTGGTATGCCCCAAAAGCATCTACAGCTTGAATAACGGAGTCAGCCATTGCAATTGCCATTTCTCCTTGACCAGTTAAAATTGCATTAATATTCTCACCAGTAGCACCTGTAGCCGTAGCCGATGTTTTATAGCCCATCTCACCCGCTACCTTAGAAAAAGCACCACCAATTGGAAAATAAATACCACTAGTTGGACCTGTAAGTACTGTTACGAATTGTTTACTGCGATCAACTTTACCTGCACCAGCATTCTCTTTTTTGGAGCTGCCACAGGCTGCAAGTGTTACCGCCAAAACCATAGCCAGCATAATCGTTAGAAGTTTTTTCATAAAAATTCCTCCTTTTTTTCTTACGGCCTGAAATATTATTACGATACCAAATATAGACCGTATGTTATTTTTAATCATATCACAAAGCAATTATACGTTTCAAGTTTTTTCAAAGTATATAATTTTTTCAAGTAATAAAAACATTGTTTCGCTAATACTTCCATGAAACTGTAAACAAATCTTTGCTTTTTTCTCTAATATCTATAAATTAAGCAGTATATACTATATTAATATTTAGACAGCCTATATCAATTGCGAATCTTCTTATCATTTGAAAAATTACTCTTTGTTTTTTTATTTCATTTAAATCGCATTTTTATAAATATCCCCCTTCTTTGTTTTTTATTTGTATTGTGTTGACAAACTATTTAATTTTGTTTACAATAAAGCTCAATAAAACTTATTTAAATATTGCAATGCATTACTGGCGGATTAAAGTGGGATACCACGTGGAGTGCATTGTTTGAGCCGGCCGCCTGGGCAAGTATTATTTACTATGCTCAGGCGGTTTTTTCTATTGCAGCATTGAGCAACAAAATTAGGAGGTACTTTTAATGAACGCATGGCAAGGATTTAAACAAGATATTTGGTGCACAGAAATAAATGTGCAAAATTTTATTCAAAACAACTATAAACCTTATTTGGGTAATGAATCTTTTCTCGCGCCTATTAGCGAAAAAACAGCCTTAGTTTGGCAAGAAGCAATGCTTGCCTTAGCCGAAGAAACTGCACACGCTGGTGTACGTGATATTGATACTACAACTGTTTCAAACATCACTTCTCATCAACCAGGTTACATCAAAAAAGAAGCCGAGCTTATCGTCGGCTTACAAACTGATGCGCCTTTAAAACGCAGTGTTATTGTACATACAGGCGTACGCATGGCTGAACAAGCTTGTGAAGCTTATGGCTATAAATTAGATCCAAAAATTAGCAATATCTATCATAATCACCGTTTAACGCATAATAGTGCCGTTTTCGAAGCCTATACAGATGAAATGCGTCTAGCTCGTAGTGTAGGTATTATTACTGGCTTACCTGATGCTTATGGTCGCGGTCGAATTATTGGTGATTACCGTCGTGTAGCACTCTACGGTATAGATCGCTTAATCGAAGCTAAGCAACAAGACGTCCAAAAACTATCTTCGCTAGATATGAACGAACAAACAATTTTAGAACGTAGCGAGTTGGCACATCAAATAACAGCTTTAAAAGAACTCGCCCAAATGGCCGCAAGTTATGGCTACGATATCACTAAACCTGCAACTAATGCTCAAGAGGCTGTACAATGGTTATACTTTGCTTATTTAGCTAGTATTAAAGAACAAAATGGAGCTGCTATGTCATTAGGCCGTACCTCGACTTTCTTAGATATTTATCTCGAACGCGATTTAGAAAATGGTTTAATCACAGAGGCACAAGCGCAAGAACTTATCGATCAATTAGTAATTAAATTACGTTTAGCCCGCCATTTACGCACTCCCGAATACAATGAACTATTTGCTGGTGATCCGCTTTGGGTAACAGAAGCCATCGGTGGTATGGGATTAGATGGAAGAACTCTAGTCACTAAAAATTCTTATCGTATATTGCATACTTTATACAATTTAGGTCCTTCCCCTGAACCAAATTTAACAATTTTATGGTCCCAAGAGCTCCCCAGTGCTTTTAAAAATTATTGCGCCCAAGTATCTATCGACACCAGTGCCATCCAATTTGAAAATGATGATCTTATGCGTGAGATTTATGGTGATGACTATGGCATCGCTTGTTGCGTATCTGCTATGAAAATTGGTCAACAAATGCAATTTTTTGGCGCTCGTGCTAATTTGGCTAAGGCACTTTTATTAGCAATAAACTCTGGGTGCGACGAAAAAACTGGTCAACAACTAGTACCGGGCATTGACACTCTTGACAATTCCCCGCTTGATTATGCTAAAGTTCGAGCTAATTACTCGCAAGTTATTGCTTGGTTAGCTAAACTTTATGTAAATACGATGAATGTAATTCACTATATGCATGACCACCATGCTTACGAAGCTAGTCAAATGGCTCTGCACGATACCAAAGTTGAACGCTTAATGGCTTTTGGAATTGCCGGTCTTTCTGTAGCTGTAGATTCGCTTAGCGCCATTCGCTACGCACAAGTTAAAGCAATCCGTAATGCCCAAGGCATTGCAATCGACTTTGAAGTAACTGGCGAATTCCCTAAATTTGGCAATAACGATATGCGCGTAGATAGTTTAGCTACTGAACTTACCGCTGAATTTAATCGTGAACTTAAAAAACATTATGCTTATCGCCAAGCCAAACATACTCTTTCTGTGTTAACGATTACTTCTAATGTAATGTATGGTCAAAAAACTGGCGCGACTCCTGATGGCCGTAAAGCCGGCGAAGCTTTTGCCCCTGGAGCAAACCCTATGCATGGCCGTGATCAAAGTGGTGCCCTAGCAGCAATGAAATCTATTTGTGCCATTGATTATAAAGACTGCTTAGATGGCATATCTTATACCTTCTCGGTTTTACCAAATAGCCTCGGCAAAACTAAACAGCAACAAATAGCCAATCTTACTGGCCTATTAGATGCTTATGCACAACTAAAAGGACACCATATCAACGTTAATGTATTCGACCGTGCTATTTTAGAAGATGCTATGAAAAATCCTGCTAAATACCCGCAACTAACTATTCGTGTTTCTGGCTATGCTGTACATTTTATTAAACTTAGTGCGCGCCAACAGCAAGAAGTTATTAGCCGCACTATTTATTCGCAACTATGAGCAAAGCTTATTTTCACTCCTTAGAAAATTTTGGGACAGTTGACGGCCCTGGAATTCGTTTAGTAGTTTTTTTAGCAGGTTGCTCTCTAGGCTGTAGCTTTTGTCATAATCCTGATACTTGGGCGCGTGGTAATAAGCAAATAAGCGTAGATGAAATTTTAGCTAAATATGAAGAATATCGCCCTTTCTATGAAAATTCTGGCGGGGGCATAACTATCAGTGGTGGTGAACCTTTACAACAACCAGAGTTCTTAATTGAACTTTTTAAAGCTTGCCGTACAGCTAATATTCATACGGTTTTAGACACTTCTGGTGATTGTCCTCGAGCTAAGTTAGAACAAGTTTTGCCCTATGTTGATCAAGTTTTGTTTTGTGTTAAAGTAGTCGATCCCGTAAAACATCGGCACTTAACTAGTAAAACTAATAAACATATTTTAGAAAATCTCTCCTTAGTTAGTGCGCGTGTCCCTTTAGTTTTGCGTTATGTTGTTATTCCTAGTATTAACGATACTGAAGCTGATTTACAAGCATTAAAAGATTTAATCCATAGCTTGCCCCACAAACCAACCATCGACTTGTTAGCCTATCACACTCTCGCCTTAAAAAAATGGCAAGAGTTAAATCTTACTTATCCTTTACAGGGTATTCCTGAAGCTAGCAAAGTTGATGTAGAACGCGTGGCAACTTATCTGGCAAATTAAAAAACCGACCCCCATTTGTTAAATTTTTGATGTGTATCCATAAATTTGGCTACCTATCATTACCTTAACTTTTGGGGGTCGATTAAATTCAAGGAACTTTTTAACTATATCTTAATTTCTAATTCTACCGGACAATGATCGCTGCCCAATACCTGCATATGGATTTTAGCATCTATAATCTGTTTTGCTAAAGAATTTGCAACTACAAAATAATCAATCCGCCACCCAGCATTTTTCTCACGCGCTTTGAAGCGATAAGACCACCACGAATATACCCCTGTAGTTTCAGGATATAAATAACGATAACTATCTGTAAAGCCAGCTGTCAATAACTGAGAAAACTTTTCTCGTTCTTCTAACGTAAACCCAGCACTTTTCGTATTAGTCTTAGGATTTTTTAAATCAATTTCTTGATGCGCTACATTTAAGTCGCCACAATATATTACTGGTTTTCGCTTGTTCAAATCGCTTAAATAATTTCTCATAGTATCTTCAAATTGTAACCGATATTCCAAACGCGCTAATTCAGTTTGTGAATTAGGAACATAACAATTAACCAAATAAAATTCTGGATATTCTAAAGTTAGAACTCGCCCTTCATCGTTATATTGATCATTAATGCCTAAAGTTACTTGCAAGGGTTGCTGTTTGCTAAACACCGCTGTACCTGAGTAACCTTTTTTAATAGCACTATTGTAATAAGCAAAATAGCCTTCTGGATTAAAATTCGCTTGCCCTTCTTGCATTTTTGTTTCTTGTAAACAAAAAATATCGGCATCGACCTGCGTAAAAAATTCGGCAAATCCTTTTTGCAAACAAGCACGAAAACCATTTACATTCCACGATATTAACTTCATAAATTCTTCAACCCCTGCCACTGAACTTCTTTAAAGCCTACCAAAACTGTTTTTTCAGCAATTAGTAAAGGACGCTTTACCAACATCCCATCACTAGCTAATAACTCTAGCTGCTCTTGTTCACTTAGCGTGGCTAATTTATCTTTAAGTTGTAGTTCTTTATACTTTAGTCCACTAGTGTTAAAAAAACTTTTCAAGGGTAAGCCACTGAGTTTATACCACTGACGAAGCTCAATTACAGTTGGATTACAAGTTTTTATATCTCGCTCTTGAAAATCAATTGCATTCACCTGCAACCAATCTTTTGCTTTTTTACAAGTTGTGCATTTGGGATAACAAATAAATAATTGGGACATATTGCACCTCACACATTTAT